>NZ_QUAE01000002.1:0-430818 GCF_003386945.1 Halobacillus trueperi | reverse complement strand
AGGTCAAAAAGCTTTTAAATTCCTCTTTCATGAGGCTTATTTGGCGTGGCCAAATAAGCCTTAAAAGAACCGTAAAATCTTGCGGTTCAACCTTGACTTTCTATAGCTGGTCTTTCCTGTGGGGGAGTGGCAAGCTTCCTCGGACTTCGTCCTGCGAGATCTCGCCTACCTCCTTTCTCCCACGGAAGTCTCGCAGCTTCCCAACCACCCCATTCCATGAAGATGAGAAACGCCCCCCTTTACTATGGGAAGGTGCCGTCCACTATCCTGGTGTTATAAGCATAAAGCACTCTATAACAAGCTTTTCGCTAAATAGCGTGCTTAGGAGTTCATTTCCCTCCAAATTACCATGTGCATAAAAGCAGCTTATTCCGGAAGTGGTTTCGAGATACCATAAAGGCAAAGGGGCGGAGGGGAATGGGGAGACTCCTGCGGGAAAAAAGTGCAGGGTGAGACCCCGCAGAGCGAAGCTCGAGGAGGCTCACCGCGCTCCCGCGGAAAGCGAGCCATTCCCCGCAGCCCCCATGCGCTCACCAAAAGTCTCGAAACTGAGTCTTTCACAAACAAGAGCTATAGTGGAAGAAGGTGGATGGTGAGTCCTGGCTAAAAAAGCCTTGATTTTTGCGGGTGCATGCCTTATCCTAGTTTAAGTAGTCATGTCGGCGGAGTTTAGTTGTTGACATGCATCATAAGGCATGCTATTATAATTTAGGTAACTGAATGAACGGATCTAGAGACAAGTAGGAGCACCCGCTTCTCACCTGATCGACGCACAGCGCAGTTGGCAGGTCACTTATTCCTTTGATTATTAGGAGTCGTGTGGGTGCAGTATGTGTACCGACACTTTTTTTATTTGCATCAGGAAATCTTGTCGATGACAGATCTCATATAAGTTTTCTAAAATTTGTTGGAGGTGGCTCGATATTAGCAAGGATAACATGAACGTTAATGAGAAAATCCGTGCCCGTGAAGTTCGTCTGATCGACGTAAATGGTGAGCAACTTGGAGTTAAACCACGTAATGAAGCTTTAGATATCGCAGCGAATGCGAATCTTGATCTTGTTATGGTAGCGCCAAATGCGAAGCCTCCGGTTTGCCGAGTGATGGACTACGGAAAGTATCGTTTCGAGCAGCAGAAGAAAGAAAAAGAAGCTCGTAAGAAACAAACCGTCATCAAAGTCAAGGAAGTTCGTCTCAGCCCTGGGATTGAAGACCATGACTTCAACACGAAACTGCGTAACGCGCGTAAGTTCTTGGAGAAAGGTGACAAAGTGAAGGCATCTGTCCGTTTCCGCGGTCGTGCAATCACTCACAAAGAACTTGGACAAAAAGTACTTGAACGCATGGCGGATGAGTGCAAAGACATTGCCCAAGTTGAGACCAAGCCTAAAATGGAAGGTCGTAGTATGTTCTTAATGCTTGCTCCTCTTAACGAGAAGTAAGGAATTGTATCAAGTTAAAGGAGGAAATTCACATGCCAAAAATGAAAACCCATAAAGGTTCTCAAAAACGCTTCAAAAAGACTGGAACAGGTAAGGTGAAACGTTCTCACGCTTACACTAGCCACTTGTTCGCGAACAAATCTACAAAACAAAAGCGTAAGTTGCGTAAAGATGCACTAGTTTCTGCTGGAGACTACCGCCGCATCAAGCACATGCTTCCAAACGACTAATATACATTGATTTAAATAGGAGGGATTACCATGCCACGAGTAAAAGGTGGAACAGTGACACGCCAACGTCGTAACCGTGTCCTTAAACTAGCAAAAGGTTATTATGGTTCAAAACATGCACTATTCAAAACTGCAAAACAACAAGTAATGAAATCAGGTCAGTATGCTTACCGTGACCGTCGTCAGAAAAAACGCGACTTCCGTAAGCTATGGATCGCTCGTATCAACGCTGCAGCGCGTTTGAACGACATTTCTTACAGCCGTCTAATGCACGGTTTGAAGCTTGCAGGTGTTGAAGTTAACCGTAAGATGCTAGCTGATCTTGCTGTAAACGATGAGCAAGGTTTCGCAAGCCTAGCAGAGCAAGCTAAATCTGCTCTTAAGTAATAAAATGACAATGATAAAGAACCATTTCCGATCGGTAGGAAATGGTTCTTTTTTATATTCAGAAACCTATGGATTTACATAATAAGTGATCCAGCATTTTGGAAGACTCAGCTTCCGGACGTTTGTGGAGCAAATGGTATTGAGGAGGAAGGAGTATTATTATGGATGTTGTTATTCTTGTTGGAATGTATGGAATCGTCATTAACCTAATCCTTTTCATTATGATGGGGATAGATAAACGTCGGTCTAAACGAGGATCTTGGCGGATTGAAGAAAAGAAACTCTGGGGAATAGCTTTAGCAGGGGGGGCTCTTGGAGGGTGGATTGGCATGAGTGTATTTAGGCATAAAACGAAACATACTTCGTTCAAACTTGGGTTTCCTCTCATTACCCTTTTGTATATCGCAGGAATGGCCTACCTGGTGAATCGGTTCTATCTCTAACGGCTCTGTCATATTATGTAGACAGGGAGGGGGAAGAGATGGGCGAAACAGCAAGTACCATTTTTGCATGGTTAGAACATCAAGAAGCCTGGGCACCGCTCTTATTCATTGCTATTCATTTATTACGACCATTTTTGTTTTTACCTGTTATGCTCGTTTGTATTACGGGTGGCGTTTTATTTGGGCCTATTGCTGGAAGTGCGTATTCGGTGGTGGGTACAATGCTCTCGAGTTTATTGTTTTATCGCACCATCAGGCTTGTTCCTTCTGGCTTAAAGAAATTGAGGTCGTTAAAAGAAAAATGGTTGAAGAAAAACTCTCATTTGACGGTAAAACAAGTCGCAATACTAAGGCTAGTACCTTTTATTCATTTTCATTTACTTTCCTATTGTTTATTGGAAATTAGCGCAGACTTTAAAGAATATGCGAAGTCATCATTATTTGCAAACTTACCCTTAGCCGTCGTTTATACATCTGTCGGACAATGGATTTCCTTGTTTTCCATCCCGGTGATGATCCTTTTTTCCGGAGGTTTAATTGGATTATGCTTTTTGATACGTAAAAAATATGAAGTGTTTCTATGGAGAGATTTTTTCCAAACGAGTCCATAAAAGAAAGCCTCACTCAAAGGAGTGGGGCTTTTATTCATCATGATTTCTTAATGGTTGGATGATCAAGCGGTTCATTGGGTATTTCCACTCAATGGAAGCATAAGGATAGCGAATCAATATTTCTTTTTCCATAAAGTAAAGATCCTCTCTATCGAGGCCCTGTAACTTTTCAGGGTTGTGTACACTCACACTAATGTTGATCACCTCGAACGAATCCTCGGTGGTCCCTAAGTATTTCTCTCCTTCAAAAACATGTCCTTTAAGAGTCATCAAAAAGTTTTCTTTTGTATTCTCCTTGTTATCATGAAAATAAAATTGTTTCTTGTCTCTGGCAAGCTCTAATTTCCTCTTTGGATTGACAATGAATTTATAGGCGGTATAAATAATGAAGGCTATGGCGATCAGTAAGAGCAACCGGAATAATAGGATGATCATAACTTTCATCTCCCTGTAATCTGTTCTTTTGCTTTCATACGTATGAACGTATCCTTTTGTTTCAAAAAATGATACATTTAATGAGGAATTTTTTAAATAGGGTTCTGTTCCATCGGACCCACCTCTCACAAAGTGTCTCGGAACGGAGTTTCCAAGAAGACTGAGTTTATATATTATCACCAATAAAAACGGGCTAAACGTAATAGGAAGGAGTGGTAGAGGATGAATTGGAAAGGTTTTTACGACATGCAGAGAAAATTAGATCATTATATAGAGCAACAGCACGAAATTAAAAAAGGACAGAAGGTTGAGGAAAAAGTACTTGCGCTTCTTGTTGAATTAGGAGAGTTAGCTAATGAAACGCGCTGCTTTAAGTTTTGGAGTACAAAAGGACCCAGTGAGAAGTCTGTAATATTGGAAGAGTATGTGGATGGGGTCCATTTTCTGCTTTCTTTAGGCTTGGACCTTGATTATCGTTATACGGCCACACCTTTGGTCGAAGTGGATTCCCAAACATCAGCCTTTCTTGCTGTTTATCGCTCGATTGAGAGGTTAAGGGAGAAGAAAGACGAACAATCGTATAAGAAAGCATTTTATGATTATTTAGTTCTTGGTCTTACACTAGGTATTACTGAGAAAGAATTGATTGATGCATACGAAAGAAAAAATGCCATAAACTTTGAGCGTCAAGATGAAGGGTATTGATCATGCAGGAAACTGAATTTTTTGTGAAATCGCTTCAAAAGGTTTATAATATCCATTGGATAGGAAAAGGAGGAATTGTTACATATGGCTAAAAAAGACGAAACATTACAAATGTTAAAAGATTTGACGGATGCTAAAGGCGTTCCTGGTAATGAGCGGGAAGCTCGTGATGTGATGAAGCAATACATCGCTCCATACGCAGATGAAGTGTTTACAGATAACTTAGGCAGCTTGATCGCGAAAAAGGTAGGGAATAAAAAAGGTCCGAGTGTTATGGTAGCAGGTCACCTTGATGAGGTAGGATTCATGGTTACTCGCATTGATGATAACGGGTATATTTATTTCCAAACCGTCGGTGGCTGGTGGAGCCAGGTGATGCTTGCACAGCGTGTGACCATCATGACACGTAATGGAGATTTGACAGGAGTAATTGGATCCAAACCACCACATATCCTGCCTCCGGAGCAACGTAAAAAAGCCGTGGATATTAAAGATATGTTTATTGATATTGGTGCTTCAAGCAAAGAAGAAGCGATGGAATTTGGTGTGAAACCCGGAGATTCAGTCGTTCCATATTTCGAATTCACACAAATGAAAAATGAGAAGATGCTTCTTGCGAAAGCTTGGGACAACCGTATTGGTTGTGCGATTGCTATTGAAGTACTGAAGCAGTTGAAAGGTGAAAAACACCCGAATATCGTTTATGGTGTTGGAACCGTCCAGGAAGAAGTAGGTCTGCGTGGGGCTCGTACGTCTGCCAATGTGATTAACCCGGATATCGCTTTTGGTGTGGACGTTGGAATCGCTGGAGATACACCTGGTGTGTCAGACAAAGATGCCTCAAGCAAGATGGGTGAAGGTCCTCAAATCATCCTCTATGATGCGTCCATGATTTCACATAAAGGCCTTCGTGATTTCGTAACAGACACGGCGGATGCCAATGAGATTCCATATCAGTTTGATTCTCTTGCAGGCGGCGGAACGGACTCTGGAGCGATTCATTTAAGTCATGACGGTGTTCCTGCGTTGTCCATTACGATTGCAACGCGCTACATTCACTCTCACGCAGCGATGCTTCACCGTGATGACTTTGAAAATGCGGTACGTTTGATTGTTGAAGTCATCAAAGGACTTGATGCAGACAAAGTGCAGGAAATAACCTTTAATTAACTCTCAATGACGTAAAAAGCCAACCCTTTTCAGGTTGGCTTTTTTTCACTGATTTTGCTTCAATCCCTGCTCTAATGTATCCAGGATTTCTTGTCTTTCTTGTTCATCGGATTCTTTCCATAACATTTCAAAAAAGACACCAAGACCAGGAAGCATTTTTTCTTCTCCTTTTTGCAAGGCATCATCGATGGTCGCTTCCAATTGTTCGGCATTATGTCCGCTGACGTTAGAAAGAATTGCTGCTCTTAAATTCAAGTTCATTGGTCATTCAACCTCCTTTTCTGCATAACTTCGCGAATATTCTTCTTTAGTTTGACCAACCATGGTCCTGCTATGTATGATGAATGAGAAATAAACACGCAAATGAGGGACTACTATGTTGACTTCCTTACAAAATACAAAAGTGAAGGAATGGAAAAAACTACATAAACGCAAATATAGAAATCAAACAGGAACCTTTATTGTAGAAGGCTTTCATCTCGTAGAAGAGGTGATGAAAAGTGATTGGGAGATTGTTGAAATGATTGTTCGTGAAGGAACAGATTTTTCGATCCCCGAAGATATTCCTACGGTAATGGTCAATGATTCTGTGTTTCGGGCTATTGCAGAAACGGAAACACCTCAAGGTATTGCAGCAATCGTCAAACAGAAGGAACCATCCTTAAATCAAGCCATATTAACATTAATGCTTGACTCCGTTCAGGATCCTGGGAATGTGGGTACACTGATTCGGACAGCTGATGCAGCAGGGTTCGACCAGGTGATTTTAGGTTCAGGTACAGTGGATGCCTACAATGATAAAGTCATCCGAGCTACGCAAGGGTCCATCTTCCACATCCCCGTCATCACAGGGGAGTTAGAAGACTTTGTAAAAACCATGAAAGAAGAAGGAGTCCAGATTTGGGCTTCTGCTCTGAAGGATGCTGTTCCTTTTCAACAACTGCAAGCTCCTTCTAGAGCTGCACTCATTGTAGGGAATGAAGGTCAGGGGATTCAAGAGTCTGTTTTGAACCAAGCAGATCAACGTGTCTATATCCCGATTTATGGACAGGCAGAGTCGCTGAATGTAGGAATCGCAGGTGCTGTCCTTATGTATCATTTAAAGGGATAAGGTTGCATCCATGGGCTTCTTTGACTATAATATATTCAGTTGATAAAAATTAAACAATGAAAAGCTTAGAAAGAGCAAAGTAGATGAATGTAAATCGTTATAGGGAGGAAGCACCTTGGACTGGAAGTGCTTCTAACGTGGCATGTTTCGAAATTTCACTCTGGAGCTGGCCATAGGCCCGGATTTAATCCGTTATTTTCATCAAAGTGGGCACATGTAAATGTGTCAACAAGGGTGGTACCGCGAAACGACCATACAAGTCTCGTCCCTTTTTAGGGATGGGGCTTTTTTTATTTTCCAGCCGTTTTTCAACCTTAAAAAGTTTTGAAACGTGAAAGGGAAATGAGTCGAAACGATTTTAAAGGAGGAAAAAGCATGAAGGAACGTTTAGAAGAGCTGCAACAGGAAGCCTTGAAGAAAGTTGATCAGGCGGATTCTGTTCAAGGCTTGAAGGATGTAAGAGTCGAGTACTTAGGAAAAAAGGGCCCGATTACGGAAGTTCTGAGAGGAATGGGCAAATTGTCCAAAGAAGAGCGTCCGGTTATTGGGCAATTGGCGAATGATGTTCGAGAACATATTGCTCAGGCGATTGAGACAAAACAAACGGCTCTTGAGGATGCAGCATTAGAAAAGCAATTGGAAGAAGAGAGCATTGATGTCACTCTTCCTGCCCGTCCTGTAAAGATTGGAGGTCCTCACTTATTGACGAGTATCGTGGAGGAAATTGAAGACCTCTTCATCGGTATGGGCTTTGAAATCAAAGAAGGACCTGAAGTGGAGACGGATTATTACAACTTTGAAGCACTGAATCTGCCGAAAGGCCACCCGGCAAGGGATATGCAGGATTCTTTCTACGTAACGGAAGAACTCTTAATGCGTACCCATACTTCCCCTGTTCAAGCACGGACAATGGGAGCTAAAGATGGCAGTGAACCCGTTAAAATGATTTGCCCTGGTAAGGTCTATCGTCGTGACACAGATGATGCGACTCACTCTCACCAGTTCACGCAAATTGAGGGACTATTAGTCGATAAAAACGTGCGAATGAGCGATTTGAAAGGCGTACTGAATGCATTCGCGAAGCAGATGTTCGGAGCGGATCGTGAAATACGTCTTCGTCCAAGCTTTTTCCCATTCACCGAACCATCCGTAGAAATGGACATTTCCTGTAAAGTATGTGGAGGGAAAGGCTGCTCAGTATGTAAAGGAACCGGCTGGATCGAAATTCTTGGAGGCGGCATGGTTCACCCGAACGTCCTTGAGATGGCAGGATATGATCCGAAAGAATATTCAGGATTCGCATTCGGTATGGGACCTGAGCGGATCGCCATGTTGAAATATGGAGTGGATGATATCCGTCACTTCTACACCAATGATATTCGATTCTTAGAACAATACCACAAGGCTTAAAGGAGGAATGAAACAATGCTTGTATCATTGAATTGGTTGCAAGAATATATTGATGTCAGTCGTTACTCGCCAGAAGAACTGGCAGAAATCATTACGAAGACCGGAATTGAAGTGGAAAGTGTTGAACCTGTAGCAGAAGAGGTCACAGGCGTTGTCGTCGGGTATGTCCGATCTTGTGAACAGCATCCGAACGCCGATAAATTGAACCTTTGCCAAGTGGACGTCGGAGAAGAAACGTTTCAGATCGTTTGTGGCGCACCGAACATCGCTGAAGGTCAAAAAGTTCCTGTAGCGACACCGGGAGCGGTTCTTCCTGGCAACTTCAAAATTAAAAAGACAAAACTGCGCGGAGAAGAATCGAACGGGATGATCTGTTCTCTTCAAGAGCTAGGCGTCGATGAAAAAGATGTCCCGAAAGAATTCGCTGATGGTATTTTTGTTTTTCCGGAAGATGTAGAAGTCGGAGCGAATGCTGTTTCCTTGTTAAATCTTGATGATTTGATCATCGAGCTTGGATTGACACCCAACCGCTCGGACGCTCTAAGCATGGCCGGCGTAGCTTATGAAGTAGCAGCAGCCATCGATGGCACGTATGAATTGGCTGAGGAAAACGTCCAAACTTGTGGTGAGAAAACAGCAGACCATGTTTCTGTAGTCGTGGAAGACTCAGAAGCGAACCCTTATTATGGAGCATTCATTATTAAGGACATCCAAGTCGGACCATCTCCACTGTGGATGCGTAACCGTTTGACTGCGGCAGGCATCCGTCCAATCAACAATGTCGTGGACATTACAAACTACGTACTTATGGAGTATGGACAGCCGCTTCACGCCTTCGATTACGACCGTTTCGGTTCGCATACCATTGTTACACGTCGTGCAAAAGATGGAGAGAAGATGACGACGCTTGATGACCAGGAGCGCACACTGAAGAGCGATCACCTCGTCATTACGAATGGGGAAAAAGCTCATGCCATCGCTGGTGTTATGGGTGGGGCTGAGTCTGAAGTTCAAGATGATACGACGACGATCATCTTAGAAGCCGCATTTTTCGATCCATCTGTGGTACGTGAAGCTTCTAAAGATCATGGGCTCCGCAGTGAATCAAGTACACGATTTGAAAAAGGTGTCGATCCGAACCGCGTAGAACGTGCCGGCCTGAGAGCTTGCGAACTTCTTGCAAAATATGCAGGAGGAACGGTATTGGATGGTGTCGTGTCCCATGACGAATTGGACCGCTCTGAAAAGCAAGTCACTGTAAACACGAACACAATCAACGATCGACTTGGAACCGATATTTCAAATGAGGATATCGCCGACATTTTCCGTCGTCTTCAGTTCAATTATGATCAAAACGGGGATGAGTTCCATGTGTCTGTTCCGACAAGACGTGGAGACATTACCATCTTTGAAGATATGCTGGAAGAAGTGGCACGCATTTATGGCTACGATAACCTTCCGTATACACTTCCACAAGGGGCGTCTCAAGCAGGTGGTTTGACGCTTGAGCAATTGCTGAAACGTAAAGTGAAAGCATACTTTGAAGGTGCGGGACTTCATGAGACAATTACTTATTCCCTTACTCATGAGGATAAAGTACAAATGCTTGTCAGCCCTGAAGTGAAAGAAAAATCCGTTAGCCCTGTCGCTCTTGCTATGCCTATGAGTGAAGACCATGGCACGCTCCGCTTGAGCATGGTTCCTGAGTTGTTAGAATCCTTATCCTATAACGTGGCACGGAAACAGGAAAACCTTGCTTTCTATGAAGTCGGTACCGTGTTTATTAGTGAAGAGGAAAAAGTAACGAAACAGCCGGAAGAAATGCTGCGTGCATCAGGCGCATTGACAGGGGAATGGCTCTCACATCCATGGCAGCAAGAGAAAAAATCGGTCGACTTTTTCGTTGCTAAAGGGATTTTGGAAGGATTAAGTGAACAGCTGGATCTTCCTTTCAGCTATGAAAAAACGAAGTTGGATCATATGCATCCAGGACGTACGGCAACCGTGTCCGTTAATGGAAAAGTCATCGGCTTCGTTGGGCAGGTCCATCCGAAACTTCAAAAACAGCTCGGACTGAAAGAAACGTATGTCTTTGATGTGAATTTGGATGTGCTCATTGAGGAATATAAGAAAGAAGAGAAATTCCAGACGATTCCTCGTCACCCATCTGTTTCTCGTGACATTGCGCTTGTCGTAGATGAAAATGTGACCGCAGGATCGATTGAGGCAACGATTGCAGAGGCAGGAAGTCCATTAGTGAAGGATGTTCAAGTATTCGATCTTTATCAAGGTGAACATCTAGATGAAGGGAAGAAGTCTCTCGCTTTCCGTCTGCTTTACTTAGATCCACTTCGTACCTTGAAGGATCAAGAAGTAGAAGAGACGCACAATGCTATCCTGGAAGCGGTGAAAAGTCAGCATCAGGCTGAACTTCGTGGATAAACCATATGATAAACAAAAAGCTCAGAGTTTCCTTAACTCTGAGCTTTTTGTTTATGCAACATCGGATTATTTAACGAATTTTTTTGCTTTTTCAGTGGTGGCAAAGTGAACTTTAGCTAATTCCTCCAGCTTTTCTTCCCCGTAGGCTTCAATGATAGCTGCAGCGGCACGATCCACTTTTCCGGAGGCTCCTTTTGGTATCGGAAGACCTGTATCGAATTCCATCTCGTTCATCGCTTTTACAAAAGCAGACCTTGCAATGATGGAAGCTGTTGCGACAGCAATCGAATAACTTTCCGCTTTTGTCATAAAGTAAACGTGTTCTTGAAGTTGCTGATTCTCACTTCTCAAGTGCTTTTTGTACACATGTGGTTCTGAGAATTGGTCAATTAATATTCCATCCGGTTTTTTAGGTGCAATCTTCTCTAGAAGACGGTTCAAGGCTTGATGGTGGAGGATCGTTTTCATTTTCCCCTGGCTCCATCCTTTTCTCTGCCACTGGTTGTATTTTTTATTCGGCAGCCTCAGTAGACTGTAAGGGATTTTCATAGCTACAATATCTTTAGCCAGGTTGGTAATTTGAGCATCCGAAAGGTTTTTTGAATCTTTGACACCGATCGCTTTCAACTGTGGAATTTGTTCTTTCGTTACAAAAGCGGCTGCTACAGTGATGGGTCCGAAATAGTCCCCTGTCCCCGCTTCATCGGATCCTATATGGGAGCTTACGAAAAGCTGTTCATCGGGATGAAAAGCATGGCGTTTATTCTTGCTTTTGTTCTGACCTCCGGAGGTAGTGGAAGAAACGGTTCCCCATTTCTCAGCTTCTTCTTCTGGTTTTTGACCCTGGAAAAGCACCTTGCCTGATTTGTAGGCTGTAATCGTACAGCTCGCTGTTTTAGCTGCAAACAACGCCGCTGGTGGACTGTTTTTTTGGCTTGAGGCATAATACTTCTTCATCTTCTCTAGTGTAGAGGCAGGTAATTTCAATACAACTTGGGGCATAATGGATTCCTTTCTGTCTAAAATGATAGGATTAGTATAGCAAAATGGATGGCAAAAGAGAACATTTGCGAAAAACATCCATATTGGTTTCCTATTTGTCAAGCTTCGTGTTAATATAAAGTTTAGGATTGAGAGAAACTAGGGGGTATGAATGTGTCGCAGTCAGACCAAGAGAAAAAAAGAATTACAGTGGAGATCAACAAAAGATCTTACACTATAGTTGGTCATGAAGAGCCCCATCATATCCGTATGGTATCCAGTCTGGTGGACCAAAAGATGCGAGAAATCCACGAAGCAAATCCTAGCCTGGATACGGCAAAGCTCGCCGTTTTGACCGCTGTGAATACGATGAATGAATATATGAAATTAAAGGAAGAATGTACAGAACTTATGAATTATATTGAAAAGAAAGAGAAAGAGGACAGAGGGTAAAATGATTGATTTATTGTTGTTGTTTATTTTGTTTATTGGTGTAATAACAGGGCTGAAAAGAGGTTTTATTCTCCAGCTTTTCCACCTCATCGGATTCGTTGTAGCCTTTGTACTCGCTGTTATCTACTATGATGACCTCGCGCCGAAACTGACGTTATGGGTACCTTATCCTGAACTGCCTCAGGATTCTTCCTGGGCGATCTTCTTAGAAAATCTGCCTTTGGAACAAGCGTTTTATAACGCTGTTGCTTTTGCCATTATCTTTTTTGGAGCCAAAATCATCTTACATATTATTGCGTCCATGTTGGACTTTGTTTCGGAACTGCCGATCTTGAATTCTTTGAATACGATGTTAGGTGGAATTTTAGGCTTTATTGAAAATTATGTCATCTTATTCGTGGTGCTGTACATAGCGGCGCTTGTACCTCTTGCTGGAGTGCAAAGTGCTTTGGACGGATCGATTCTTGCACAGCTGATCATCGAACACACACCAGTCTTTTCAGAACAATTGAAAACGCTGTGGATTGAACATGTAGCTGGCTGAGTAAGACGTTAGGATGAAAGTACAGGTGGAGCCGCTATGATTATGATCATGGCGGCTTTTTTTCATCTTGAAAACAGGATAAAACGTGAAGGAGTCGATAAATCATGGCTATCGATAAGAAGCAAGTCATTAAATTATTGGAAAAAATTGCTGTTTACTTAGAGTTGAAAGGGGAGAACCCTTTTAAAATATCTGCTTACCGTAAGGCTGCCCAAGCTTTAGAACGTGATGACAGATCATTAAGTGAGATTGATGATTTCACCAAAATGAAAGGAATCGGAAAAGGTACGGCAACTGTCATCGATGAATACTTAGAAAACGAAGAATCAGATACATTAAAACAATTACAGGCAGAAGTTCCAGCCGGCCTTGTCCCATTACTTGACCTTCCAGGTCTCGGTGGAAAGAAATTGGCAAAGCTTTATCAACAATTAGGTGTGACCGATGCAGAGGCATTGAAAGAAGCTCTGGAGGCAGGAAAAGTGGAAGCGCTGGATGGTTTCGGGAAAAAGTCTGCTGAAAAGATGTTGAAGGCGATTGAAGATGCAGGAGCACGCCCAGAACGGTTGCCGGTTGCTGTCATGCTTCCATTAGCAGAAAAAATAGAGCATTTTCTAGAACAGGGAAAGACATTCACACGTTTTTCAAGAGCGGGAAGTTTAAGAAGAATGCGTGAAACGATTAAGGATTTAGATTTCATCATTGCCTCTGAAAATGCTGTTGAAACTCGAGATGAGCTATTGGCGTATCCAGATATAAAAGAGATTGTCGCCTCAGGCGAGACGAAGGTTTCTGTCGTTGTCAATGAAGGCTATGATATAGGCATTGATTTCCGTATTGTTGCACCAGAAGAATTTGCTTCGACCTTACATCATTTCACAGGGTCCAAAGACCATAATGTCGCTATGAGACAACTCGCTAAGCAGAACGATGAGAAAATTAGTGAGTATGGGATTGAAAAAGCGGAAACGGGAGAAGTCCAAACGTTTGAAACAGAAGAAGAATTTTTCCAACATTTTGGTCTTCATTTCATCCCTCCTGAAGTTAGGGAAAATTATGGGGAAGTAGAGAAATTCAAAGAACCCATCGAACTCGTGGAATTGAATGATATTCGCGGGGATCTTCATATGCACTCGACTTGGAGTGATGGAGCACAGTCCATTAAAGAAATGGCAGAGAAAGCAAAAGCAAAAGGGTATGAGTACATCGCTATCACCGATCACTCGAAATACTTGCGTGTAGCAAACGGGTTGAATGAAGAACGTTTACGTTTGCAAAGGAAAGAGATTGAAAAGGTGAATGAAGAAATGGAAGATTTCCATATCTTTGCTGGTATTGAAATGGACATTCTTCCGGATGGATCACTGGATTTTGATGATGAGTTTCTGAAAGAGATGGACTTTGTCATCGCATCCATCCACTCAAGCTTTCAGCAATCGCAGGATCAAATTATGGAAAGGTTGACCAATGCCCTCGAAAACCCTCATGTCCATATGATTGCTCATCCGACCGGACGCTTAATCGGCCGTCGCGAAGGCTACGACGTGAACCTTGAAGCATTGATTGAAGGGGCGAAGCGAACAGGCACGATCCTTGAACTTAACGCGAACCCTAACCGATTGGATTTGAGTTGGGAATGGTTAATGAGAGCTCAGGAAGAGGGCGTAAACATTGCCGTTAATACGGATGCTCACAGTTATTCAATGTTGGAGCATATGAAAATAGGAATTGGTACAGCGCGAAAAGGTTGGCTGAGAAAAGAGACAGTCATCAATACGTGGACGAAACAACAGTTGATGGATAAGTTCAAGATCCATAAGGAGTAATAAAGGAGACGGTTACACATGAATCAACGCATCCTTCATGTACTAGAATTTAAAAAAATCATAGAACAATTGAACGAACAAGCGGCCTCTTCCTTGGGGAAAGAAAAAACGGCCGCCTTGAAACCATCTTCTGATTTGGAAGAGGTTCGTCACTTGCAAATGGAGACGGATGAAGCTGGACAAGTCCTGCGCTTGAAAGGCCATGTCCCACTTGGCGGTATATTTGACATCAAGCCAAGCTTGAAGCGGACCACAATTGGCGGCACGCTAAGCGCATTAGAATGTCTGGATGTCGCCAGTACGATATATGGAGGCAGACAACTGAAGCGCTTCATCGAAGATATGGAAGAACCCGAAATGCCCATTTTAAGAGATATGGTTTCTACCATCGCTCCATTAAGGGAACTAGAGAGTGAAATCAGAAATTGTATCGATGAACATGGAGGAGTTATGGATGGAGCTTCTGAGAAATTGAGATCCATCCGTTCGAAAATCCGGACTTATGAGAGCCGGGTAAGGGACAAAATGGAGTCCTTTACAAAATCTAAATCAAAAATGCTTTCCGATGCCATTGTCACCATAAGAAATGAACGGTATGTTCTTCCTGTTAAACAAGAATATCGTGGATCCATAGGTGGGATTGTCCATGATCAATCATCTTCAGGAGCGACGTTGTTCATAGAGCCACAAACGGTGGTTGACTTGAATAACCAGCTGCAAGAAGCCCGTGTCCAAGAAAAAAATGAGATTGAAAAAATCCTGAAAGAACTATCCGATGCGATTGCGGAAAACCATGAACCTTTATATGAAAATGTGAATGTGTTAGGGCATATGGACTTTATGTTTGCCAGAGCGAAGTTAGGTAAGCAGATGAGAGCAGCCATGCCTAAGATGAATGACGAAGGCCGCATTGACATGAAACAAGCAAGACATCCGCTAATATCGGGAGATGAAGTCGTTCCGAATGACATTGAAATAGGCAAGGACTATACATCGATTGTTATTACTGGACCGAACACAGGAGGAAAAACGGTTACTCTCAAACTCGTAGGTTTATGCACGCTGATGGCACAGTCCGGATTACAGGTACCGGCATTGGATGGGTGTGAGATGGCTGTATTCAAAGAAGTCTATGCAGACATCGGGGATGAACAGTCCATCGAACAAAGTTTATCTACTTTTTCTTCTCATATGACCAATATCGTAGACATTTTGGACAAAGTGGACGACCAGTCCTTAGTCTTATTTGATGAACTTGGTGCTGGAACGGATCCGCAAGAAGGAGCGGCTCTTGCGATGTCGATCTTAGATGAAGTGGTCAACCGGAAGGCCCGTGTCATCGCGACGACGCACTATCCGGAATTGAAAGCTTATGGCTACAATCGCCCGGACGTTATCAACGCTTCTGTCGAGTTTGATATTCAAACACTAAAACCGACCTACCGCTTGTTGATTGGTGTTCCAGGTCGGAGTAATGCATTTGAGATTTCCAGGCGTCTAGGTTTAAGAGAATCTGTGATTGAGTCTGCGAAAGGTCATATCGGTGTGGATTCTCAGAGTGTTGAAAATATGATTGCTTCATTAGAAGAATCGAAGCGGGGAGCAGAGCAGGATTATGAAGAAGCAGAACGATTCCTCGCAGAAGCAGAAGAGCTCCGAAATGAATTGAAGCAGAAATGGGACCAATTTGAAGAGCAGCGTGAAAAATTATATGAAAAAGCGGAACAAAAAGCAGAGAAAGCTATTCGCCAGGCCAGAGAAGAAGCAGAAACGATCGTTGGCGAAATACGGAACATGAAATCACAGGCACAAATGAAAGAACATGAGTGGATTGAAGCTCGTAAGATGTTTGATGAAGCACAGCCTGAACTTGCGAAGAAGAAACCGAAAGCAGCTCCAGCACCTAAGAAAGAGTCGAGAGAATTGAACCCTGGAGATGAAGTGAAGCTACTGACTCTTAACCAGCAAGGAACCATAGTGGAACAGACAGGTAAGAATGAGTACCAGGTTCAGGTTGGTGTAATGAAAGTGAAAGCCAAACGCAAAGAACTTGAATTCGTAAAGGCGAAGCAACCTTATAAAGAAAAGCCAATGGCGACAGTCAAAGGGAAGAACTTCCATGTGAAAACAGAACTCGACTTACGTGGCGAACGCTATGAAGATGCGTTGAACCGTTTAGAAAAATATATTGATGACGCTCTTTTAGCAGGCTATCCACGAGTATCTATTATCCATGGAAAGGGGACGGGAGCTCTCCGGACAGCGGTTCAAAATTTCGCAAAGAACCACCGAAGCATCTCCAGCCATCGGGCAGGAGGCATGAATGAAGGTGGAAGTGGAGTGACCGTCCTTGAGTTTCGATAATTCGTGAAAAGGGAGCGGAGGAATGAGTAATTTTTGGGAATACACGTTAGTGGAAACCGCCGCTCGTTATAGTGTTGTTGTCCTGTGTTTAGTTCTTTTCATGGCGATTTTTGAAATCGTTACTTCCTATAATAACTGGGAAGAAATCAAGAAGGGCAACATTGCTGTAGCGATGGCTACCGGGGGGAAACTATTTGGAATTGCAAACATCTTTCGTTTTTCAATTGAACATAATGACTCACTCACCCAAACGATGGGCTGGGGCTTGTATGGATTTGCTCTTCTCCTTTGCGGTTATTTCATTTTTGAATTCTTGACCCCATCTTTTAAGATCGATGAAGAAATTGCAAATGACAACCGTGCCGTAGGATTCATTTCCTTAGTCATTTCCATCGGCCTTTCGTATGTGATTGGAGCGAATATCATTTAAGGAGAGAGACAGTGGAAACCTTAGCCAAAATATTAATGGTCGTTGCCGCGGCTTTTCTCATCGTCGGCATTCTGTTTTTTATCATATAAGTATTAGATTCCTAATCTAACAAGAAGCCAAAAACTAACCGGGCTTCTTGTTTTTTTATGTTAATGTTGATTTTAGTTATTAAAGTATATGGCAGGCTTGTGTAAGACTCGATTTCGAGACTTTTGTGGGATTCTAGGGGCTCCGGGAAAAGGTTCGCTTTCCATGGGGCGGGCGCTGAGCCTCCTCAGGCTACGCCTTCCGGGGTCTCAGCTGTCCCGCACACCCCATAGGAGTCTCACCGTTTCCCTCCGCCCCTTTACCAAATGAGGTTTTCGAAATCCCTCTTATAGTACCTTGCCTAGTTCTGTTGTAAAATCCTGCTAAAGGCGTGTCGATATAGGATTCTTAACCATAAAAGCTCTTGTTACTGGAAGGTAGTTTCGAGAAACTCTTACGGCAAGGGGCGGAGGGGAATGGCGAGACTCCTGCGGGAAAAAAGTGCTTGGTGAGACCCCACAGGACGCAGTCCGAGGAGGCTCACCGCGCTCCCGCGGAAAGCGAGCTATTCCCCGCAGCCCCCATCCACTTCAACAAAAGTCTCGAAACTGAGTCTTCCACAAACGGGAGCTTATATGCAGGAATGGGGTTAGTTTAAAGGGGAATATTTTCAATTTTTTAAATAATAATTCAAATATGAGCCTTTAGTCGTTATAATAGGAGAGAAGACAATTATTAGGGAGGTCTGTCAAATGAGTGATTTTCAACGTCCATGGCACAAGTTATACCCACCAGAAGTCCCTGTCACTATTGATTACAAAGAACAACCACTCCATGATTACCTTAAAGAAAGCGCTGAAGTTTACGGAGAAAAGAAAGCGCTTTATTTTATGGGCAAGGAGTTGGATTATAAAGAAATCTATGAACAGGCCCAAGCATTAGCGAGCTATTTGCAGGACCTTGGGTTGGAAAAAGGCGACCGGGTGTCCATCATGTTGCCGAACTGTCCTCAATCCGTCATCTCCTATTATGGAGTCCTTATGGCTGGAGGAATCGTTGTTCAGACGAACCCTCTCTATATGGAAAGGGAATTGGAGTATCAAATGAATGATTCTGGAGCCAAGATGATCATTTGTCTTGATATTCTTTATCCAAAGGCTGCCAATATCAAACCTGATACCCCTCTTGAACACATCATCGTGACAGGTATTAAAGATTACCTTCCTTTCCCTAAAAATAAAATTTATCCTTTTATTCAAAAACGGCAGTATCAAGTGCTCGTCAAACCGGAACAATCCACAGATACTCATCTATGGTCCCACATCTTGAAAAACGCAAGCGGAAATGTCGAAGAGGTAGAGATCGATCCTAAAGAGGATCTTGCGTTATTACAATACACCGGAGGAACGACTGGTTTTCCAAAAGGTGTAATGCTTACTCATTACAATCTGATCGTCAACACGCAAATGTCGAAGAAATGGTTGTACAAGTGCAAAGACGGCGAAGAAACCGTGCTTGCCATTTTACCGTTCTTCCATGTATATGGAATGACTTCGGTTATGAACCTGTCTGTCATGATGGGGAACAAAATGATTCTTATGCCAAAGTTTGAACCGGAAGATGTTTTGAAAGTCATCGAAAAACAAAAACCGACCTTATTTCCTGGAGCCCCTACGATTTATATTGCCTTATTGAACCACCCGAATTTGAAAAAATATGACCTTTCATCCATTGAAGCTTGTATTAGTGGTTCAGCTCCGTTGCCGGTTGAAGTACAAGAACGCTTCGAAGCTGTCACAGGTGGTCGTCTTGTTGAAGGCTATGGGTTGACGGAAACCTCTCCAGTTACCCATTCCAATCTGGTATGGGGGCAGCGTATGAGTGGAAGCATCGGTGTGCCATGGCCGGATACAGACGCGAAGATCTACAAGATGGATGCTGATGAAGAAGCTGAGAATGGAGAAATCGGAGAAATCGTCGTCAAAGGTCCTCAAGTGATGAGAGGTTATTGGAACAGACCAGAAGAAACGGCTCAAGTTCTCAGTGAGGATGGCTGGTTCCGTACAGGGGATATGGGGTATATGGATGATGCTGGATACTTTTATATCGTCGACCGGAAAAAAGACATGATCATCGCAGGCGGATATAACATCTACCCTCGCGAAGTGGAAGAAGTCCTTTACGAGCACTCCGAAATTCAAGAAGCTGTCGTTGTAGGAGTTCCTGATCCGTATCGCGGAGAAACCGTAAAAGCCTTCATCGTTAAAAAACAGGGAAGCGAAATTACAGAAGATGAACTGAATGAATATTGTCGTAAAAACATTGCTTCTTATAAAGTGCCGCGGTTGTATGAATTTAGAGATGAGCTACCTAAAACAGCGGTCGGTAAAATCTTAAGGAGGACATTGATCGATGAAGAAAAGCGCAAGTATGAGGAATCTGAAAGTATTCAATAAACCCCAAAAAGAAAGTTGACAGAATATTTCTTTGCTTGTAGAATAATAAGTGAATGATGATTCATTCATTTTTCAGTTCGCAATAGCAAGGAGATATACCATTGAAGAAAAATAAACCGAAATTCAAACAAATCATTGATGCAGCTGTCGAAGTCATTGCTGAAAATGGCTACCACTCTTCTCAAGTTTCTAAGATAGCAAAAAAAGCGGGAGTGGCAGATGGAACCATCTATCTTTATTTTAAAAACAAGGAAGATATACTCGTATCATTGTTTCAAGAAAAAATGGGGCAATTCATAGAAAAGATTGAGCAGGAAACAACCTCTAAGCAGTCAGCGGAACAAAAACTTTTGACTTTAATCCAAACACATTTTGAACAGCTGGCTGCCGATCACCATCTGGCGATTGTGACACAGTTGGAATTGCGCCAATCGAATAAAGAGTTGAGACAAAAAATCAACCATGTATTGAAGCGCTATTTGAACGTCATTGATCAAATTGTTGAAGAAGGTGTCGAGGAGGAGTTGTTCCGTAGTGGCCTGGATCGCCGTCTTGTACGTCAAATGATTTTTGGAACGATGGATGAGACGGTGACAAATTGGGTCATGAAAGAGCAACGGTATAACATAGAAGAACAGGCCAAAGAAGTCCATAGCTTAATTGTGAATGGATTAGCCCGTCATGATAAGTGAGAAAGGTGATGATGATTTGTCGACTTTAACTTCACAAGTAAAAGGGAATGTAGCAGAAATCACGATTCAGAGCCCGCCTGCCAACGCACTGTCCAGCTCCATACTTCAGGACCTTTCCAAGGAACTGGATCAAATGGAAAGTGACCCTTCCATAAAAGCGATCCTTCTTAAAGGGGAAGGACGTTTCTTCTCTGCAGGAGCTGATATTAAGGAATTTACATCTCTCCAAGGTGCAGATGATTATAAGGGATTGGCATCTAAGGGGCAGCAATTGTTTAGTAGAATTGAGAATTTTCATATCCCTGTGATTGCTGCTATCCATGGCGCAGCACTAGGTGGAGGTCTTGAACTTGCCATGTCCTGCCACATCCGCTATGTAGCAGATGATGCAAAGTTAGGGTTGCCTGAATTGAATCTTGGAATTATCCCTGGCTTTGCAGGGACCCAAAGGTTACCAAGATACGTCGGCACAGCGAAAGCTTATGAAATGATTCTGTCAGGTGTGCCGATTAGTGGTGAAGAAGCTGCCAGACTAGGTCTTGCTAATCAAAGTTTTTCTAATGAGGAACTTTTTGAAAAAGCAGAACAATTGGCTCAAACGATTGCTCAAAAAAGCGGGCCGACGATTCACCATGTCATGAAGTTGATTCCGTATGCCCATACTTCTCAGTTTGAAGCAGGGAACCATGCGGAAGCGGACGCCTTTGGAGAGGTGTTTGGGAATGAAGATGCTAAAGAAGGCATCCAAGCATTCATTGAAAAAAGAAAGCCAGCATTTAAAAATCAATAGTCCAGGAGGTATATAGACATGAATATTTACGTTTTGTTGAAAAGAACGTTCGACACAGAGGAAAAAATCTCTGTAAGTAATGGAGTGATTGCTGATGATGGGGCAGAGTACATCATCAACCCATATGATGAGTATGCGGTGGAAGAAGCGATTAATCTGCGTGACGAGCACGGCGGTGAAGTGACAGTCGTGACGATCGGAGAAGAGGAAGCAGAGAAACAGCTTCGGACAGCTCTGGCTATGGGAGCAGATAAAGCTGTTCTTATTAACACGGAAGATGACCTTGAAGAAGGTGACCAGTTTACAACGGTTAAAATTCTTGAAGCATTCTTTGAAGATAAAGAAGTCGACATTATTCTTGGCGGGAACGTAGCCATTGATGAAGCCAGTGGTCAAGTAGGTCCTCGTCTTGCTGAGCGTCTGGATATGCCGTGTGTGACGACAATCACGGATATCAAAATTGATGGCACGACAGTAAACATTGAGCGTGATGTTGAAGGGGATGTCGAAAAGGTCGAAACGACGCTTCCTGTCCTGGTTACATGTCAACAAGGTTTGAATGAGCCGAGATATCCTTCTTTGCCGGGAATTATGAAAGCGAAGAAAAAACCACTCGATGAACTGGAAATCGATGACCTGGACTTGGATGAAGACGACGTGGAACCAAAAACAAAAACGACTGAAATTTTCCTTCCACCTGAAAAAGAAGCAGGGAAAGTACTCGAAGGAGAAGTCGATGACCAAGTAAAAGAACTTGTATCATTATTAAAAACAGAAGCGAAAGTACTGTAAATAGACAAGGGAAAGGAGAATCTTTATGAGTAAAAAAGTTTTGGTGATCGGGGAAGCAAGAGAAGGATCTCTTCGTAATGTTACATTTGAAGCCATTGCGGCAGCGAATATCGTCAGTGATGGGGGAGAAGTCGTTGGTGTCCTTTGTGGAGATGGCGATTTAAATGAAATGGGACAGGAAATGGTTTACTATGGTGCTTCCAAAGTAATCACTGTTTCAAACCCAGATTTGAAAACGTATACATCTGATGGTTATGCTCAAGCGGTATATCAGGTGATCCAGGATGAATCACCTGAAGGAATCATCATGGGTCATACGGCGATTGGTAAGGATTTGACTCCGAAACTTGCCAGTAAGCTCGAGTCTGGATTGATTTCAGATGCTACTGAGGTAGTCGCTGAAGGTGGCGACATTGTTTTCACACGTCCCATCTATTCCGGAAAAGCTTTCGAGAAGAAAGTGGTTACAGAAGGACTCGTGTTTGCGACCATTCGTCCAAATAACATCCCAGCGCTTACAAGAGATGACTCTTTAGCAGGAAGCGTATCCCAAAAAGAAGTGGAGATTTCAAATATCCGTACAATAATAAAGGATATCTTACGCAAGTCTTCGGATGGTGTCGATCTTTCGGAAGCGAAAGTCATTGTAGCCGGTGGTCGTGGCGTGAAGAGTGCGGAAGGCTTTGAACCACTTGAGAAACTTGCTGAGGTTCTTGGGGGGACAGTTGGTGCATCCCGCGGGGCATGCGATGCGGGTTACTGTGACTACTCTTTACAAATCGGTCAAACAGGAAAGGTTGTAACGCCAGACCTGTATATTGCATGCGGTATATCTGGAGCTATTCAACACTTAGCTGGAATGTCGAACTCCAAAGTCATTGTGGCGATTAATAAGGATCCAGAAGCAAACATCTTCAATGTTGCTGATTACGGAATTGTCGGCGATTTGTTCGATGTTGTGCCTAAACTAATTGAAGAAATTAAAGAAATGAAAGTAAACGCCTAAGCTTAAAGCCGAAGCCAAATATTTGGCTTCGGCTTTATTCCATGTTTAAATAAGGTATAAACAAATTGTTAGTCACTAAAAATAGATAGTGATATACTCTTAACAGACTATTAGGTCGAGGAGGAATTATATAATGGCAATTGTAAAAGCAACTGATCAAAACTTTACAGAAGAAACTAACCAGGGTCTTGTCCTAGCTGACTTCTGGGCACCATGGTGTGGCCCTTGTAAGATGATTGCACCCGTATTAGAGGAATTGGATGCGGAGATGAGCGATCAAGTAAAAATCGTCAAGCTGGATGTTGACGAAAACCAAGAAACAGCAGGTAAGTTCGGTGTCATGAGTATCCCGACACTGCTTCTATTCAAAGATGGTCAAGTGGTTGATCAAGTCATCGGGTTCCAACCGAAAGAAGCCCTGGCTGAACTGATTCAAAAGCATTCCTAATGAAAGAATTAACTTTGAAAGCCGCGTTGCCAAGCAGCGCGGCTTTCATCATCTTTCAGGGTGTACTCAGGTTCAAGATCTTAAGCAGCTTTTTGCGTACTTTCAATCACTCGAGACGTTGCTTAAGTTGGTCCAGACGAATTGAACCTGCATACTTGTTCCATAGTTGTGGTATTTTTCAATATATAATCTGCAAGTCATGGAGTGAACTTTTATGAACTCAACAATTAAAGAGAAACTGGCTGTACTACCGGACCAGCCCGGTTGTTATTTGATGAAGGATAAGAATGATACAGTCATCTACGTAGGGAAGTCTAAAGTGTTAAAAAATCGAGTTCGCTCTTATTTTACTGGAGCACATGACGGTAAAACACAGCGACTTGTCCGTGAAATCATCAACTTCGAATACATCGTGACCACTTCAGAGATTGAAGCTTTAATACTGGAAATGAATTTAATAAAAAAATACGATCCAAAATACAACGTTTTATTAAAAGACGATAAAACGTACCCATATTTGAAGGTGACCGCAGAGAGACACCCCAGGCTGATTGTTACAAGAAACGTGAAAAAAGATAAAGGGAAGTATTTCGGTCCCTACCCAAACGTCATTGCTGCAAGGGAAACGAAAAAACTATTGGATCGATTGTATCCATTGAGAAAATGTAATACCATGCCCGACCGTGTTTGTCTTTATTACCACATGCATCAGTGCCTGGGACCATGTGAGTATAAGGTATCCAAACAAACCAATGAAGAAATTGTACAAAATATAACCTCCTTCCTAAATGGGGGCCATACGGAAATAAAGAAAGATTTGAAAAAGCGTATGCTCGAAGCTTCAGAAGAGCTTGATTTTGAACGTGCGAAAGAATTGAGAGATCAAATTGAGCATATTGAATCTGTCATGGAACAACAGAAGATGACGATGAATGATCAAGTAGACAGGGACATCTTCGGTTATTCCTATGATAAAGGGTGGATGTGTGTACAGGTCTTTTTCGTCCGTCAGGGCAAACTCATCGAACGGGATGTCACGTTGTTTCCATTTTTCGATGATCCAGAAGAAACGTTTATCAGCTATATCGGCCGCTTCTACTTGCACCAAAACCATCCATATCCTAAACAAGTCCTCGTCCCGGTTGCAACGGACGTCGATGTTTTAGAAGGAGCATTAGATACGAAAGTCCATATTCCTATGCGTGGTCGGAAGAAAGAATTGGTTGAGCTTGCGATGAAAAACGCAAAAATATCTTTGGAAGAAAAATTTGCTCTGATCGAACGAGATGAAGAGCGAACCATTAAAGCCGTTGAAGCACTTGGAAATCATCTTCACATTGAAACACCTCACCGGATCGAAGCTTTCGATAACTCCAATATACAAGGGGCAGATCCTGTTTCAGCCATGGTTGTTTTCATTGATGGAAAACCACATAAGAAAGAGTACAGGAAGTATAAGATCAGGGATGTAGAGGGTCCTGATGACTACGAAACCATGAGAGAAGTGATTCGAAGGAGGTACAAGCGGGTGTTAAAAGAAGACCTGCCCCTCCCTGATTTAATCGTCATCGATGGCGGGAAGGGTCAAATGACGGCAGCTCTTGATGTCCTTGAGAATGAACTCGGTGTTGATGTTCCTCTATGCGGCCTAGCTAAAGACGATAAACACAAAACCAGTGAATTATTATACGGGGATCCCCCAAGCCCTATCGATCTTGATCGTCAGTCTCAAGAATTTTATCTTGTCCAGAGAATTCAAGATGAGGTTCACAGATTCGCCATTTCCTTTCACCGACAGCTTCGAGGCAAGGGTGCCATTCAATCTGAACTGGATCGTATACCAGGGGTCGGCCAGAAACGAAGGCGCTTATTGTTAAGACACTTCAAGTCTGTAATGGAAATTAAAAATGCAGATATTGAGGATATTACGAGATTAGGTGTTCCGGAACCTGTAGCTAATACGATTCTCATCCATTTGAATCAGGATAACGTAGAAGAACCAGCTGAAGAATAACAGCTGGTTCTTTTCTTTCTTTATTTATCCTTTTAGTGCTTTAATTTCAACATAGTTCTCTTTGTGGTTTTTCTCTTCAAAACATTCATATGTATAATCACTAATTTGGCAGATGATTTCTGCCATGAACCCACATTCCATGCGGAACTCGACTTCGAACATTTTTTGATTCAGCCGCTTCTCTATCATATGGCCGCTCAATTTAAAAATCATTTCTTTTCTCTTTTCTTTGACTAAAACAAGTTCACCCCAGCCCATGTACTGGAAAAACTCATAGAGCTCATCCAAGGTGCTGATTTCTGTCTGTCTAGCCATGTTCTTCCCCATATAATAAAGGAGGTAGGGGGCATCTTTCCCTAAGAAATCCGGGAGGGTGTAATAACGCATCAAATCAAAACCTGCGCCTGTCCCTACAAGCGATGAAATGTTGCCGGTTGTTAGCTTCGTAGATTCTTTCAAAACGCTCATTCCTTTCTCTCCTTATTATCACTCGAAACAAGGTTTGGTGCAATAAAAATTGTCCCTTTTCATCGAAAGGAAATAAATGTGTATTTTTGAGCAAATTATGAACGTGCTTTCTTGACGCTTATACGGGATAGAAGTACAATAAACATGTCACAAATTGTACATTGGTCAGACAAGTAAGAAGGGAACAGGGGCTTTTCCTATTATTTTTAACGCTAAATTAAAGCGCTTAACTGTCTGAAAAATGTTCATATTCAAACTGTTATCATCTTGAGGGGGGTAAATATGGCGGGAACACGCGGATACGTTAATCGAAGACTGCATTCACTTTTGGGAGTCGTCCCAATCGGGATCTTTTTGATCCAGCACTTGACTGTGAACTTTTTTGCAACACGTGGACCAGAAGCATTTAACGCTGCAGCTCATTTTATGGAGAGCTTGCCATATCGTTATGTACTGGAGACTTTCATTATCTTTTTACCACTGTTGTTTCACTCTATTTACGGAGTGTATATTGCTTTCACAGCGAAAAGTAATTTATCTAACTTCGGTTATTTCAGGAACTGGATGTTCATCTTCCAACGGATCACTGGAATCATCACACTCATATTCATTGCATGGCATGTATGGGAAACGAGAATTGCTATTGGTTTCGGTTGGGCAGAATTGAACTATTCGTTGATGGAAGGCATCCTTACTGAACCTTTCTTCTTTTGGTTCTACATAGTAGGGGTCATCTCAACGACTTTCCACTTCTCTAATGGTCTTTGGTCGTTCTTTGTCAGCTGGGGAATCACAGTATCACCTCGCTCACAGAAGATTATGACCTATGCAAGCATCATTATTTTCCTTGCGATCTCTTATGTTGGTGTTCGTACACTGATTCAATTCGCATATGGCATATAATCAATGAAAATTTTAATCACGAAACGGTAGATTTTTAGTATTCAAGGGAGTGAGCTTCAATCATGACAAACCGTAATATTGTTGTTGTCGGTGGTGGTTTAGCCGGCCTAATGGCAACAATTAAAGCAGCAGAACAAGGGGTTCACGTGGACTTGCTTTCCATTGTTCCTGTTAAGCGTTCTCACTCTGTATGTGCCCAAGGCGGAATTAACGGGGCAGTTAATACGAAAGGGGAAGGCGATTCCCCATGGGAACACTTTGACGATACAGTTTATGGGGGCGACTTCTTAGCGAACCAGCCTCCAGTAAAAGCGATGTGTGATGCAGCACCAGGAATTATTCACTTGCTGGATCGTATGGGCGTAATGTTCAACCGTACTCCGGAGGGATTGCTTGATTTCCGTCGCTTTGGTGGAACGCAGCACCACCGTACAGCATTTGCCGGAGCAACAACCGGTCAACAGCTTCTTTACGCTCTTGATGAACAAGTGCGTCGCCATGAAGTGAATGGCCTTGTAACGAAATATGAAAACTGGGAATTCCTATCCGCCATTGTCGATGATAAAGGTGTAGGTCGAGGTATTATTGGTCAGAACCTTAGTGACCATGAAATTAAAGCCTTCCCAGCAGATGCTGTCATCATGGCAACAGGCGGACCTGGAATCATTTTCGGTAAGTCAACGAACTCTGTCATCAACACAGGATCCGCAGCAGGTGCCCTTTATCAGCAAGGCGTAGACTATGCAAACGGAGAATTCATTCAAATTCACCCGACAGCGATTCCTGGGGATGACAAATTGCGCCTTATGAGTGAATCGGCTCGTGGTGAAGGTGGACGTGTATGGACATATAAAGATGGGGAGCCATGGTATTTCTTAGAGGAAAAATATCCGGCTTATGGAAACCTCGTACCACGTGACATTGCCACACGCGAAATCTTTGATGTTTGTGTCAATCAAAAGCTAGGGATCAATGGTGAAAACATGGTGTATCTTGACCTTTCTCATAAAGATCCGAAGGAATTGGACGTCAAGCTTGGCGGAATCATTGAAATCTATGAAAAATTCGTAGGAGATGATCCGCGTAAAGTACCGATGAAGATTTTCCCTGCGGTGCACTACTCCATGGGTGGAATGTGGGTCGATTATGACCAGATGACCAATATCCCAGGAATTTTCGCTGCCGGAGAATGTGATTATACTCAACACGGTGGGAACAGACTCGGGGCAAACTCACTTCTTTCTTCCATTTTTGGTGGAATGGTAGCTGGACCGAATGCTGTTAAATATATTGATGGATTAGAAACACTGGCGGATGATATGACATCCAAACTGTTTGAAGAGAAAGTAAAAGAAGAACAGGATAAATTCGAGGAAATTATGAATATGGATGGCGATGAAAATGCTTACCAAATTCATAAAGAGCTTGGGGAATGGATGACGGACAACGTTACGGTTGTCCGGGAAAACGAAAAGCTTCTGAAAACAGATGAAAAGATCGTAGAATTGATGGATCGTTACAAACGAATCAACATCAATGATACTTCTCGCTGGAGCAACCAGGGAGCCATGTTCACACGTCAGCTTTGGAACATGCTCCAGTTAGCGCGTGTTATTACTCAAGGCGCATACAACCGTAATGAAAGCCGTGGCGCCCATTACAAGCCAGAATTCCCTGAACGTAACGACGAAGATTGGCTGAAGACAACGGTTGCTAGCTTTGATAAAGAAAACAATAAGCCGGTATTCCGTTATGACGAAGTCGATACATCCTTAATCGAGCCTCGTAAACGTGATTACTCGAAAAGTAAATAAAGGAGGTAACGATCATGAGCGAAAATAAAACGGTCACGATGATCATTACTCGTCAGGACCACCCTGATGAATCATCTTATGAAGAGAAATTCGAGATTCCGTATCGTGAAAATATGAACGTCATCTCTGCGCTTATGGAAATTCGTCGTAACCCTGTCAATGCAGATGGTGAACCGACGACTCCTGTTTATTGGGATATGGGTTGTTTGGAAGAGGTATGTGGCGCTTGTTCCATGGTGATCAATGGCACACCTCGTCAATCCTGTACAGCACTTGTTGACCAACTCGAACAGCCGATCCGCTTGGCTCCTATGACGACATTCCCAGTCAACCGTGACCTGGCAGTTGATCGCAGCCGGATGTTCGATTCATTGAAGAAAGTTAAAGCCTGGATTCCAATTGATGGAACATACGATCTAGGTCCAGGACCTAAGATGCCAGAAAGTAAACGTCAGTGGGCTTATGAGCTATCCAAATGTATGACATGTGGAGTATGCTTGGAAGCTTGCCCGAACGTCAATAGTAAGTCGGACTTCATTGGACCTGCTCCATTGTCTCAAGTTCGTCTGTTCAACTCCCACCCTACAGGAGAGATGAATAAGAGTGAACGTTTGCAGACAATCATGGATGAAGAGGGTCTAATGGGTTGCGGAAACGCACAAAACTGTGTACAGTCATGTCCTAAAGGAATTCCTTTAACGACTTCCATTGCTGCCCTTAACCGTGACACAGCTATTGAATCTTTCAAAAGCTTCTTCGGAAGCGACCAACGCGTCTAATATTACTAAAGAAGTCTCCATTTTATATGGAGGCTTCTTTTTTTGCCTTTTCTACTTCTTCCAAAACGCTTCAGTTTCTTGAAGACTCAGTTTCGAGATGTTTGTGTGGATTTAGGGGCTACGGGGAATGGCTCGCTTTCTTTAGGGGTGCAAGGAGCACCTAACAAAAATCCTTAAAGAAGGCCTTGCTTAGCTGAAATAATGAAAGATAAATCCTTGCCATGGATACGGGGTCTGGGAAACGACGATTTGCAATGTTTTGAATCAGTCATTAGAAAAACACACGCGTTTGTGTCTCCATTCTTTTTTCATGCGGACGTTTCCCAGACCCTGTTCCCACGCCTTATTCGTGCAGGATGTATGGTTAAAACAACTCTATAACGGCGTGGGTGAACAGGCTTTCATTACAGAGCTCGGCAGGTTACTGCTCAAGGGATTTCGAGAACCTCGTATGGCAAAGGGGCGGAGGGAAACGGTGAGACTCCTATGGGGTGTGCGGGACAGCTGAGACCCTGGAAGGCGTGGCCTGAGGAGGCTCAGCGCCCGCCCCATGGAAAGCGAACCTTTTCCCGCAGCCCCAAGAATTGCACAAACATCTCGAAATCAAGTCTTCAAGAATCCTGCCATATTGCTGAATAATATATGGAAAAAAGACTATGGGTTGTAGGCTGTAAGTTCCATAGTATAATAGACTTGGTTGAATAATGTACGAAGGTGGATTTATACATGTTTAATTTCAAATGGTCTCAGTGGTTGGTTCTATCCTTTTTCATTTTGTCCGCTTGTTACATGATCGTATTATCCGTCACCCAGCCCTACCTTGGAATCAGCGTAAACGAAAGACAAGGAAAATGGGTGGTGACCTCTGTACACAGTGGAAGTTGGGGAGACCGTCATGGGGTTCCGCTTGGAGGAGAAGTCCATTCGATAAATGATGAACCCCCAGAGGAACATCGTTCTGTTTCAATGTTCAATGAGCTGGAAGGAGCGAACTCATTTTCAATACAACATAATGGACAAGAGACTTTCTACAGTGACATTGAAAATTCAAGTCCCATTCATTGGTTATTGTACATTGTCATTCCCGCTCTTTTCTTTTTAGTTATTCTGGGTATATCCTACCTTGTTCATAAACGAGTACCGAAGAGGTATTCAGCAGAACAGTTGATTTTGTTCTTTCTAGCTATCGCTACTGGATATTTAAGCAACAGTGGCGCGGTAAGGGATGATTTGTACGGTCTATTTTTAAACACAGGGTTATTTTTGTTTTCCCCTGTGATTTTAATCCATTTTTTATATAACTATTTTCAGGAATTGAACATTTATTGGTTTTCAAAAAAAATTGTGTATTCGTTATACCTCACTGTAGGGTTTGTATCGTTACTTGAAGGTTACTTCCTGACTATAGAATCTTATCCAGCATTCTTTGACCCGATCCCCGGCGGCTTGCTTTTGGTTTTGTATATTATCTCGTTTTTTATCATTTACCGGGGACTGTATATTCACAAGAGTGCAGCGGTGGGTCCCATTTTTAAATACATGGCCATAGGGATGACGATTGCGTTCTTTCCTTATATTTTTCTTTATTTGATTCCTGCCCTTGCTTTTGGAGTGAAGGTGATTTCACTTGAAGTTGGAGCTATGTTTCTTATCGCTCTACCAATTACCTTCATGTATTTGGTAACGAGAGAAAGATTGATTGATATTGACTTTGTCATGACGCGTGTCCGGTATTATATGATCCTGTCTGTCCTCCCGAGTTTAGCTCTGATGTTTACGATTGGCTGGCTAGTTGAAGAAGATTTATACGTGATCAGTTACATTCAAATGTTTCTGCTGTTCCAATCTTCTTTCGTCTTATTTTTATCAGTAAAAGAAGTGTTGGATTTCAAACTGCAGCGTTATTTGTTTTCTGCTCGTTATGGTTATCAGGAGAGTATGCACCGGATGGCTCAGGACATGAAGGACCAATCCAATGCGGTCGATTTAATGAAGGTCATGCGTGATGAAGTGAAAAATGTACTGAATGTTCGAGATATTTATATTTATTCCAAGCATAATAAACGAAATATGTACTGTGTGTATGACCAGATTCCCAGGGATATCATCGACCATTTTGATGAGCATCTGAACAATCACCATCATGATATCGGTTCAGTGATTGAAACGGAGAAAGGGTTTGGAGTCATTGTAGGCTACTCGTTAGAAAAGCTGACCATGATGTGGTGCAAAGGGAAGAAAGATTACACAACCTTGAACCGAGATGAGAAAACGTATTTGCAAACCATCTCTCATAATGCAAATATTGCGATTCAAAATATGAACACGATTGAAGATTTATTAAAAGAACTTCGTAAATTGAGAAGCGGCCAGACACAAAAATACCCAACATGGCTTTCAAGGTTATTGTTTACGATCGCTGAAAATCAAAGAAAGCAGCTTTCCATTGATTTGCATGATACGGTGCTGCAAGAGCAACTGTACCTTTATAGAAAGATGGATGATTTGATCAGGCACAGAAATGATTTAACCCCAAGTTTGCATGCAGAGTTGATGGTTTATAAAGAGTCTCTCCTTGACAGTATTCACTTGATTCGTGAGACATGTAATGAACTGCGTCCGGCATTCATTGAGGAAATGGGGCTTGTTCAATCATTAAAGAATTTGATTCATCAATATCAGCTTCGCTCGAACTTTACGGTCTATTTCTCGGATGAACGTTTTGATGCAGAATTGGATCAAGAGCGGATCTTAGCTATCTTCAGAGTTGTTCAAGAGCTTTTGACGAATGCTATGAAACACTCGGATGCAAAAATTGTCAAACTATCACTATCCAGCCAAGAGAATCAAGTGATGCTTTTATACTCAGATAACGGAAAAGGCATGGACTATTCCGTTCAACGTGATTTGTTCTCGCATATTGGGTTATCTGGGATCGAACAAAGGGTTAATGGTCTGAATGGACATCTGGAAATAGAAACCGCATTAGGCGAAGGGTTTAAAACGATGATTACGTTTCCAATTGAAATAAAAAGGGAGGTCCAAGTATGATGAATGTGTTAATTGTCGATGATCATCCTGCTGTAGGCGCAGGAACGAAATCGATGCTCGAGCAAGAAGGGGACATGCAAGTGGATGTCACTCATGAAAATCAAAATGTAGAACCCCTTTTAAAAGAAAAAAATTATGATATCGTCCTATTGGATTTATACATGCCGGGGATAAACGGAATTGAGTTGGCGAAGAAAATTCGGAAGTCTTACCCTGATCTGAAGCTGCTTATTTATACAGGATTTGATTTGAACACCCATTTCAATATGTTAGTGGAAGCGGACATTAATGGTTTTGTCAGTAAAACGGCAACTAGTGAGCAACTGGTAACCGCGATTCGTTGTGCATGCAGGGATGAGGTAGTTATTCCTATTCATTTATTCAAACAGTTGAGAAGATCAGAGGCCAGTGTAAGCACTCCTTCTGAAACAGAAGAAGGCAACGGTTTTTCTTTGAATGAAAAAGAACAGTCCATTTTACAGGAAGTAGCGTCTGGTTATACGAACAGAGAAATTGCACAAACCCTTCATATGTCGCAGCGAAGTGTAGAATACACCTTAACTGGTATTTTTAATAAACTGAATGTAAGGTCGCGTACAGAAGCGCTCTTCAAAGCGCAAGAACTCGGGCTTGTGTCTAAATCATGAAAGCGTAGCACAGGGCGACCTTCCTGTTCATACGATACAGAGACTAAATAATTCCCCTCATATAAGCTCAGGGACAACAAGGAGGGGTACGCTTGTGAAGGAGGACGGCTATCGGCCAACACAAATTCTTACCAAGCGGGAGCGAGAAGTTTTCGAGCTTCTAGTACAGGATAAGACGACACGTGAGATCGCAAAAGAGCTCTTCATTTCAGAGAAAACTGTGCGGAATCACATCTCGAACGCAATGCAAAAGCTAGGGGTGAAAGGACGTTCCCAGGCAGTGGTAGAACTACTGCGCATGGGAGAACTGGAATTGTGATCTCCATAGAACAGCTAACCATTGCTATTGAGATGGAGGGGGTCCTTTCAGGTAGGGTCGCGTTTAACGCAGCCATACCTGAAAGGGTTTTTCTTATAAAGAGAAGTTAGACCTTGAATTTTTCTGCTCAAACCATGAGAATGAGATTTATAAAAGTATTTTCGTTAGGAGTGCTGAATGTGACAAAATCACAACAGACGACCATGATGGCTGATGTAGAGAAAGAGTTAAGATACATAGCCGGGATTATTAAACAAAGAGGACGAGTTATCTTAAATCATTATCCAATTACAGCTCCACAATTCGTTGCTCTCCAGTGGCTTTTGGAAAAGGGAGACATGACGATAGGAGAGCTTTCCAACTATATCCACCTTGCCTGCAGCACGACGACAGATCTTGTTGACCGAATGGAAAAGAACGATCTTGTAGAGAGAGTTCGTGACCCTAAAGACCGTCGTGTTGTCCGTATTCATGTCTTGGAAAAGGGAGAGAAAATCATCCATGAGGTGATTGAGAAACGGCAGAATTACCTCGAAGAAGTCTTGAAGGGCGTGCCGGAAGAGGATGTAGAAACACTCAACCGCTTACTCCACGTTCTCCACGAAAACATGAAAGAGACAGACAAGGAAACAGACAACTAAGATATAAAAGAGGGATGCGAATTGAAACAACCGATAGGAGTCATAGATTCAGGCGTGGGCGGTTTAACGGTGGCAAGAGAGTTGATGCGTCAATTACCCAAAGAGACTTTTCTTTATCTAGGCGATACAAAAAGGTGTCCATATGGTCCTCGCTCAGAGGAGGAAGTTCGAGCATTCACATGGCAAATGGTCAATTTCTTATTAGAGAAAAACATTAAGATGTTGGTGATTGCCTGTAATACAGCCACGGCCTATACGCTTACAGAACTTCAGGAGACGCTGAATATTCCTGTTATCGGTGTCATTGAACCCGGTGCACGTGCAGCGATTAAATTCAGCCGTAATAAGCGAATTGGTGTGATCGGTACGGAAGGAACGATTGAAAGTAAAGCCTATCCGAATGCACTCGTAGAGATTGATCAAAACATCCGGGTCAATGGACTCGCCTGTCCTCCTTTTGTACCTATGGTGGAAGACGGAATTCTATCCGGTCCAAAAGCTGAAGGGATCGTTTCCAATACCTTGCAGCCTCTGAAAGAAATGAATCATATCGACACCCTTATTTTAGGGTGTACCCACTATCCATTGATCAAGGATCTCGTGCAAAAAGAGATGGGAAATCATATTCAAGTGATTAGTTCTGGTGAAGAAACGGCAAGGGAAGCTAGTTTGATCCTTGCTTACCATAAGCTTTTAGAAAAAGGGAATGCTTCTCCTGTTCATGAATTTTATACGACGGGAGATATCGAAAAGTTCCGCCTGGTCGCAAACAGTTGGTTTGAGGAACCCGTACAAATTCTTAAATCCGTTCGAATTGAACATGTTCCGAGCTCTGCTTACTAAAGCAGAGCTTTTTTAGAGTGTGTTATGTGAAATGGTGATCAAAAAGCCTGGCACCTCAGAGAAGTATTTTGGTGCCTGTCACTACTTTTAGAGCTAGGGTGCCAGGCACCGGTATACCATTTCGAGTGCCTGGCACAGATATTAAAAGTCAAAGATGAACCAGCCGGTGTTCACTTTTTTTAATAGAAGTCTCATTTTCGTTCATAAAATTCTCTGGTCTAATCCTTCAGGGGGCTCGTATATATGGTAGTACAATCTATCTCAGGAGGGAAAACTATGAAGAATTACGGCTACAAACCCTTCATACTCGCGGTTTTATTACTGCTGAGTGCAGGGTTACTTTCAGGCTGCCTTTTTGAAGGAGAGCAATCATTAGAGAAAATGGATACACCTGAAGAGGCGGTTACAACAACGCCAGATCCGAGTAGTGATGAACCTCAACCTGAAGGAGAAGGTGAAAATACAGAAGGGGAAGAAGGAGAAGGGACAGAAGGAACAGAAGGTGATGCTTCTTCAGCCACAGTCGCTCGTGAAGTGTATTTAATGGACGCGAACGGCATGGTTGCCCCGCAGACACTAGAACTGCCAGCCTCAGAAGAGGTGGCGACACAGGCGCTTGAGTATATGGTAAAAGATGGTCCTGTGACGAACTTACTGCCAAATGGTTTTGAAGCGGTTCTCCCTGCTGGAACAGAAATTCTTGGAGTTAACGCCAAAGAGGATGGAACGCTTGTTGTAGATGTGTCGGAAGAATTCAAAAATTATGCGGCTGAAGATGAAGAGAAAATTTTACAAGCCATGACCTATACACTGACTCAGTTCGAAAATGTGAAACGAATTAAGCTTTGGATCAACGGTCACGAACAGCAAGTGATGCCTGTCGACGGGACCCCGATTTCTAAAGGGATCTCCCGTGCTGACGGGATCAACCACAGTGTCGGTAACAACACAGATATTATGAACAGTGAAGCGGTGACGGTTTATTTCCCTGCCCAAAACGGGGAACAGGTTTATCAAGTTCCTGTGACCACTCGTGTAGCTAAAGGAAGTGACGAATATACCGCGATGGTACAGGCGTTATTGGAAGGTCCTGAACTCGGAAGTGCACTAATGAATCCTTTTAATGAAGGAGCGGAATTGGTCAACTCTAAGCTTGAAAACGGAGTGCTGACGGTTTCCTTCAATGAAAACATACTGACAAGTGTGGAGGAGCAGCCATCCTTATCTGATGCGGCGTTAGCGAGTCTTGTTATGAGCCTTACTGATCAAGCAGATATTGAATCAGTCGAAGTCCATGTAGATGGAACGGAGCATGTGTTCAATGAAGCTGGAGAGCCATTGGCTGAACCAGTTACAAGACAGGATATCAATGGCGCTGAAGCCATGTAGTCGCAAAGTATAGTCAAGAAGCGCTTCAAAAGTGAAAAGCTTTTGAGGCGCTTTTCCATTTGAGCTTTAACTACCTCACGCATGTAATTTGTGTTAAGATGGGCAAGGATAATGGTGTAGGTAAAAGGAGGTCGTTACTGATGAGAAATGATCATCGGGAAGTCAACGAACTAAGAAAAGTAACAATCGAAACGGATTATGTGAAGCATCCAGAAGGGTCCGTGCTGATCAGTTTTGGAGATACGAAAGTAATTTGTAATGCCAGCGTAGAGGATCGTGTACCTCCTTTTTTACGTGGACAAGGAAAGGGCTGGATTACAGCTGAATATGCAATGCTGCCTCGTGCAACCGAACAAAGAAATATACGTGAGTCGTCAAAAGGAAAAGTTTCTGGGCGTACGATGGAAATCCAACGTTTGATCGGACGTTCTCTCCGGGCCGTTGTTGATTTAGATAAAATCGGCGAACGTACCATTTGGGTCGATTGTGATGTGATCCAGGCTGACGGAGGAACACGCACAGCTTCCATAACTGGTGCATTCGTTGCTGTCGTTATTGCCTTAGGCAAATTAGTGAATAAAAAAACGATCAAAGAGCTGCCTATAACAGATTTCTTGACTGCTATCTCTGTAGGTGTATTGCCTGATGGAAATGAGATCCTGGACCTTTGTTACGAAGAAGACAGCAAAGCACAGGTGGATATGAACGTCATCATGACTGGAAATGGTGAATTTGTTGAATTACAGGGAACTGGAGAAGAAGCAACATTCTCCATGCAGCAGCTGCAAAAGATGTTGTCCCTCGCTGAGGAAGGCGTTACAGATCTAATCAAACTCCAGGAAGAAGCAATCGGAGAATGGTCAGACGTCATCCGTACAAAAGCAGAGGCGGCTAAGTAAAATGAAGGAACTAATAGTGGCGACGAAGAACCCAGGTAAAGTAAGTGAGTTCCGTCAGATGTTTTCCAAATACGACATATCTGTAAAATCCCTATTAGATATTGATCGTTCCATAGACATAGAAGAAACAGGATCGACATTTGAAGAAAATGCGGTCATTAAAGCGGAAGCGATGGCAGAGCATTTTGAAGTTCCTGTGGTGGCTGACGATTCAGGTTTGGAAGTCGATGCATTGAATGGGGAACCGGGCGTTTATTCCGCCCGCTATGCAGGAATAGAAAAAGATGACGGCAAAAATACAGAAAAACTCTTAAAACAACTCTATGGCGTACCTGAAGAAAAGAGAACGGCACGCTTTGTATGTGCTGTAGCAGTTGCGAGGCCAGGAGAAAACACATTTGTAAGAAGAGGAACGTGTGAAGGCACTATCGCTACCGAACCTCAAGGCACAAATGGTTTCGGTTATGATCCTGTATTCATACCGGAAGGGTCTTCACGTACGATGGCTGATCACTCCTCTGAAGAGAAGAACGCAATCAGCCACCGTCACCACGCCATAAAACAAATTGAAGAGTGGTTGAAAACTCAAAGCTAATCGAGGTGAGTCGTATGCCGAAAGTTTTAATTGTGAGTGATACCCACGGTTTAAAAAACGAAGTGGTGGAAATCAAAGAAAGACACCGGGATGTCGATGCCATGATCCATTGTGGAGATTCTGAACTCGCTTATGATGCTGAAGAGCTTGAAGGCTTCACTTATGCAAAAGGGAACTGTGATTTCGAACCAGAAATGGAGGAAGAACAAACCCTTCAGGTAGGAGAAGTGAGGTTTTTGGTAGTTCATGGACATCTGCATCAGATCAAGTCAACGTTGATGCCCCTCTCTTATCGTGCAGAAGAAGTCGGTGCCCAAGTCGCCTGCTTCGGCCATTCTCATTTAGCAGGAGCAGAAAAAGTTGGCGACACACTTTTCATCAACCCAGGAAGCGCAAGGCTCCCGAGAGATCGAGAAGAGCCGACGTATGCGATTTTGGAATGGAAAGATGTAAATGACGTGCAATTGCAATTCTATCATGTGAACGGGGACCCTATGCCCGATTTACAGATGACAACAGAATTTGCAGCGAAGAATTAAATTCTTTGCTGCAAACCTGTTGACTTTCTCCCGTATTCTTAATATAATAATTCTTGTCCGCTTCACAAGACATCAACAAAAACTTGTTTTCTTACAAGCTAACTTTTTCTATGCGGGTGTAGTTTAATGGTAAAACCTCAGCCACGAGCAGAGCTTCTACCGAATAAGCTACGAGTTGCCCCGACGGATAAACTTCCTTGAGTAATCTAGAAGAGGAAGGGGCATAAATGGAACGACCACAAACAAAGCTAATAATTTTTAACTGCGCGGGTGTAGTTTAATGGTAAAACCTCAGCCTTCCAAGCTGATGACGAGGGTTCGATTCCCTTCACCCGCTCCATTACATATTTTAAACTTTAATGAGTATGTCCCAGTAGCTCAGCTGGATAGAGCATGATCGAATATGCTTCGAAGTGATACGTCAACGTACCGATTTCAAAGCTTCTTGAATTCACCCAAGAAATCGGGACGACAGCCGACAAAAGTTTGCGCATCCAATTACATACTATTACATGTCCCAGTAGCTCAGCTGGATAGAGCAACAGCCTTCTAAGCTGTGGGTCGGGAGTTCGAATCTCTCCTGGGACGCTAAATGAAAAAAGCTGCTACCTTTGCAAAAGTAAAGGTAGCAGCTTTTTTATTCAAAACGTATAATAAATAGTGGAGTTCCTCTTTAGAAATAAGTAACAGAGAAAGCCTACAGTCCCAAACAATTTTAATATTGTAAGAGGGGAAGAAGAAGAAACCCTTGGTAATTTTATATGAATCAGCTCTTTAGTCGTGTACCCAAAATTCTAATGGTAGGAAAGTGTTCCACTCTATCTATGAAACTCAAGCGTATGTAATTAAGTTAATGAATTCTAAGTGGATTATTGTTTTATATAACGAAGGAAGCGTCCTGTTTTTAGGACGCTTCTTTTTTGTACCAAGAAGTTCATAAGAAGCGTTTCTTAATTTCTGGTGAAGGCAGTTGACAGACTTCCTGTTTACCGAACCATTTGTAACGATTTTTAGATATGAGATTGTAAGCCCAATCCCTTATCTTGTTAGGGACAATAATCAAGGCAAACCCGATCTTCCAAAAACCCTTCAAGGACTTACTTATTCTCAACGCAGCCGCGGATTGAAGATAAGACTTTGAACCTTCAATTAGGACGATACTGTCCACTTCATTTGGAATTTTATATTTCATCATAAACGATTGTCCGACTTCGCTTTGTTGAGATGCGAATTTGAAACGTCCTTTAGGATCTCTTTTAATAATGAACTGCACGCTTTGGTTGCAAAAATTACATTCCCCGTCAAACAGGACGATCCGTTCCATATTCAATCACCTCTCCAAACATTTTATCATGTTTAGTATCAGAGGCTCCAAAAAAGATTTGCCTAAGGTGACGCACATATCATGTCTTCTTCATACGCTATGGTGTAGAGGAGTGATTCGTTTGATGGCCTTCGCTTATATCCTAATTGGTGTGTTTTTTTGCTTCCAACAAAAAGAACCGATAGACCAGAGTAGAGAAGAGCGGTCCTTATATATGTTTGTGTTATTAGGGTGGGTCATTCTTTGGCCGTTATTCTTAATCCGTTTATTACTTAAAGGTAAATAAAGGATAGGCAACATGGTTTTAACTCACATACGTGGTCCTTCTCCCGCACACAATAGAAATGGCTATTAAGCCAAGCGATTTGAGGAGTGATCAGGATGGAGAAGAAGAATGTTCAGTGGTTGCCGATTGTCGCTTCTATCGGCATCGGTGCTGCCACCTACAGCATGATGACTGGTCAGGCAGGGCAGTTGCAGAACGTTATCCCAAGCATTGCTAAAATGTCTGGACAACGTCAAAGCAACCCAACCTCTAATCAATAAAAGAAAGGGTGTGCTTTTTCAGCACACCCTTTCTGTATTCTCTATAATGACGTTCCCATTTCGAGCGAACGCTTGATGTCGATTCATGTAAGTTGGAGATTTTCTTTAGGCAATTCCATAGATCGCTTATCAATTTCTTTCGTCAATAAGTGGACGAATTCATCATCTAATTGAAGTTTCACGGACTCTATGTACGTTTCCAGCAATGTTTGATCATCTAGCAATGACAAAACGATACATCCCCTTAAATTTAATAATTCGGTGAAATTTTATTCACATTCATTTATTTTAGCAAAAAAAACGAAATCATCATGAGTATAAAGTCCTGTTTTTGCTAATATGAAACAAATTTGGATATTATATTGAGATAAAGTTCAAGAATGCTTTTTGGAAGTGTTTATTTGTGTCTGTCCATAACGAATGATGACGAATTTCCCTTTTAATTCAGATACAAAAGTGTTTTCTTTGTGTTTGTTGTGAATATACTTTAGTATATCCTAATAAGCTGAATGAATAGAGGTTTGAAAAATATACAATAAGGTTAAAATGAGGGAAGTATAAACTCTAGGGAAGGGTGTCTTATGGAAAATAAAAACGGGAACTTAGTGATGTTCCCAAAATGGAAAACCGCACTGGAACGAGTGGGGTTGGAAGCATTGAAGGAAAAAAGGTATAAAGATGCTTCAGAAGCTTTGGAGCCCCTTGTGGAGTATGGCGTTGCAAATGCGGATGTCATTACAGGACTTCTGATGAGTTGGATTGAACTTGGATTGTTCGATGAAGCGGAAGAATTATGTCAACAGCAAATGAAGGAAGAATACGAACAGTACTACCATTATTTACATATCTATATTACTATCTTATTTCAAAGTAACCAGTATGAAGAAATCATTAATCTTTTGGAAGAAGTGTTCGAATCAGAGGATATTCCTCATCAAAGCCGCACTCAACTCTGGCAGATGTTTGAGGTGAGCCGGAAACTTCTGGAAGACCGTCATAAAGAAGAGGGTACGAAGTATTTTGATGAATTTAAGCATGCATTGGATTCAGATGATATACATAAGCAGTGGCAAGCGATTGATCAATTGAAAAAACAATCCCCTGACCTTTTTGCGGATGAGTTTCAACGTGTCTTAATGAACGAATCGGTCCACCCGATCATTAAATCTTCCATTTTAGAATGGTTCAGAGATGCAGGTTGGAGTCAGGAGCTCACCATCAAGAAATTTGGCCAAACATCTACTGTCGTCCCTTCGGAATTAACACAGCTTCATTCTGATTACATCATTAAACAGATTCAAATGAGGCTCGGTCAAATTGAACAAAACAACCCAACGATGTATGAGATGATTAATCGTCTTTTATATCATTATTGCTATGTACGATATCCAATATTTCCTAATGAAAAGGAAGTCCCGATTCTTGTCGAAGCCCTTAAACAATTAGGTCATGATTATTTACAGCTTCCATTGTCTGTGAATGAAGAATTGGAAAACGTAGAGAAGTACAAATCTGAAATCGAACTATGTGAACAGCATTACGTATTGATCGTTGGGGAATAAATAATGAAAAAGGTCACGTCTTGAAAGGCTGTAGGATTATGTTATAATGTAGTGGTTGCAAACGAGATTCGTATGTAAAAAGAGTCATAGAATCATCAGATCATCGTCTTCGGACGAAAATGAATGAATAGATGTTGGAGGGAATTTTTTATGTCAGCAAAATGGGAAAAGCAAGAAGGCAATCAGGGGACTTTGACAGTAGAAGTACCTGCAAGTGAGTTCGATAAAGCACTTGACCAAGCCTTCAAAAAAGTAGTTCAACAGGTACAGGTACCTGGTTTCCGTAAAGGTAAAGTACCTCGTAAACTTTTCGAACAGCGTTTCGGAGTGGAGTCTCTTTATCAGGATGCGCTTGATATTGTTCTTCCACAAGCTTACACAGAAGCTGTTGAAGAAACAGGAATCGAACCTGTCGATCGTCCAGAAGTAGACGTGAAACAAATCGAAAAAGGCCAAGACCTTGTATTCACAGCAGAAGTTACTGTGAAGCCTGAGGTTAAGCTTGGCGATTACAAAGGCCTTGTCGTAGAAGAGCAAGATACTGAAGTATCAGATGAAGATGTTGAAAACGAACTGAAGCAAATGCAAGAGCGTCAAGCAGAGCTGGTCGTTAAAGAAGATGCAGCTGTTGAAAATGGCGACACAGTCGTTATGGATTTCGAAGGTTTCGTTGATGGCGAAGCATTCGAAGGCGGACAGGCAGACAACTACTCCCTAGAAGTTGGTTCTGGCTCCTTCATCCCAGGTTTCGAAGAACAGCTAGTTGGTAAGAAAGCAGGAGAAGAAACAGAAGTTGAAGTAACTTTCCCTGAAGAATACCACGCGGAAGATCTAGCTGGTAAATCTGCAACATTCAAAGTCAAGATTCACGAAGTAAAAGGAAAAGAACTTCCTGAGCTTGATGATGAATTCGCGAAAGATGTCGACGAAGATGTCGAGTCTCTTGAAGAACTGAAGACGAAAACTCGCGAGCGTCTGGAAGAGCAGAAGAAGACAGATGCTGAAAACAGCAAGCGTGACACGCTTGTAACGCAAGCATCTGAAAATGCAGAAGTTGAAATTCCTGAAGCTATGGTGGATACAGAGCTTGACCGCATGGTTCAAGAATTCGAACAACGCCTTCAAATGCAAGGCATGACAAAAGACATGTACTTCCAATTCACTGGTCAAGACGAAGATGCCCTTCGTGAGCAAATGAAAGAAGATGCAGCGAAGCGTGTGAAAACGAACTTGACTCTTGAAGCAATCGCAGAGGCAGAAAATGTTGAAGCTTCTGAAGAAGATGTGAATGCTGAACTTGAGAACATGGCTTCCATGTATCAAACAGACGTTGCTCAATTGACGCAAATGCTTGGCGGAAATACAGATATGATCAAAGAAGATCTTAAAGTCCGTAAAGCCATTGACGTTCTAGTTGCAAATTCCAAAGCTGAATAATAAACTAAGAAGACAAGGTGCATGATCGTACCTTGTCTTCTCATATATTTCTATATTATAGAGTATAGAGGTAGAGATTAATGGGGAAGATAGTTGATACTTCTCCAGCTGTTTACATACAATAGTAATGGTGCTCCATTGTTTGACTTATCTGCAGTTGAATTACATAATGAGGATGGTGCAAGAAAGGTTGCGCACACCTCTGAAAAGGTATTGCTTTTTTGTTTGAAGTTAATCTGATATGATGGGCAAAAGAAGTGAAGTGGAAGCGTAAGCGTCGTATCATGAAACTTCAGTCGCAACGATTGCGTCATTATAATAAGGGGTGAAACGAATGTTTAAATTTAACGATGAAAAAGGACAGTTGAAATGTTCTTTCTGCGGTAAAAGTCAGGAACAAGTCCGTAAGCTTGTAGCAGGGCCTGGCGTATATATATGTGATGAATGTATTGAACTTTGTACGGAAATCGTTGAAGAAGAGTTAGGTAATGAAGAGGAAGTGGAATTCAAAGAGGTACCGAAGCCTCAAGAAATCCGCGAAATTCTTAGCGATTATGTCATTGGCCAGGATCAAGCCAAAAAGAACCTGTCTGTAGCCGTATATAATCACTATAAACGTATCAATGCAGGTGTGAAAAATGATGATGTAGAACTTGCGAAAAGTAACATCCTCATGCTTGGACCTACAGGTAGCGGTAAAACCTTACTTGCTCAAACATTGGCACGTATTCTGAATGTACCATTTGCCATTGCTGATGCCACTTCCTTAACAGAAGCCGGTTACGTCGGTGAAGATGTTGAAAACATTCTATTGAAGTTGATTCAAGCAGCAGACTATGATGTTGAGAAAGCAGAAAAAGGAATCATTTATATTGATGAAATCGATAAAGTTGCCCGTAAATCAGAGAACCCATCCATCACAAGAGATGTATCTGGTGAGGGAGTGCAGCAAGCGCTATTGAAAATCCTCGAAGGAACTCAAGCGAGTGTACCGCCCCAAGGTGGACGTAAACATCCTCATCAAGAGTTCATCCAAATCGATACAACTAATGTGTTGTTTATCGTTGGAGGAGCTTTTGACGGAATCGATCAAATCATTAAACGTCGTCTAGGGCGAAAAGTGATCGGCTTCGGTTCTGAGCAAGCAGCGGATGAAGCAGAGAAGAAAGAATTGCTCACAAAAGTACTTCCAGAAGACTTGTTGAGCTATGGTTTGATTCCGGAATTCATCGGTCGTCTACCGGTCATCGGCAGCCTCGAGCAGCTTGATGAAGATGCGCTTGTAGAAATTCTTACAAAACCGAAGAATGCGCTAGTGAAGCAATATCAAAAGCTTTTCCAAATCGACCATGTCGAATTGGAAATGGAAGAAGATGCGCTTCGTGAGATCGCACGTCTAGCTATAGAACGTAAGACAGGGGCTCGTGGATTGCGCTCTATTATCGAAGGAATCATGCTGGATGTCATGTATGAACTTCCTTCACGTGATGATATTGAGAAATGTATCATTACGAAAGAGACAGTCACTGCTAAAAATGGGCGTCCTAAGCTGGTCTTGACAGATGGTACTGTTGAAGATGAGAATAAACAATCTCCTAAAGAGAGTGCGTAAACCTTAGGGAATAAAATCCAAGAAGCCGTGCTACGAAAATGTTGTAGCACGGCTTCTGTATTATTAAATTGACAGATGACTACATAAGCATGAAAGGCTGGTTTCTGTTCATAATAAAGTATTAGAGGAGTGAGCCCCTTGACAGTAATTGGTTAGGGGATTTCGGTGTTGGAATCATTTGGTGCCGTTTCGTTTACTTTCCAAGTACATTTATATATGATGAAAATACGTAGTTGCAATAATCGGAGGTGCAAGAAATGACGGACAAACAGAGAAAAAATATACCTCTACTTCCTCTCAGAGGGTTGCTTGTGTACCCTTCTATGGTCCTTCACCTGGATGTGGGGCGTGAAAAATCGGTACAAGCGTTGGAGCAATCCATGATGGATGACAATGAAATATTTCTCGTGTCACAAAAAGAAGTGAATATTGATGAACCCTCGAAAGATGACCTTTATGAGGTTGGAACAATTGCCAGGGTAAAACAGATGGTTAAATTGCCAAACGGCACCAATCGAGTCCTTGTAGAAGGTTTATATAGAGCCCGTGTTGAACAATTAGTCGATGATGAGGACTTTTATTACGCGAATATCTCAAAAATTGAGGATGAGCATGTAGGAGAAAATGAGGAAGAAGCTCTCATGCGAACGCTTATGGACCAATTTGAGAAATTCGTTAAAGTATCTAAAAAAGTAAGCCAGGAAACCTTTAATACCGTGTCCGATATCGATGAACCGAGTCATATGGCGGACATGGTCGCTTCCCATTTGCCAGTGAAACTAAAAGAAAAGCAGTCAATTCTGGAAACAGCGAATGTGAAAGAGCGTCTTCAAAAGCTTGTCGACATGATTGGGAATGAACGTGAAGTTTTGCAAATCGAGCAAAAGATCGGCAAAAGGGTTAAAAAATCCATGGAAAAAACGCAAAAGGAATATTATTTGCGTGAACAGATGAAAGCGATCCAAAACGAACTTGGTGATAAAGATGGAAAATCAGGTGAGGTGGCTCAGCTTAAAGAAAAAATAGAGCAGGCCAATATGCCTGAACGAGTGGAAGAAATCGCTTATAAAGAGCTTGGGAGATATGAAAAAGTTCCACAAAGTTCAGCGGAAAGTTCGGTCATACGCAATTACATTGAATGGCTTGTGGCCTTGCCATGGTCGAATGAGACTGAAGATAACCTCGATGTGAACCGTGCTGAGAAGATTTTGGACGAAGATCATTATGGTTTGGAAAAGGTCAAGGAGCGTGTCCTTGAATACTTAGCGGTTCAAAAACTGACTCAAACGATCAAAGGGCCGATCTTGTGTCTGGCTGGACCTCCAGGGGTGGGGAAAACTTCCCTTGCTAAGTCCATTGCTCGTTCCATCAATCGGAAGTTTGTTAGAATTTCTTTAGGCGGAATCCGCGATGAAGCTGAAATTCGTGGTCATCGTAGAACTTATATTGGGGCTATGCCCGGACGTATTATTCAGGGTATGAAACGTGCAGAGACCGTGAACCCTGTATTTTTACTTGATGAAATTGATAAAATGGCTAGTGATTTCAGAGGAGATCCATCTTCAGCCATGTTGGAAGTCCTCGACCCAGAACAAAACGGAACGTTCAGCGATCACTTCATTGAAGAAAACTATGATTTATCAAAAGTCATGTTTGTGGCTACAGCCAATAATATTTCGAACATCCCTGGACCATTGCGTGACAGAATGGAGATTATCACCATTGCTGGATATACGGAAGTTGAGAAAGTTCATATTGCTAAAGAGCATCTGCTTCCTAAGCAAGTCAAGGAAAATGGTTTGAAGAAAGGGCAGCTGCAATTACGTGATGATGCGCTCTTGAAACTGATCCGCCGGTACACAAGAGAAGCGGGTGTACGTGGTTTAGAGCGTGAATTGGCGAGCCTATGCAGAAAAGCTGCCAAAATCATCGTTTCTGGTGATAAACAACGTGTGGTTGTGACGGAAAAACAACTGGAAGAGCTTCTAGGGCGTCCGAAGTTCCGTTATGGACGTGCAGAACTGGAAGATCAGATTGGAGCAGCCACGGGCCTTGCTTATACAACAGCAGGTGGAGACACATTATCGATAGAAGTTTCAATATATCCTGGAAAAGGAAACCTTACATTAACAGGGAAATTGGGAGATGTGATGAAGGAATCCGCACAAGCGGCGTTCAGCTATATTCGTTCAAGAGCGAACGAACTGAACATCGACCCTGATTTTGTGGAAAAGAACGACATCCATATTCACGTACCGGAAGGCGCGACACCTAAAGATGGCCCTTCAGCCGGCATTACGATGGCGACTGCCCTCGTATCGGCACTGACAGGTCGCCCTGTCCGTAAAGAAGTGGGCATGACAGGTGAAATCACGTTAAGAGGCCGCGTTTTGCCTATCGGTGGTTTGAAGGAAAAATCATTGAGCGCCCACCGTGCAGGATTAACAAAAATTATCATCCCGGATCAGAACGAGAAAGATCTGGAAGATATCCCAGACAGCATCAAGGAAGGTCTGACTTTTGTTCCTGTGAAGCATTTGGATGAAGTATTAGAACAAGCATTAACGGAGGCAGTACATGAAAGTTAACTCGGCAGACATCGTCATCAGTGCGGCGAGCAAAAAGCAGTACCCAAAAGCACCGATTCCTGAAATTGCGCTGGCAGGAAGGTCGAATGTTGGTAAATCATCATTTATCAACCGGATGATTCAACGAAAAAATTTAGCGAGGACTTCATCAAAACCCGGAAAAACCCAAACGTTGAACTTTTACATCATCAACGATAAATTCCATTTCGTCGATGTTCCCGGTTATGGATATGCGAAAGTTTCCAAAAAGGAACGCGCGAAGTGGGGAGCCATGATGGAAGAATATTTTGCTGAACGTGAACAGGTGAAAGCAACAGCATTGATTATTGATATCCGTCATAAACCAACAGAAGATGATCAGTTGATGTATGATTATTTAAAGCATTTCGACCTGCCAGTCATGGTCATTGCGACAAAGCTTGATAAAATTAAAAAGGGTCAACGAAAGAAACAACTGAAGATGATTCAAGATGTCTTGGAAATGGAAGAGGAAGATGCATTGATTCCTTTTTCATCCGAAACAGGCGAAGGCAAGGATGTTGCATGGAAGACCATGCTCTCACACTTGAATCTCTAAGATAGAACCACTTCTCTATATAAGGGAAGTGGTTTTTTATGTCATAAAACATGTATATTCATACAAAAATCTATTATATTAAAGCAAATTCATGCATTTATAAGGAAAGTACTGCATGTCGTAGGTCAAGCCTCTCATCAGCGTTATTCAGTATTTTTTGGACTATGTTTAATTTTGGGAATTGTTTGATAAATAGATATAATTTAAAGTGTCGCTATTATTACAGAAAAATGACAAATTGACGAAGGGGAGAATTTTTGGTTATGAGAAAATATTTACTTATGATCGCCCTGAGCATCTTAATGATCTTTGCACTTGCTGCCTGCGGCGGAAGTGAAGATGAAGGAGAAACGACAGGGGATACAAACGAAACGGATTCCAACGATTCCTCAGAAGAAACAGCCTATGACCTTGTAGAGGATGGACAATTCACGTTTGCTGCTTCTGGTGAATTCAGCCCATTTAGTATGACAGATGCAAGCGGGGAAATGACAGGTTTTGATATTGATGTTGCGAATGCTATTGCGAAGGAGTTGGGCTTAGAGCCAAATCCTCAAAAACAGAAGTTCGCAAGTATCGTAGAAGGTGTGAAGACGGGCCGTTTTGATGCGGCGGTGGCAAGTCACACTATAACAGAAGAAAGACAACAGGAAGTTGATTTCTCAACACCTTACTATTATTCAGGCGCGCAAATTTTCACGCGTCCAGATAGTGATGTTGAAACACTAGAAGATCTAGAAGGAATGGAGATTGCCATTTCTAAAGGTTCGACATATAGCACGTATGCTGAAGAAGTGACAGAAAACATCAAGACTTATGACAGTGATGTTGTCGCTTTGCAATCCCTGGCAAAAGGTCGTCATGACGCTGTAATCACAGATTTCTTAACGGGTAAGGAAGCTTCAGGGAAAGGGCTTAAAATTGAAGCGAAAGAAATGATTGAGCGCAGTGAACAGGCGGTTGCTATTGCAAAAGAAAACGAAGCCCTACTTGAAGAAATCAATGCAGCTCTAGAAACACTTCGTGAAGATGGAACACTTGCTGAAATCAGTAAAGAGTACTTTGGTGAAGACATTACGACTCTGCCGGAGTAAACGCTCGTTTTTCAGTTAAAGACCGAAGTTAAGAAGAGTGCGCAATGAGCGTACTCTTTTTGACATTATAGAGGAGTTGAAGTGAATTGTATTTGTATTCTGCAAACTTTTGGACAGCACTTATAGATAGTCGGGGCATGTTTTTTGAAGCCGCCCAAATGACTCTGGCCCTTACAGCGGTCTCTATATTAATCGCAATCGTCATCGGGTTAATGTTTGCTTTCATGAAGATATCCAAAATCAAGCCATTGGAATGGCTTGCGAATATATACATTTATGTGGTGAGGGGAACTCCTCTGATTGTTCAAATCTTCGTGTTCTATTATGGTTTAACAGAAGTATGGATGATCAGTGGATTCTGGTCCGTAGCGCTTGGACTTGCCTTCCACAATGGTGCCTATATTGCAGAGATTTTCCGAGGATCCATCCAATCGATTGGAAAAGGCCAGACAGAAGCTGGTCGATCACTTGGAATGAGTGGCACCTTGACGATGCGTCGGATTATCTTGCCTCAGGCTTTTAGACGTGCATTGCCTCCGCTTGGGAATCAGTTTATCATTGGTTTGAAGGATTCATCGTTGGCTGCATTCATCGGTGTATCCGAGATATTTGCTGTAGCCACCACCCAAGGGGCCAATACATTCGACTATATGACCTGGTTGCTCGTAAGTGCCGTATGGTATTTGATTCTCGTATTCCTTCTGACCCTCGTTGTCAGTGCGATTGAGAAGAAAATGGCTGTGAGTGACTAACAGAGGAGGAAACACAATTGTCAGAGCAAATGATTCGAGTCAATAAATTAAATAAATCGTTTGGGGATCTACATGTACTGAAGGATATCGATTTCCATGTGGAAGAAAGTGAAGTTGTCGTACTCATCGGGGCCAGCGGGTCCGGGAAAAGTACAATGCTGCGCTGTTTGAATTTTTTAGAAATGAAAAACAGCGGGGAGCTCTTTATTAAAGGGAAACAAATTGATCCTAAAAAAGACAATTTGAACAAAGTAAGACAACAAGTGGGGATGGTCTTCCAGCACTTTAATCTTTTCCCACATATGACGGTATTAGGCAACGTGATGGAAGCACCTACGCAAGTCAAAGGAATATCTAAAAGCCAGGCGAAAAAAGAAGGCCAGGAGCTCTTAGAAAAGGTTGGACTTGGCGATAAAGCCAATGATTACCCATCAAGACTCTCAGGTGGACAGAAACAAAGGGTTGCGATCGCTAGAGCTCTTGCAATGAAACCAGAAATTATGCTGTTTGATGAGCCAACCTCAGCGCTCGATCCTGAACTTGTCGGAGAAGTTCTTGCGACAATGAAAGACCTGGCGAAGGAAGGAATGACAATGGTCGTGGTCACGCACGAAATGGGATTTGCAAGAGAAGTCGCCGACCGCGTCGTTTACATGCATGACGGAAAAATAGTAGAGTCGGGAGCTCCGAAGGATCTATTCGAAAACCCACAAGAAGAACGTACCCAAGCGTTCCTAAGCTCCATTTTATAAGAGACAAAACCCCCAGAGGCTAACTCTGGGGGTTTTGTCTCTTATTACTTTGAAATAAGTTGTTAAAGATAATGGCAGGATTGTGGAAGACTCGATTTCGAGACTTTTGTGGGAGTTTAGGGGCTCCGGGAAAAGGTTCGCTTGCCGTGGGCGAGTGATGAGCCTCCTCGAGCTAACGCTCTGCGGGGTCTCATCTACCACGCACTTCCTCTTAGATATCCGGTTCCGGCGCCTAGCGGCTAGTGAGACTTCCCTCGCTTCTGTACGATAAGTCAACATCGAATCTCTCCGTTCTTCGTGTTTCCTTTATCTCCGCCAGCTCAGTCCAGTCCATATGTCGCTGATCGAGGCGCCTCCACACTTAAGGTAGGAGTCTCACCATTTCCCTCCGCCCCTTTGCCATATGAGGTTCTCGAAACCCTCTAACAGTAACCTACCGAGTTCTGTAATGAAGACCTGCTCACCCACGCCGTTATAGAGCTGTTTTAACCATAGATCCTGCACGAATAAGGCGAGGGAACAGGGTCTGGGAAACGTCCGCATGAAAAGGGAATGGAAACACGAACGTGTGTGTTTTTCTACTGACTGATCCAAACCACTACAAATCGTCGTTTCCCTGACCCCGTATCCATGGCAAGGAATCGTCATTCATTATTTCCACTAGGCAAGGCTTCCCTTAAGGGTTCGCGATATGCGCTCACCGCGCTCCCGCGGGAAGCGAGCTATCCCCCCCAGCCCCCATCCACTCACCAAAAGTCTCGAAACTGAGTCTTCCACAAACGGAAGCTTTTGTGAATGAGTGGTTATTTCTTTTTTAGTAGATAAAAGCCAAAAGCGATCAGGACAAGTGGCCAGAAACGTTCGATCAACTGAAAAACGCCCTGAATCCATTGGAACCAAGCAGGGTTGGTTGGGGCGAACATGGCAAATAATCCGATACCAAGAAATAAAAGGGCAGGTATCAACCCATTCTTTGTTTTTCTATAATGCAATAGAAAAGCAACGCCAACAATAATAAGGTACATGCCCCAGTGATCCCTCCAGAAAGGGACGTGGTTAACGGCTAGGAAATGCAAACCGAATCCAGCCAGTATTACACCGGTGAACAAGGATGAATGATCTTTTGTCCAGTAGCTATGTAATAGAAAGGCCAGACCTATGAATAATACTAAAGTAGGCCATGAGTAAAATGGTGTCAGTTCGGGAATATTGAGATGACGAAGCAAATAGTAAACACCTAAGCCGATAAATAATAGTCCGATAAGGGAATTTTGCTTATTCAGCATGAACACATCCTTTTCTATTGTACAAAAATGTCATATCCTTGCGATTATGCGTAGGTTTTGGTATATTACAATCGGATTATAATTTAAAGTTCTTCTAAATAAATCGTTATAATTTTCTATATCATCTAATTTTATCCTATCATAAGGGATTCAAAATCTGTTCATATTTCTAACGAAAAATCGTCCGGATTTTGTGCTATACTAATGGATATGTGATAAGTCTTGAACGTTTAATGGGGGTAGATGAAATGCACATTTTAGCTATCGGTCTTAATTACAGAACAGCCCCTGTGGAAATTCGCGAGAAGCTCACATTTTCTGAGGATGAGCTGACAGAAGCCATGCAGCGCCTCAACGTACAAAAAAGTGTGCTGGAAAATGTGATTATTTCTACATGCAACCGAACGGAAATTTATGCGGTTGTGGATCAAATCCACACAGGCCGTTATTATATCAAACAGTTTCTATCCGACTGGTTTGACATTGACAAAGAAGAGTTCTCTCCTTTTCTTTCCATTTACGAAACCGACGGAGCGATCGAGCAACTATTGCGCGTCACGGCAGGTCTCGACTCTATGGTCCTTGGAGAAACTCAAATCCTCGGTCAAATGAAGCAGTCTTTCCTTCAGGCACAGGAAGCTGGGACAACAGGAACCATCTTCAATCAGTTGTTCCGTCAAGCGGTTACCATGGCGAAAAAAGGCCATAAAGAGACGGAAATCGGTGAAAACGCTGTATCTGTAAGCTACGCCGCGGTAGAGCTAGCTAAAAAGATTTTTGGTGATCTTGTCCACAAGCATATTGTCATCCTGGGTGCAGGGAAAATGGGGGAATTAGCTGCCAAGAACCTTCATGGTTCCGGTGTCCGAAAAGTTTCGGTCGTCAACCGCACGTTAGCTAAAGCTCAGAACGTAGCTGGTCAATTCAACGGTCATCCGCATACGATGGACGAGCTTGAGGGTGTGTTGGAGGATGCTGATATCGTCATCAGCTCAACAGGTGCAACAGACTATGTCATTACGAAGGAAAAGATGGAACCTATTCATAAGAAACGAAAAGGGAAACCTCTCTTCTTCGTAGACATCGCTGTTCCACGAGATTTGGACCCGGCAATGGAAGCTCTGGAAAGTGTATTCTTGTATGATATTGATGACTTGCAAGGAATCGTGGATGCGAATCTTGCACTCCGGAAACAAGCAGCCAAAGAAATTGAAATCATGATTGAAGCGGAAATTGTGGAGTTTAAGCAGTGGTTACAAACGATAGGTGTTGTTCCTGTGATTTCAGCTCTTCGTTCAAAAGCTTTGAATATCCAGGCAGAAACAATGAAGAGTATTGAAAGAAAGATGCCGGAGCTGACCGATCGTGAACGGAAAGTATTGAGTAAACACACGAAGAGTATCATCAATCAAATGTTGAAAGAACCGATCTCTCAAGCGAAAGAAATGGCAGCACAGCCAGATTCAGAGGAAACCTTGCGTTTATTCACTCAAATCTTTGGTATAGAAGAGCAGGTGAAAAAAGAGGCGGAAGAACAAGAAAAAAAGAACAGCGCGAAGGTGAAGAACGATACAGAGGCTAGTGATTCCATCTCTATCATCAGCCCTGTAGCCCATTCATAAGGTGGAAGTGAAATGCTTGAATTCAAATGGGTTTACGAACTTATCCTTTTTCTATATGGATTGAGTATCATTGGATACTTCATCGACTTTGTACAAAATAACCGGAAGGCGAATATTACTGCCTTCTGGTTACTTAGTATGGTTTGGGTTTTACAAACCTTCTTTCTGCTTTCGCAGGTTTTTGTCAAAGATGATTTTCCGATCATGACGGTTTATGATGGATTGTATTTTTATTCGTGGATTCTAGTGACGTTCTCCCTCATCATTAACAGACTTTTCAAAGTGGATTTTCTCGTATTCTTCACAAATGTGGTCGGTTTTTTGATTATGATCATTCACATATCTACGAGGGCTCAAAATGTCTTGGAAAATAGGGGAGTGGCTCTCGTTAATGAGCTGCTTGTTATCCATGTCAGTTTAGCGATCATATCTTATGGTTTCTTTACGCTATCGTTTATCTTTTCCGTTATGTATTTGTTGCAGTACCGCTTATTGAAGAGGAAGAAATGGGATGCAAAATTATTCCGCCTTGGTGATTTAACAAAGTTGGATCACTTTTCTTATGTGGCTATCATATTAGGTGTCCCTCTGTTATTGATTGCCATCATTCTAGGTGTCGTTTGGGGATATGTCTCTACGGCCGCTTTTTACTGGTATGATTCTAAGACACTTGGATCGTTACTCGTATTAGTCGTCTACATCGTTTATTTGACGCTGAGAGTTATAAAAGGATATCAGGGACGGACGATCGCTATATTCAATGCAGCAGCATTCCTGTTTCTATTGATCAACTTCTTTTTATTTGGTTCATTATCTAACTTTCATTTTTAGTATCGAGGAGGAAATGTTTTGAGAAAAATCGTCATCGGATCACGCAAAAGTAATTTAGCGATTACCCAAACAGAGTGGGTGATCGACCAGTTGAAACAGATCGATCCATCCTATGAGTTTGAAATTAAACGAATTTCGACGAAAGGTGATCAAATCCTTGACGTCACACTTTCTAAAGTAGGCGGTAAAGGGCTATTCATTAAAGAGATTGAACAGGCCATGTATGATGGAGAAATCGATATGGCTGTTCATAGTATGAAGGATATGCCTGCAGTAGTGGCAGAAGGATTGATGGTGGCGGCTGTTCCGATTCGTGAAGATCACCGTGATGCTTTTGTTTCGAATGGGAACGTTGCTCTTAAAGACCTTCCTGCCGGAGCGATTGTTGGCACGAGTAGTTTGAGACGCGGTTCTCAAATCAAGGCCGTACGCCCAGACGTAGAAATCAAATGGATTCGAGGGAATATCGACACACGCCTCCGTAAGTGTAAGGAAGAGGACTACGATGCTATTGTTCTCGCAGCTGCAGGGTTAAAACGCATGGGCTGGGATGATGATGTCGTAACCGAATATCTAGAGCCTGATGTTTGTGTCCCTGCTGTTGGGCAGGGAGCTCTTGCGATTCAATGTCGTGAGAACGACTCAGAATTACGCGACTTCCTCAAAAAGTTGAACCATGAGTACACTGAAACGACGGTGGCTGCTGAGCGTAAATTCCTCCATGATTTGAATGGAGGCTGTCAAGTTCCTATTGGTGGTTATGCCTACCGTAAAGGCGAGGAAATCGTTTTGACAGCGCTTGTCGGTACACCTGATGGAAAGACCATCTTGCATGAAACGGTTTCAGGTACAGATCCAATTGAAGTAGGGAAAGAAGCAGCGGATCGTTTGAAAGCACAAGGAGCGCAGGAGATTGTGGATCGTGCTAAAGAGGAGTATGACCAATAATGCAGCCATTGCAAGGGAAGAGAATTCTCGTGACGAGAGGACAGTCCCAAGCGCGCTCATTTATTGAAAGAATAGAAGCAGAAGGTGGAGTTGTCTATCACACTCCCCTTCTCTCCTTCCAATTGAATGATTCTGAATCTCATCAAGAGATTTTGAAACGACTTCACGACTATTCCTGGGTGTTTATCACAAGCGCGAATGGCGTGAAGTTTTTTTTCGAGCTTCTGAAAAAGTACAAGATTGAGGTTCCACCATCTCTTAAATTCGCCATCATCGGATCTAAAACTGAGAAACGTTTAAATGATTTTGGATTTAAGGCTGATTTCATCCCTTCAAAATATCATGCGTCTTCGATGGGGAAAGAGTTTCTTTCCAGCCAGCCTCAGCCTGGCAATATTTTGTACATAAGAGGAAATCGTTCAAGAGACGCTCTTCCTCGCATGTTTAATGACAAGGGTGTATTTTTCCATTCCATGACCGTATATGATACGCTACTAGTAGAAGAAAAAAAGCCTGAACTCCTTGCGTGGATACAGGAACGAGAGATTGATGCATTAACCTTTACAAGTCCGTCGACCGTACGTGCATTTGTGTCTATGGTCCAGAATCAAGGTGGAGAGATTCCTTGTTTCTGTATCGGTCCGACGACAGCTAAAGAAGCAGAAAAATGTGGGTTTACCAACGTTCACGTTCCCGATCAGTTCACTATCGCCCATATGTTAAAACAAATGACTTACTATTTTTCTAACGAAGGGAAAAGATAAATATGAAAGATTTGCAGTTCAAACGCCACCGTCGCTTGCGCCGAACGGATTCCATGAGAGCGCTTGTGAGAGAGACCCATCTTCGTACTGAAGATTTAATCTACCCGATCTTTGTTGTAGAAGGAGAAGACATCAAAAATCCAGTTGCTTCGATGCCGGGAGTCCATCAAGTCTCCCTCGATCACTTGAATGAGGAAATGGACGAGCTGGTAAGGTTAGATATTAAATCTGTCATTGTCTTTGGTGTACCAGCAGAAAAAGACGACGTTGGAAGTCAAGCCTATCACGAAGAGGGGATTGTACAACGTGCCATCCGTCAAATTAAAGAAGGTTTTCCTTCCTTAACCGTGATTGCGGATACGTGTCTATGTCAATATACCGATCATGGTCATTGTGGAATTGTCCGCGATGGAGATATTGTCAATGATGAGTCTTTAACTTACATTACGAAAACAGCGATCACTCAAGCGGAAGCAGGCGCTGACATCATTGCCCCTTCCAATATGATGGATGGTTTTGTTGCGGCTATTCGTGAGGGCCTTGATGAAGCAGGGTTCAGTCACATCCCTGTCATGTCTTACGCTGTTAAATATGCTTCTTCTTTTTATGGTCCATTCCGCGATGCGGCTCATAGCTCTCCTCAATTTGGTGACCGCCGTGCTTACCAAATGGATCCTGCGAACCGCCTGGAAGCATTAAGGGAGGCAGTGTCGGATGTCGAAGAAGGTGCAGACTTCCTGATCGTTAAACCGGCGCTTGCTTATCTTGACATCATGCGCGAAGTGAAAGATCGTTTCAACTTGCCACTGGTCGCCTACAATGTCAGTGGGGAGTATTCCATGATCAAAGCAGCAGCTCAAAACGGCTGGGTAAATGAAGAAGAAATTGTTCTTGAAAAACTCACCTCTATGAAACGAGCAGGCGCTGATCTCATTATTACTTATTTCGCTAAAGATGCAGCTCGTTGGTTAAATCAATAACGCGGACAGAAAGGTTGTCGTAAAATGAAAACATTTGATCGTTCAAAACAAGCCTATACGAAAGCAGTAGACTTAATGCCAGGTGGAGTGAACTCCCCTGTACGTGCATTTAAATCTGTGCAGATGGATCCGATTTTTATGGAAAAGGGTGCAGGATCTAAACTCTATGATCTAGATGGCAATGAATACATCGATTATGTCTTAAGCTTTGGCCCATTAATTTTAGGCCATGCCGATGAAAAGGTTACAGAAGCCTTAACCAAAGCGACAGCGAATGGGACGAGCTTCGGTGCCCCTACAGAAATGGAAAACGAATTGGCTTCCCTTGTGAAAGAACGGGTGCCCTCTATTGAAATGCTGCGTATGGTGAACTCAGGAACAGAAGCGACGATGAGTGCCCTTCGTGTGGCTCGTGGGTACACAGGCCGCGATAAAATTTTGAAGTTTGAAGGAAATTACCATGGCCATGGAGATTCCTTGCTGATCAAAGCAGGCTCTGGCGTAGCGACTCTTGGACTGCCGGACTCCCCCGGTGTACCGGAATCCATTGCGCAAAATACGATAACGGTCCCTTACAATGACTTAGAAAGCGTCCGATATGTTTTCGAAGAGTTCGGAGACGATTTAGCTGCTGTCATTATTGAGCCTGTTTCCGGAAACATGGGTGTCGTCCCACCAAATGATGGCTTCCTGCAAGAGTTAAGAAAGATGACGGAAGACAATGGGACGGTCCTGATCTTTGATGAAGTTATGACTGGTTTCCGTGTTGGATACTACAGTGCTCAGGGCCACTTTGGTGTGACTCCTGACATGACTTGCCTTGGAAAAGTAATTGGAGGCGGTCTTCCTGTAGGAGCCTATGGTGGAAAGCGAGAAATCATGGAACGGGTCGCTCCTGTTGGAGATATCTATCAAGCCGGTACGCTTTCTGGCAACCCGCTCGCGATGACGGCAGGCTATGAAACCATCTCCGCTATGACGGAAGAAGCATATGCTTCCATTAACAAAAAAGTAGATCGCCTGATTGAAGGTTACGAGGAAGCCGCTGAAAAACACAACATTCCACTGACAGTGAACCGGGCGGGTTCAATGGTCGGGTTCTTCTTTACAAACGAACCTGTAACGAACTTTGAAACAGCCAACCAATCCGACTTGGAATTGTTCACGCGTTATTTCCAGGGAATGATTGAAGAAGGTGTTTATTTGCCGCCTTCTCAATTTGAAGGGTTGTTCTTGTCTGTCAAACATACGGACGAAGATATTGAGAAAACCATTGAAGCGGCTGAGAAAGTCTTTTCACAAATTAAAGGTAAATAATAAAAGCGCATGGGGAATCCCCATGCGCTTTCGTTATGTATATTACTCTAACTCTCGCATAAGGTGGTAATAGAGAAAAGTGTTTATTACCTTAGGGAGGGGACCGTACTTTGCAAAACAAACAAAATGTATTTTCATTTTATTTAGATGAATCCATATGGTTCAAGGAAGGACAGGGCGTTCGCGAGTTAATCGGCATATCATTAGAACCTGAAATTACCATTGAAGAGCTTGGAGATGAGGTCCGGTTGAAAGGGACTGTCGATCTTGCAGGCGAATACATTCCAACTGGAAGCCAGGATGCGCAGGATGAAAGTCCTCTTGCACCTTCTGTTCGAACCATGGATGTAGTCGAACCATCAGAAGAAGGGATCCATACGTTCAGCCACTCTTTCCCAGTGGAAATTACTGTTCCATTGGAAAGGGTATCGAATTTAGAAGATGTGCTCATCGACATCGAAAGTTTTGATTACGAACTTCCAGCTAATCGTCAACTTCGCCTTCATGCCCATGTGAATATAAACGGACTGGAAGAAAAACAACAAGAAGCATCAAATGAACCGACGTTTGATGAATCCGCGACGGTCGGTCCGGTCAATTTCCAAGAACAAAGTTCAAAAGAATCTCCCGTCCTGCCAGAACGTGAAGCGCCTATTTTCCGGATTGATGAAAAAGATGAAAGTGAGCATAAAGAAGACGATGATGATGGCCGTTGGTTTTATAAGAAATCACAAAGCTTCCCAGAGTTCTTTGGTCATGCTCAGGAAAATACCCAGTTACCTCCTGAAGAGCCTTCCTATGATAGTAGCGAATGGGGCGAGGTCAGTGTAGAAGAGTCCAGCAGCGAAGAATCTGATCAAGAAAGTGCTCAGGCACCTGGGGGCATGGACGGGATCAAACAAATCTTCAAACACCTGTTCCCGAACAGGGAGGACACGTACACACAGATGAAAATGTATATTGCCCAGGAAGAAGAAACGCTGTCGTCAATTGCGGAAAAGTATGAGGTATCTGTGAAACAATTAGAACGAGTCAACGATTATAAAGATGACGTTTCTCCTGGGCAGATTGTGTATATTCCGAACTAAATCCATTTATATTTGAAAGCGAGATACAAACCGAGGACCAATCCGAGAAGGAAGATATCAAAAGTAGTCGGGAAGATGATGGTTCGTAGTGCCTGGAAAATAACGATGGGAAGTAAGGATTTTTCAATGACAAACAACCAGGTTCTGCACCATGGAGGGAGACGATAACGATACAAACGACTCATAAAAAGCACCTCTTTCCATAGGAGGATAAAGGCTCCTGGGCAATCTGCTCAGGGGTTTTCGCCTTTTTCTTTGACGGAGTTGACTAAATGCCTCTTTTTTATATACAATATGTATTATAGTCTTTATACGTGAAATGCTTAGATAGGGAAGAGTACATGAACAATTCCTTCAGAGAGGAAAACAGTTGGTGAGAGTTTTCCAGGAACCCTGTTGATGGAAGGTCGCCCTTGATGCAGCTTCTTTGAACAACGAGTAGGAGAAGCCGGTTAGAAGCCGTTATTTTTATTTGAGTGTACAGGAATGACTTCCTGTAAATTAAAGGTGGTACCACGGAAATGAAACCCTTTCGTCCTTTTCAGGATGAAAGGGTTTTTTATTTTTATAAAGAGAATAAAAGGAGGAAGATCGAATGGATCAAAAAGATCTTTCAATGCCTACAAAGTATGATCCGGCAGCCATAGAAAAGGACCGGTATCAATACTGGGTAGATGGTAAATTTTTTGAAGCAACAGGAGATAAAAACAAGGAACCTTATACGATCGTCATTCCACCGCCGAACGTTACAGGGAAGCTGCACCTCGGCCACGCGTGGGACACGACATTGCAGGATATCCTGACACGTGTGAAGCGGATGCAGGGATATGATGTACTCTGGCTACCGGGCATGGACCATGCGGGAATTGCTACACAAGCAAAAGTAGACGCAAAACTTCGTGAAGAAGGCGTCTCCCGTCATGATCTCGGACGTGAAAAATTCCTCGAAAAATCGTGGGAGTGGAAGCATGAGTATGCGAAATTCATCCGTGCCCAGTGGGAAAAGCTTGGACTTGGACTTGATTATTCTCGTGAACGGTTCACTCTTGATGAGGGTCTTTCAGAGGCTGTTAAAGAAGTTTTTGTAACTCTTTATGACAAAGGCCTGATCTACCGCGGAGAATATATCATCAACTGGGACCCTGCCACGCAGACGGCTTTGTCTGATATCGAAGTAGAATATAAAGATGTGCAAGGTGCGTTTTACCATATGCGCTACCCGTTGAAAGATGAAGAAGGCACAATTGAGATTGCAACCACTCGTCCTGAGACGATGCTTGGAGATACAGCCATTGCCGTTCATCCGGAAGATGAACGTTACAAGCACCTGATCGGTAAAAAAGCGATCCTACCGATTGTCGGCCGGGAAATCGAAATTGTCGCTGATGATTATGTCGATATGGAGTTTGGTTCTGGGGCTGTGAAAATCACTCCAGCGCACGATCCTAACGACTTTGAAATTGGGAACCGTCACAATCTAGAACGAGTTCTTGTCATGAATGAAGACGGAACGATGAATGAAAATGCCGGCAAGTATAAGGGTATGGATCGCTTTGAATGTCGTAAACAAATTGTTAAGGATCTTCAGAATGATGGTGTTCTCTTTGAAATTGAAGACCACATGCACTCTGTTGGTCACTCTGAGCGAAGCGGAGCCGTCGTTGAACCTTATCTTTCCACGCAATGGTTCGTTGATATGAAGCCACTTGCTGATGCGTCGATCGACTTGCAAAAGGGAGACGATCAAGTACAGTTTGTTCCTGATCGCTTTGAAAAGCCATATCTACACTGGATGGAGAACACAAGAGATTGGTGTATTTCCAGACAGTTATGGTGGGGCCATCGTATTCCAGCCTGGTACCATAAAGAAACGGGCGAAATTCATGTCGGTAAAGAAGCGCCGAAAGATCCGGAAAACTGGAAACAGGATGAAGATGTCCTGGATACTTGGTTCTCGTCCGCGCTATGGCCTTTCTCGACGATGGGATGGCCTGATGAAAACAGTGAAGATTATAAACGCTACTTCCCAACCAATGTACTCGTTACAGGATATGACATCATTGGTTTCTGGGTAAGCCGCATGATTTTCCAATCCCTAGAGTTTACAAACGAGCGTCCATTCAACGATGTTCTTATTCACGGTCTTGTTCGTGACGCTGAAGGACGCAAGATGAGTAAATCGCTTGGAAATGGTGTCGATCCGATGGATGTCATTGATAAATACGGGGCCGATTCACTTCGTTATTTCTTATCCACCGGTTCATCTCCTGGTCAGGACTTACGCTTCCACTGGGAGAAAGTAGAATCAACTTGGAATTTTGCCAATAAGATTTGGAACGCTTCCCGTTTTGCCTTGATGAACATGGGCGGCTTGAAGTATGAAGACATTGATATCACAGGTGAAAAATCAGTTGCTGATCAATGGATTTTGACTCGTCTCAACCAGACGATTGAGCAAGTGACGACGAACATCGATAAATATGAATTCGGTGAAGCTGGCCGTCACCTATACAACTTCATTTGGGATGACTTCTGTGATTGGTATATTGAAATGGCGAAACTGCCATTGTATGGGGAAGACGAAGCGCGTATCCATACGACCCGCTCCATTCTTGCGTACACGCTCGATCAGACGATGCGTATGCTGCACCCATTCATGCCATTCATTACAGAAGAAATTTGGCAGCACCTTCCTCATGAAGGAGAGTCCATTACACAGGCTTCATGGCCGGTGGTAAGAGAGGATTTCCATAATGAAGAAGCGGTTGAAGAAATGAATCGTCTTGTTTCCATCATCCGATCTGTGCGTAATATCCGTTCAGAAGTGGACACACCGATGTCCAAGGAGATCCAGTTGATGATCCAGGCGAAAGACGACGATATCGTCAAAGAGCTTGAGAAGAACCGTGACTATTTAGAAAGATTCTGCAACCCTAGTGAACTGACGATTGCAACAGACTTGCAGGCACCTGAAAAAGCGATGTCTGCCGTCATTACCGGTGCGGAATTGTATCTTCCATTAGCAGGATTGATTAATATCGAAGATGAAATCAAGCGTCTTGAGAATGAATGGAAGAAATGGGACCAGGAAGTCACGCGCGTTCAAAAGAAACTTTCCAATGAAGGTTTCGTAAGTAAAGCACCAGAACATGTCGTTGAAGAAGAGCGTAAAAAAGAGACGGACTACCTTGATAAACGTGCTAAAGTAGAAGCACGAATCAAAGAGTTAAAAGCATAAAGAGGGAGGAGGGTATTCTACGGAGTACTCTCCTTTTTTGAAAAGAGGGAATAGAAATGGATTATGAAGAAGCAATTGCTTGGATTCACTCTAGAGAGAAATTCAAAGTGAAGCCTGGGTTGAAGAGAATGGAATGGATGATGGAGAGGCTGGATCATCCAGAGAAAAAATTCAAAGCGGTCCATATCGCGGGAACGAACGGGAAAGGGTCCACGCTCTCTTTTCTCCGGCATATCCTAAAAGAGCAGGGAATGTCCATCGGTACTTTCACCTCACCTTATATAGAGAAGTTCAATGAGAGAATCAGTGTGGATGGACGTCCGATTGAAGATGAAGAATTGGCTGAACTAGTTCTCAGGGTCAAACCTCTATCTGAAGAATTGAGTCAAACCCCTTTAGGAGAACCTACGGAATTTGAAATCATAACAGCGATGGCCATGCTTTATTTTTCCGAGGCTCCGCTTGATATTGTATTGATTGAAACGGGTTTGGGAGGAAGGTTTGATTCGACAAACATCCTAACACCTGTTCTATCCCTTATTACAAATATCGGACATGATCATATGAATGTTCTAGGTGCTACAATAGGAGAAATTGCAGTAGAAAAAGCGGGAATCATTAAACCTGACATCCCTGTAGTTACTGGAGTCAAGCAGCAGGAAGCTATAAACGTAATCACTAAAAAAGCGCGGTCATGTGATTCAAAGGTGTTCAGACTTGGCAAGGATTTTGAAGTTACTCATCGATCTAGTAGTGATGAAGGAGAGAGTTTTGTTTTCTCAAATGAAACGTTCCATTCTGAAACCTATGTAAGTCAGATGAAAGGTCCTCATCAGGTGGAAAACGCGGCGTTGGCCCTTCAGGCCGTAGAAGTGTTAAGGTCTCTTGGGGTTCGGATTGACCGTAGTCTTTATGGAAAAGGCACGGCATCCACAAGTTGGCCCGCAAGGTTTGAGAAAGTGAAGGACGCGCCTTTGACGATTATAGATGGGGCGCATAATGAAGAGGGGACGAGCGCTCTTGTAGAAACGGTGAAACGTCATTACGCAGGTGAAAAAATTGTCCTCGTCTATTCTGCCTTAGAAGACAAGCCTGTAAAAAAAATGTTGAAACAACTGGAGAGTGTTGTCGATACTGCTTATATGACAACATTTGAGTTTCCTAGAGCTTTGAAAGGCCATGAGCTTGCTGAATACTCGGAGATAACGGAGACCATCGCTATTGAAGATTACAAGCAGGCCATTCGTAAAGCCTCTTTCAATGTTGGAGAAGACGGCGTTCTGCTCATTACAGGATCGCTATATTTTATATCTAAAGTCAGGAAATATTTTGAAAGTAAAGAAAATTCGTGATAGGATAGTAATGTTCTGAATTTCTCATGGTAAAATAGTCGTGCGTAAGTGTAGGTCCTTAGGGTGGGGTGGTAGGATGACGAAGCAAAAGAAATATGCCGTTTGGTTTGTGTGGGCATCTATTTGGCCTGCTAGTTTAGTTTACTTGTACTTATGGTTATCCCCCGTTATAGAAGGAAACAGGGTAGAAATTGCTGCCTTTATCATCCTTGCTTCCATCGTAGCTTTATTTCCGCTGCAAATCGGAGACCACCCCGTATTTTTTACGCAGGGGATCGCATTTGCAGTTTTTTTATATTATGGACTTTTTATAGAGATCATTGTTTCTCAGGTGGCTATTTTAGCATTAATGGCAAAAATGAGACTCGGTCGAACAAACCTTCACCGATTACCGATAAATTTGTTTATGTTCTTACTGATTTCAGTGGTCTCCGCGGGAATCTATTACGCCCTCGGAGGAACACACGGCCCATCAGCTGTGAATGATATAGGCGATGCCGTACCCATCGTGAGTTATGTACTCTCCCAAATTGTCCTCAACCAATTCTCAATAAAATTTGTAGCAAAAGTACTTTATAATAAAGAGATTCAATGGCTCGATAAAGGTTTTGCCTGGGAACTGTTGACGTCAAGTCTTGTCCTGCCCATTGGTTTTGTCCTTTATATGGTTTACTCAGAGTTTGGAATGAGTGGAATTTTCTTTGTGGGCATTCCTTTCGTTTTTATTTCAGGGATGTTGATGCTTTACCATAACAGTAATCAGGTGAATACATATTTAAGAAAGACGAGCATCATCGGTCATGAGCTGACCGGAAAACTCGGAGTGAGAGAAGTGCTTGATATTTTCGTCGATCGATTGAGCGAACTCCTTCCTGTGGATTATATCTATGTCTATGACGTTAATAAGAACAAACGGATGGAGCTGATTCGTTTCTTTGATCGATCGGGTGAAATCGATTTTCCTAATATTCAACTTTGCAAAGGGCAAAGTATCAGTGGCAATACATGGCAGGAAGGAAAGAGTGTCTTTTATAAAAAGAAATCGGAATGGTCCCACTTAGAAAATCAATATACCCCTGACCGTGCTGAAACGGTCTTGTCTGTACCCGTTGAGAGAAATGGAGAAATTGTTGGGGTCATCACCATTTACTCAGCCAAAAAGCGAGCTTTCCTACAATTTCAGTTTATGATTTTAAATATCCTGGGGAATTATTTAGGTGTGGCGATAGATAATGCTCGACATTATGAGAAAACGAAAGCAGAAAGTGAGCGTTGTGCTCTTACTGGCTTATACAATTATCGTTATTTTGAGGATCATATCGTGGACACCTTTAAAATGAATCAAAGGCAAGAAAGAGGAGCGGCGATTTCCCTCGTTTTATTGGATATTGATCACTTTAAGCGTGTGAACGATACATACGGACATGAAAGTGGCAATGAAGTCCTCGTTTCACTATCAGATAGACTCCAGGAGGTAGTGGGTGGACATGGGACACTTGCAAGGTATGGTGGAGAGGAATTTGTGATTCTTTTGCCAGGGTATTCTCAAAGTGAGGCATTAAAAGTAGCCCATTCAATACGCGCGAGGATCATACAAAAACCTTTTATTTCTAAATTACATATTCATGAATCGCATGAGCCTGTATCTATCTCAGTGACAGCGAGTATTGGGGTAGCTACTTATCCTGATCATTGTGAAGAAGCTTTTGATTTAATTCGTCAAGCGGATCGAGCGATGTACATAGGGGCGAAACAAAGAGGGCGAGATCGTGTGGCAAGTTACAAAGAACTGATTGAAACTGTTCAATGAATAATGTTGGACAGTTTTTTTGTAAGCTTAATAGGTAATTTGTCGAATTCTCACAGGACAAAGTCCTATATTTACGATATAATTTTGATAATAGATGCAAAATGGGGGAGAAGGCGAATGCCTAATTTTGGGGAAGAGAAAGCATTTTCACTTGTAGAAGTGATTGTTGCCATGGCCTTACTTCTTGTCATATTCATTGTTTCGACACAAATCGTTATGAATACAATGACACAATCGAATACGATTGATGCGGACTTTACTACCATGGAAATTGCAGACGGTGTACTGAAAGCCTATCAATCTAAATCACCCGAAGATTTGGACGATCATAAAGGCAAGGGAGAAATACCAGTGAACCTCCCTGATCTGCTAGAATTGCCAGCCGGCAAAAAAGTCGAACAATATGAAGGGCATGTGCTGGTGACAGATCCTGATGAGACTAGTTTGACTAACTACTTAACGAAAATCGTCGTTACGGTCTCGGCGAACAATAAAGAGACTCAATTAGAAGGATATGTAGAGAGATGAATATCAAAAGCGAAAAAGGCATGACATTAGTAGAACTTTTAGCCGTAGTCAGCCTCTCCATGATTGTTATGGTAGCTGCTTATCATGCATTTTATTTTGTTACAGGTGCCGTTGAAACGTCATCGATTAAAACGGAGCTAAGAAAAGAGGCAAATTTACTCATCTTAAGTTTAGAGGAAAACTTGATCAACGTCGATTCCATTAAAGTTCAAAATGCGGATACAACGACCTTTCAAGCATTCACTGCAACAGCGGCTCGTTTAAATGGCATGGGTGAAGATTCAGCCTTTACTTACATAGAAGAAACGACAGATGTCTCCATTCAAAATGGTCATTTACTTATAGACGATATTCAACAAAACGCTGATGATATGGACTTATCCAATACAACATTCGAGCTTAATGGTGATAAATTGACGGTCCATTTAGAAATTTTTAAAGAAAATACAGATGAAACCTACAGCCTGGTAAAAATCTTCCGCTTAGGGACTGAGTGATAAAAATGAGAAATTCTTTTAAAAATGAAGGTGGCTATGTTCTTGTTACCGTCCTAATCATGTTTGTCATCTTTAGCATTTTAGGCTTGAGCTTAATGAGTTATACGATCGGTTCTCAGCAATTTTCTTCTGCCAATACCGATTTTATAGAGACGAAAGCGGATGCTGAAATGACAGTGCAGGAAGCTCAGGCCCATATCATGAAAGGTGTCGATGAAATCAATGATGATCTTGCTGAAGCGACCCCTGATTTAGGTGGAGTCATCAGTAGAATCAATCGTGTTATTCATCAAGCAGAGCAAAGACTGGGTGATGAAGGGCTTATTAAGAAAAAAGTTTTGAAAGATGGCGAGAATGGTGTGTTTTTGCAAAAGGTCGATATAGAGGTTGATGTAGAAGGTTCAGATAAAACGCTGGTCCGTACATTTACGATTTCTACGATCGCTGATGTATTCAGGTATGGGGCAGTAACTCCAGGGGACATGCGTTTGAACGGAGCGCCTTATATTAAGGGTGATGTATTCGTTGGTAATGATTTAAGGTTACATGATGAAGCATATTTCATATCTGGCTATGGTCGTTGGGCTGAAACTTCCTATCCATCTATCCAGGGTGACTTATCAGTAAAGGGACGCTATGAAGTTCCGGGATGGCTTTGGGAATGGAGAATATTAGAAGAGGATTTGGACTCTTACTTTGAGATAAAACCTAGAATAGTAGATGAAAACCCGGATGTTGCCCCGTTAAAGGTATTAGAATATATCACTGAAAAAAGAAACGATCCAATAGGCATTATAACCATGAGAGGTTACCCTGGCAACATAGATGAGATTGATGGTTATCAGGTCATTAAAAGAGGTTACGAAAGACAGGGGAAATCTCCAAAAGCTCCTGACCGGTTCTATGGTGATACTTATATTCGTGGGGATCTTAAACTAAAAGGGTCTAACTTAAAAGTGGATGGGAACTTAATTGTGGACGGAGATATTACTATTGAACCAGATGGAAATGATGAGTCCTCTCTCACCGTTGATGGATCCATATATGTTCATGAGAATGCTAAATTAACTGGAACAGTCTTGTTGCCAGAAAGTAAATTCATGTATATCAATGGATATCCCAAAAATAAGAATTGCAATGGAAACAATACTCAAAACAACAAGTGCGGTATTTATATAAGCGACTTGACCTTTCAAGGAAGCATTTACACAAACCATGAGATTGATATAAGTGAAGACTTAAATATGAACGGGACTCTTTATACTCGTTTAGGTGGACGTATAGAAAATTTATCTAACGAAAGTGGCGGAACACTCGTTGTAGTAAGTGAAGGTGAATTGACGATTGCTAACAATAATTTGTATAACAATGAACCGAAAGTCATAAATGCCTTCTTTTATACGAATAGCGATTTGGATATCTACGGTGTTGGCTCAAACTTGAAAATCCGTGGAGGCGTATATGGAAGGAATGTAACATTAAATGCCGTTAAAGGATCATCCAGTGATGAATATTTTTCTGGTTCCACCAATTTCTCAAGTAGTCGTGACCCCTTGTATGTACAGAACAATCAAAATTCTATAAATTCTCAATTGTCCAGGCTGACTATAGAGTATGCTCAAGAACTTATTCTAAATCCACCTGATGGCATACCTACTGTCGATAAAGTCACAGTAAAAGAAATAGATTCTCACTTTTATGATCAATAAGGGAAGGAGGAGCAATCATGCCAGACATATACATATGGTTACTTACAATTGCTTTAGCATATATCATCCTTCGATTTATACCCATAAACCTTCCTATGAAGGGACGGATGATTTTGTGGCTTACAGGAGCATTAATTAGTGCTTTAGCTCTTCTAGCGACGATTACATATACTTTCTGGATGGGAATTCTTGCAACGCTTGTACTCGGGATTGTGTTTACTGTTCTCTTGCAAGAAAAAGCACCTCAGGTGTTTGCTGGCCAAGATAACACTGGAGAAACACCAGGTGTACAAAAAAATACCCCTCATACAGAAGACTATGATTATGGATACCAGAACGAAGAGGATGAAGAACATATTTTAGAAGGTGAGAATCCGGAAGGGGTAGCGAGTCCTATAGCTGATGAAAGATCTGTTCGGATTGAAGATTTGTCACATGAAAACCTTGAAATGAAAGAAGAACAAGGCATTCCCGCGCTTGAAACAACAGGGGGAGAAGGAGAACATTCACGGTCAAGCGAAGTTGAAGTTAACTGGAATGAGTCTGAAGAAGCCATTCTAGAGAATGATGATTTAACTGAAGATTCATCTGTAGAAGATATACAAACCCAGGAAGATAAGTTCAATTTCTCCGAGGGCGATGATGAAGCTCTTTTATTAGAGGAAGAGCTTGCACAGTTAAGAATGGAAGAAGAAAGTGAAGGATATGGAGAGGACCTTGAGAATTCCGAGGATGTTACAGAAGAAGAGTTAATGGCGGAAAGAAATCTTCATTTAGATATCGAAGAGAACGAACTCGAACTTGAATTCATTAAGGCTGAAGAACTTCAAAGTGATATAGAGAATACAGACAACAGTACCGCTGAAGAAGATTTAAAATCTAAAGAAGAAATCATAAATGAAATTAACGATTCAACAGATTCTGACAAAGATATTACCCGGGAAATGAACAATCAGGAAGAAGAAATGTCTGTAGATAATCGGGAAGAAATCATATACCCGGTCACTACTCATGATATGGACCCAGATATTGAAGATAACGAAGATAGTCTTGCTCTTGAAGAAGATTATGAAGAAGAACTGATAGCAGATGAAGCGTTAAGGAAACAGTTGCTTGAGCTGATGATTGAAAAGATTGAATATATGGAAGAACAAATGACAGGGTTTGAGTACGAGAATTATGTTAAAGCTCATCTATCTGAGAAACTACCAGATTTGGAATACTACTCAATCTCTAAATTCTTAATAAAGTATTACATTAAGAACGAAAAAACAGATGAGCTTGTACTTTTTGTAGGTGAGTTGATTGATAAGTTCGCATCATACTCGCTGCTTATCGAAGAGTTAAGGTATGTACTTCAACAACAAGTTCAATATACAAAATAATGATGGGTGTGTAGAGAGAACATGAAAAAGAGCATAGAAATTATCGGATTTCCAATTATCAGTATCTCAGCCGGTGAAGAAATCGGTCGTGTGAAATCCATCGTAATCAATCCAGAAAAAGGATCCGTAGATTTTTTGACGGTTGAGCATGAAGACTGGCAAGTGAGTGTGAAGGCGATTCCGTTCCAAAAAATCATCGGAATCGGAAAATATGCGATTACTGTAGAAAGTACGCATTCCATTTTGGATTTAAATGAGATCCCGATTGCGAATCAACTGATTAACAAAAAGGTTTATATTAAAGGTGCTCAAGTTATGACTCGTGTTGGGGAATTAGTGGGAGAAATCACGGAGTACTATGTAAATGAAACGAATGGACAAATTATTTCTGTAGATGTGACAACAGGAGATCAAGATAGTATAGAAGTTTCATCTGAGTACATTATTACCTATGGTGAAAACCTGATCATACTGAACGAAGAGTTTTCAACAGGAGAAGTGGAAGCTAGGAATCCAAAAGAAGCTTCCGCACCAGTAGAAATAAAGAAATCCTTCCATTTCTCAACAACCGCTAACCAGGAGCGTGTGAATGATCTCGATCGTAAGCAGGATGAATTGTTGGAAGGGAAACAAGCGACAAAAAACATTGTGAATTCTCAGGGGGAAACCGTAGTCACAGAAGGAACGGTTTTAACCAAGACTGAAATTGATCACTTAAAACAGTACGGTCCAAGCGTTATGGTTGAATTGAGCATGAATGTGAAGTAATGCAAATAGATCCAGAGGAGGTGTTAAAAGTTGAAACAATCATTGAATCTTAAGCTGCTTTTTTTAGTGGTTGCTGTTGGTATGTCGATGTTTCTTTTTACAATCGGAAGTTCAGCAGCTATTCAATATGTCACCACTGGAAAACACCTCCCGGAGAATACTGTGATTGCTTCTGTCAATGTATCACAAAAAAGTAAAGAAGAAGCGGTACAACTGCTTTCAGAAAAAATACAGAACTGGAAAGAAAACCATTCGATTGTAGTTAAATTGGATGGAAAAGAACTGACCGTTGATCCGAACATGATTCAGTTCGATGTAGCATCAACTGTTGAACAAGCTATGGATACAACCATTCGAGATTTGCAGGTTACCGTTAATGAGTCTTATGTGACGGATTTGAAACCTTATATGAATGATTCACTTGCTTCAGAGTTTTCTCAGGAACAATTCATTGAAACTGTGAAAAGAGATGCAGCACAATTGGTAGATGCCCCTTTAGAGTATGTCGCTTATGACTTTGTTAAGGGAAATAAGGCCTCCCTTTACGAAAGCATTGGTAGTCAAACGGTCGCCGTGCCACAAGAAACAAGCATGGATCGGGCTGTGAAACTATTTGATGAAGAAGAGCTTGAAGATGGCGCTGTCTTTTCATTCAACCGCTTGTTAAATATTGATGGAGTGTACGATGAAGTTTCTCTGGATGTGCTGGCTTCTGCGATCTATGGAGCGAGTGTTAAAGCCGGAATGATCATCCAGGAAAGACATATCAGCCATCGATTGCCCGAGTACGCAGAAATTGGTATGGAAGCGAATGTAGACGTTAATCAAGGCCAGGATTTGAAAGTGTACAACCCATTCTCTGGGGACTATCAACTGTCTGTAAGTGTAGAAGGTGGAAATGTTAATGTCCAATGGATCGGATACCCGACAACCTCAGATTTTCATGTTCAGTTGTTGGGTCGTGAAGAAATATCTCCTAAAACGATCATCCAGTATTCTTCTCTTGTTCATAGAGGGACATACAATCTTTTACAAGAAGGGGAAAAAGGTGAGGTTGTGTCCGTTTATCGTATTGACAGATCTTTATCCGATGGAGAGGAGGAGTTTATTTCGGAAGACTATTATCCACCGGTAGCTAGAGTGGAAGAACACCCTCCTGCTTCAGAGGCGAGTCCAACAGAGAATTCAGGATCGAATAATGAAGACAGCAGCTCTAATTCTGAAGATGGAAAAAATAATGCCGAAGAAGACGATGGTGATGGGAATTCCAGTGATACTAAATCATTGCAAAAGAATGAGGATGGCATTTGGGAGGTCGTTCCTGATGGAGAATCTAAGTGATGGACGAAAAAGGATGAGCCGGTCATGATCAAGAGAAAAAGGTTAGGCGATTTGTTAAAAGATGCAGGAATTATTGAAGAAAATCAGATTCAAGAAGCGCTGGAAAGCAAAAAGCCGGACCAGAAGCTTGGGGACGTTCTTGTAGAAAAAGGTTTTGTAACGGAAAAGCAATTGATTGAAGTGTTGGAATTTCAACTGGGAATCCCACATGTTTCTTTGTTTCATTTTCCTATCGATCCTCATGTCATCACAATCGTCAGCAAAGATTTCGCTATTCGTAATCTTTTAGTACCTATACAACGAAAAGGAGAAGAATTGACGGTAGCCATGTCGGATCCGATGGACTATTTTTCCATTGATGATTTGAAAATATCTACTGGGTTTAAAATTTCTCCGGTCATTGCAACAAAGCATGAGATCCTTCAAGCTGTTAACCGTCATTATAATTTGAATGATTCGAGTCTCGTTGAAAATGAAGAAGATACGGATGAAGCACCTGCTATTAAGTTAGTGGATCAATTGCTTCAAGCAGGTGTCCAGCTGAAGTCGAGCGACATCCATATTGACCCCCAGGAATCGCGGGTTTTAATCCGCTATAGGATTGATGGTGTTTTAAGGACGGAGCGTACGTTACCGAAGTCTTTCCAAAACAGTCTGATCGCCCGTGTGAAAATCATGGCTAATCTAAATATTACAGAAAACCGCCTGCCACAGGATGGGCGGATCAAAACGAACGTTGATCGGTCACCAGTGGATTTAAGAATATCCATCCTTCCTACGGTCTATGGGGAAAAAATCGTCATCCGGATTCTAGACCTTTCTAATGCATTAAGTTCAATCGAAGACCTTGGTTTTAATAAAATTAATGCACAGAAATATAAACAATTGATTGAGCAGCCGTCTGGTCTCATCCTTATCACAGGCCCTACGGGTTCGGGGAAATCATCTACTCTTTATGCATCCTTGAATCGTTTGAATACAGACGATGTCAACATCATCACGGTAGAAGATCCCGTTGAGTATCAAATCGAAGGACTGAACCAAGTCCAGGTGAACACATCCATTGGATTAACCTTCTCTAAAGGACTCCGCTCGATTTTACGTCAGGACCCTAACATTGTCATGGTCGGTGAGATCAGGGATTCAGAAACAGCGGAAATCGCCATTCGTGCTTCTCTGACGGGTCACTTAGTTTTGAGCACGTTACATACGAACAGTGCTATTGCTACAATTCCCCGTTTATTTGATATGGATGTGGAACCATATCTTGTCGTTTCTTCCTTATCAGGTGTGGTCGCTCAACGGCTAGTCAGAAAAATATGCCGTGATTGCAGACAGGCACATGCACTTACGGAGATGGAGAAAAAACATTTTCAAAAACGTGGAATGACGGCAGATACCATCTACAAAGGATCGGGTTGTGACAGCTGTCAAAACACGGGATACCGCGGCCGTATGGCCATTCAAGAAGTGTTAGTCATTGATGATGAAATCCGGACCATGATGATGAACAATGGCAGTATGGACCAAGTCCGGCGTTACGCATTGAAGCAGGGGATGCTTTTCCTATTAGACGATGGTTTGTTGAAAGTGAAGCAGGGACTGACGACGTTAGAAGAAGTGCTTCGCGTCGCAAAAGTCGACTAGCGAGGTGGTAAGACATGAAAGAGAAATTTGATCAGCTCCTGACGGTTGCGAACGAATATGAGGCCTCTGATATTCATTTAACAGTTGGAGTGCCTCCGATATTCAGGATCCACGGTCAGTTAAGAAAGTATGGAAAAAATCCACTGAAACCGGCAGATACAGATGGGATGGCGAAGGCGATCTTATCTGACGATTTACATGAACAGTTGATCAGTAACCGTGAAGTGGATGTGTCCTACGGAATTGCGGGTGTTTCGAGGTTTCGTATTAATATTTACTATCAAAGAAATTGCCTTTCAATGGCCGTCAGGATTGTGCCCCGGGAGATTCCTTCGATTGAAGAACTCCACATGCCGCAAGTGTTAAAGAAAATCAGCAGCTATGCCCAGGGTCTTGTTCTCGTCACTGGTCCTACAGGTTCAGGGAAATCTACGACCCTCGCTTCGATGGTTGATTACATTAACCAATCCGCCCGCAAGCATATCATCACCCTGGAGGATCCGATCGAGTACACCCATAATCATAAAAACTGCATCGTGGATCAGCGGGAAGTCGGATTTGATACGAGGAATTTTGCAAATGGCTTACGCTCTTGTTTACGTCAGGATCCTGATGTCATTTTGGTTGGAGAGCTGCGGGACTTTGAGACGATTTCGACAGCGCTGACGGCGGCCGAGACCGGTCACCTTGTATTTGGGACCTTACATACGACTAATGCTCCAGACACAATCGATAGAATCATTGATGTTTTCCCACCAAACCAACAGGGGCAGGTGAGGGTTCAGCTTGCAAACGTTTTGCAGGCAATTGTTTCTCAGCGCTTATTCCGGCGTTTAGATAAAAAGGGAAGAAGAGCTGCGGTTGAGATTCTGTTGAACACTCCCGCCGTCAAGAATCTAATTAGAAATGAAAAGATTCATCAAATTGAAAATGTCATGCAAACAACGAAGGCTCAGCAAATGCAAACGTTGGAGATGTCGATACAGGAATTGCTTAGAGAAAAAGTCATTGATGAACGTGATGCGGTTCCATATTTGAAAGAAGGGGGCTTATAGAATGCCCTATTATTTCTATCAAGGACGCAGTCTACTCGGTAAAGCTCAAAAGGGCAGGCTGCGTGCAAATTCTAGAAAAGAAGCGGTCATGTCATTAAAAGAGCGGGGCATTACCATATCGGAAATTAAAGAAATCGACAGTGTTCTCTTAAAAGATATCCAAATAGGAAGCCCTGTAAAGCCTAAGGATTTTGTCATTTATCTGAGGCAATTTTCTACACTCATGAGAGCAGGGATTTCTTTGCTTGAATCGACAAAAATTCTTGCAAAACAATCCAATAGTCGTGCGTTGAGTGAAGCTCTCTATGATATCAGCGATCAGTTGGAAGGTGGACGTGCATTTTCTGAAGCAGCAGCTTCCCATTCGAAAATCTTTTCCAACTTATTTATCAATATGGTAAGAGCAGGTGAGGTTGGAGGTAATCTGGATGATATCCTGGAACGCTTAGCGGTTTATTATGAGAAACAATACGATACAAGACAAAAAATCATATCCGCTTTAACCTACCCTCTGGTAGTCGGACTCATTGCGATTGGTATCGTTATTTTCTTATTAACCTTTGTCGTCCCCAGGTTTGCAAGCATGTTCGACACCATGGGAGGAGAACTTCCGTGGATCACCCAGCTTACGCTTAGTATGAGCCACTTTTTTCAAAATTTTTGGTACGTTGTGATCCTTATTCCAATTGTTTTATTTATCGCTTTTAAATTGCTCGTAGATAGAAACCCGAAACTGCAATACACAGTGGATGTACTAAAGCTGAAAATTCCTGTGTTCGGACCATTAATACAAAAAGCCGCTCTAGTACGGATGACAAGTACATTGAGTTCTTTAATGAATAGTTCGGTACCCATTTTAAAATCACTACAAGTGACACAAAACGTAGTCGAAAATAAAGTGGTCGAACGAGCGATTATGAATAGTTATAAATCTTTGGAAAAAGGAAACAACCTTTCCGATCCATTACGGCAGTATCCGATTTTCCCACCCTTAGTGATACAGATGATGGCTGTAGGAGAGGAAACAGGTTCTCTTGATTACATGCTTTCAAAAGTCGCTGAATTCTATGAATCTGAGCTTGAATATACGACAGACCGATTGAAAACGCTGATCGAGCCTCTGATGATTTTAGCGTTGGCGCTTGTCGTTGGAGGAATCGTTGCAGCTATTGCTGTACCGATGTTTTCGATCTTCGACACGATCAATTAAGATTTTGTAAGAATGTGCAAAAATGCTAGTTTGCAAACATTTTATCCTTTATAATGAACATAGGACATTTTGCTAATGAAAAAAGTAGTACATAACCATTGGCAGAAAATCGAAAGTACTACAAAAGGAGCGAGAAGGATGAAGAAGTTGAGAGAAATGTTTAAGAATGAGAAAGGTTTCACGTTGATTGAGCTTTTGGCTGTTATTGTTATTTTGGGGATTATTGCTGCGATTGCTGTCCCAGCGATTGGTAGTTTAATCGCTAGTACAGAAGACGATGCACACGACGCAAATGCTCTCTCTTTATTAGAATCAGCTAGATTAGCTTACGTAAGTGGGGATATTACTGAAGCCGACTCCCCGGTTTCAGCCACTGATTTGGTTACTGCGGGTTATCTTGATGGAGTCCCACAAGATCCTGAAACAGAGGACACTTATGCTCTTGCTCAAGTTTCAATTACTACTAATGCTAATTCTAATCAAGTAACTTACGAAGTTAGTCTTGGCTCTGCAGATGATGGAACTTCCAATTATATAACTGACGCCACAAAATCTGCATTAAATGATCAAACTGATTAAATGAAAATGGCCCGGGCTCGCCCGGGCTTATTCACTAAGAAAGAGGTAAATAGATGGATTTATTAACGTGTTTATATACATTTATTACGGGCACAATAGTCGGCTCTTTTTACAACGTCGTCGGTCTACGCTTACCAAGAAACAACCCTTTCACAACTTCACGTTCAGCATGCCCTCATTGTTCAACACCCCTACAAGCAAGAGACTTAATCCCACTTTTTTCTTACCTCATATTCAAAGGTAAATGTAGACACTGTCAGCATTCAATTTCAATAACCTACCCACTTGCTGAGCTAATTACGGGTTTCCTTATTTTATTGGCATACGTAAATCTAGGTTTAACATTGGAGTTCGCAGGAGCATGTCTCTTGATTTCCCTAGCGGTTATTGTGACAGTGAGTGATGTCAACTACATGTTGATCCCAAACAAACTGTTATTATTCTTTACGGTAGTCTTTATTATTTTCCGGATTATTGACCCTTTGCACCCATGGTACGACTCCATATACGGTGCTCTAGCCGGGTTTGTCATCATCCTTACAATTATTGTACTGAGTAAGGGCGGCATGGGGGCTGGGGATATGAAGCTATTAGGAACGTTAGGAATACTGTTGGGTTTAAAACTAACATTGCTAACCTTATTTTTAGCCACTTTAATTGGAACGGTTATCAGTCTGACTTTATTAAGCTTCAAAGTGATCGGCAGGAAAGATCCCTTTCCATTTGGTCCGTCGATTGTACTTGCTGCGGTCATTAGTTACCTGTTCGGTTTTGATCTGTTGCAACTTTATTATGAAACGTTTTTCTTATAGAAGGAGGGGAGACTTATGTTTCGTTTTTTTAAATCAAGCGGTCGGGTGAACTTCGTAATAAAGAACCACTGTATTCGATACGTGTTTTCAAAGTCTGAGAATGCATGGGAAATCGATGACACCGGCGAAATTGTTCTCCCTCCTCATGTTATGGAGGACGGGAAAATCAAAGACTCCAGGGAGCTTACCAGAATCGTTGAAAACTTCATTGAAAATAAAGGCTGGAGTAATAAAGCCCTTTATTTTACCGTACCGGATCACTCGGTTGTCGTTCGCCCTTATGAAGTACCAGCTCATTTAAAAAATGAGGAGATTAAAGGATATCTATATATGCAATTGGGCGAAACGCTGCACCTGCCTTTTGATGATCCTGCTTTTGATTTCAGTGTTATGAGTGAGAGTGAAGAAAAGAAAAAACTGCTTCTTTTTGCTTTTCCGGAAGAACAAATCCGCATGTTAGACCAGGTTTTCGGTGATGCCAAGCTGAAAACCAAAGCGGCAGATATTAGTGCTCTTTCTATTTATCGTCTATACGAATATTTGGATTTGACTTCAGATGGAGAACACCTTTTATTAATCGACTGGAACTTGGATGGCTGTGTGTTGACGGTCTTTAGTGAACATGTACCGGCATTTATCAACCACACAAGAAGTCCGCTTTCTATGACATTGTGGAAAAGGGAAAATGGCCGCTACACATGGCATGGAGACGAAGGAGAACCAGCCGAATTCACCTATGATCAGGTAAACGAAGTGGAAAGAATTATGGATTTTTATAGATTTTCGGTGATGAACGGAAAAGCCTCTGTCTCGAAGGTTCTTCTTACTGGAGATTGGCCGGAGAATAACCTGGTTAAGGGGTTACTTGAGGAAAAGGGTGTACAGGTAAATACTTTGGAGGAAACAGATGTTTTCGTAGAAACAGACCAACCTTCCAGCGTGGAATGCATGGATGCGATTGGATTGTCCATCAAGCCATAAAGGATGTAGGGGATGAGAGAATGGGAGTAGAAATAAATTTACTAGAACAAAAAGAAAAGAGAAATATTCTGCCGTACTTAGTTGTTGCTTTCTTTGCTCTCCTTTTATTGGTCTTGTCAATCGTGTTCAATGCTCAAAAGTCTAACCTGGTCGAAGAATCATCTCGCTTGGATGAGCAAATCTCACAGGTACAGGTTGAGCAGGAAAGCTTTGCAACCACATCTGGGGAAGAAGGTACCGAGAGAGAACAGTTGAAAAATTCCCTTGAGCAGCTCAGAGGTACGGTTGTCCCTACCATTCCTGTGGTGGAGGGGCTTGTTTCCTTGCTGCCAGACCGTGGTTTTTTTGAATCATTTGCTTTAACAGGCACTTCTGAAATAACAGTGAATGTTAGGTTTGATACGATCCAGGAAGCAGCGAAATACACGAATACCCTTCTTCAACAATCGTTTATCTCTGATGTTGAATTAGCTGGTGTAGACACAGATGTAGTGGACGATACAGAGGATTTGTATGATTATCAACCTCGTTACATTGCGAGTTATTATATCGTTCTCGAAGAATCCACGCTCGCTACTGAGGGGGTGTTTACCCAATGAAAATCGAATGGAGTCGTTCGAGTTTATGGGTCATCATTGCTGGAGTTGTCCTTATCCTAGCGTTTTACCTACTAGGTCAAAGAGTCATTCTTGCCCCCTACCAGGAAGAGGTAGAGGAAAAGGAAGCCACTTTAACCCAAGAACAAAAGATTCTTTCCGCTATAGAGAACAATCAGCAAGGGAATGAAAGAGAACAAATCCTCACTTCCCGTACCATCCAGCAGCAGTTGCCGGTGATTCCTCTCATTGATCAACTGTTGATTGGCCTTGACCGGGCAGAGAATGCCTCCACGAGTCTGATCAACAGTATTGCTATTTCTGATTCAGAGTCATCCGTACCTATTATAGAACCAGAAAATGAGTTAGAGGAAAATGGTGTAAATAACGAAGATGAAGAGAATATAGATGAAGATGTAGTTGATGAGCCAGTACAAGATGAGGCAGAGCAACTGATTGAAGGACTGCATACTCTGCAGTTCACGGTCGATGTAACTTCTGAGAACTATGAAGAGATGGTCTCATTCATGAAAGAGATTCAATCGCTCTCCCGTGTGATTCAAATCGAGTCCATTCAGTTTGATGCACCTGAGAGCGAAAATGAACTCGGCTATTCCATCGTCATGAATAGCTATTATCAGCCGATATATGCCAGCCTCGCAAATGAAGCGCCACAATACCATTATGGTGGAAGTCCGAACAAAGCGGATCCTTTTACTATCGAACAATGGGATGATCCGAATCCATCTGTATCTACTAGTACAGAGGAAAAAGATGATGAAGAGTCTTTGGATGAGGAAGATCAGGACCGTGTAGAAGAAGACGAGGAAGAATCCTCTGATACTGAACCTGAAAGTCAATTGTAAGCCGAAATTGTCGAAGGGCTGATGACAAATTTCAGCGTGGTTTTCAAGACTGCTGTGATAGGGTTGGAACAAACCTTGCAGGAGTGATCAAACCATGGATTCTAAAAATAAGATCTCCATCTCTTTTCGGAATGAACATCAGCAGGAAACGAAAAATGAAGTTGTTCGTACACAAAAGGAACAAGCCGCTGCAGTAGAAGAAGATAAGGAAGACGAACGTCCGGCCACCCGGGTGTACCACATTCCTTTTAAAAAGAAACGCTTTTCTTCAACACCCGTCAGACCGTTAATTACAACCGCTCTGACTGCCCTTTTTGTGAGTCTTGGCCTTGGTTTCTTACTGCTTCGTATGTTTGTATCATTAACGGATTCATCCACGACAGGAACGGAAACCGTGCCAGCGTCTGGGGAGACGAACACAGACACCGAGGTGGTCGCTTCCGAAGAGGAGCCGATGTCTGAGCTTCCGAGTGGTCCTGCACAGACGTTTGATACGTACATCGTTCAAGCAGGGGCCTTTTCAACGGAAGGAAAAGCGAATGAATGGCAGAGCAAACTTACAGCTCTTCTTATACCCTCAATCGTCTGGCAAAGGGATGGTCAATATTACTTGTTTGTTGGGAGTGCACCGAATAAACAGGAAGCGGATCAGATTGCAGATCGTCTTGCGGGAAAGAGCATTGAAACTTATGTGAAGCCATTTGTTGTAACGATTGAAAAAGAAATCCCACAAGAACTGGTTACTCCGATTGAAACACATGAAATGAAAGATTTGTCTGAGAATGAACGAAAGAAACTCTTGGATGAAGTCGGAGAGAATACATCCCTTGGACAAGCCTTGAATAAATGGGAATCCCAGGATGATACAAATATCAATTGGTTAAAAGTTGCTCAATCATTAGAATAAGGAAAACATCACGTGATATTCTATGAAAAAGAGAGTTTTCTTAATGGAAAGCTCTTTTTTTATTTCTTTTTCTTGTGGAAGATAATTTTTTCTATGATCTTCGGTTTCATGGAAATCTTGTAGTATAGAAAGAGCCCCATGTTTAGAAAGGATGATGTTTGGAATGAAGCGCTTAGTTTTAGGATCACAGTCTCCAAGAAGGAAGGAACTGCTCGAGCTTGCAGGCTATGAGTTTGAGGTCCGTCCTTCCAACGCTGATGAGGTGATTGAGGAAGGGTTGTCCCCCGAAGAGGCCGTCCTTCATTTAGCAAGGGTGAAGGCTGAAAACGTAAAGGTTGATGAGAATGAGGTGCTCCTCACTTCGGATACTGTCGTTGTTTCCAATGGTGAAATCCTGGGGAAACCGAAGGATGATCAAGAAGCAAGGAAGTTTCTAAGAACGTTAAGTGATACGACACACGAGGTTTATACAGGGGTATGTTTAAAGACAAATCAAACAGTGGATACGTTTGATGTTAAGACAGAAGTGACATTTTTCAGGTTGTCAGAAGATGAGATCGATGCTTACATCAGGACAGGAGAGGCTTGGGATAAGGCTGGAGGATATGGCATCCAAGGCAAAGGGTCCTTGTTCGTTGAAAAGATTCATGGAGACTATTATAGTGTCGTCGGTCTGCCACTGTCACGGGTCGCACGTGAACTTAAGAAGTTAGGCATCTTCTCCGAGTGATTTCTTCTTGCATGGGGACTTAGAAGGAAAGGATGCGAATCATTGACCCAAACGAGTGTAATGATCAAAGATGTTCCGAGGCAAGACCGGCCGAGGGAGCGGCTGATTGAACTCGGAGCTTCCCATTTATCGAATCAAGAATTGTTTGCCATCCTGTTAGGAAGTGGAACGAAACGTGAGTCCGTAATGGAGCTTTCCAACCGGCTCCTTGTTCATTTTGAAGGAATCATGCTTCTTAAAGATGCAACGATTGAAGAGCTGACAGCTATTCGAGGGATTGGATCAGCAAAAGCTGTCTTGCTCCTGGCAGCGATTGAATTAGGGAAACGAATGCAAAAAATGAAACCTGTGGAACGTTACATGATCAGAAGTCCGGAAGACGGGGCGGACTTTATTATGGAAGAAATGAGAGATTTAAAGCAGGAACACTTCATCTGTTTGTTTTTGAACACGAAAAACCAGGTCCTCCATAGACAAACCATCTTTATCGGCAGCTTGAATGCTTCGATTGTCCATCCAAGAGAGGTGTTTAAAGAAGCGGTGAAAAGGTCTGCCGCCTCCATCATTTGTGCCCACAACCATCCTTCCGGTGACCCAACTCCATCTCAAGAAGATATCCAAGTGACACGCAGGTTGAAAGAATGCGGAAAGATGATTGGCATAGAATTGCTGGATCATCTTGTCATTGGTGATCGTAAATTCATTAGTCTTAAAGAAAAAGGCTATTTGTAACACTATCTATTTTTGTGGATTTTTCGTATAATTGAATAGATGAAAAAGAAAAAGCGCCATTTATAGGACTTCCTTATAAATAGGCGCTTCTTCTAATCATGATTCTATATAGATGCCTAACCCCCGTTGATAGGAAAGCGGGTTTTAGAAAGGAAGATATTATTGGGGATTTTTGGATTCTCTCAAGATTTAGGAATTGATTTGGGCACTGCAAATACACTTGTCTTTTTGAAAGGTAAAGGAGTCATTGTTCGAGAGCCTTCGGTTGTTGCCAAAAATACACAAACCGGTGACATTGAAGCTGTCGGAAATGATGCGCGGAACATGATCGGGCGAACGCCAGGTTACATAAATGTTATCCGACCGATGAAGGATGGCGTGATTGCCGATTATGATACGACTGCTCAAATGATGAAATATTATATAAAAAAGGCGTTAAAAACGCGTTCCTCTTTTGCAAGTAAACCAAATGTCATGGTTTGTGTACCCTCTGGCATTACGATGGTTGAAGAGCGTGCGGTCATTGATGCAACAAAACAGGCGGGAGCCAAAGAAGCTTATCCGATTGCGGAACCATTTGCGGCTGCCATCGGTGCAGGCCTTCCAGTATGGGAACCAACCGGAAGCATGGTCGTTGATATTGGTGGGGGCACGACAGAAGTTGCCATCATCTCTCTTGGTGGAATCGTTACAAGCCAGTCTATCCGCATAGCAGGAGACGAGATGGATGACAATATCATTCAGCATGTACGCAAAAAGTACAACTTGATGATTGGTGAACGTACGGCTGAAGAAGTGAAGATGGAATTGGGTGGAGCAGGAAACGTCTCTGAAGTTGACGAAATGGATATTAGGGGACGGGATTTGCTCAGCGGTCTGCCGAAAACCATTACGATTCAAAGCGACGAAATTGTAAGTGCTATGAAAGATACGATTGATTCAATTATAGAAACGGTCAAAAATACATTAGAAAAAACACCTCCAGAACTAGCGGCGGATATCATGGAGCGCGGGATTGTCCTTACCGGGGGAGGCGCCTTGCTAAGGAACATCGATACAGTCATCAGTGAAGAAACGAACATGCCCGTATTTATTGCCGACAACCCCCTGGATTGTGTCGCGGTTGGAACAGGGAAGTCCTTGGAGTATATCCATCATTTCCGTTCTCAACCGAATGTAGCAAGCCGGGCGAAAATGGAGTAGTTTAGCTCGTTATGCCTTCGTTATTTCGTAGAAAAAGACTGATGATTGTATTAGTAGGATTTATCGTACTCGTAGCATTAATCGGCTTTTCAATCCGTGACCGTGATTCGTTAAGCACACCCGAGAAGTTTCTCCAGGATTCGGTCGGTTGGATGCAAACCATCTTCCATAAACCGGTCAGTCTTGTGGACAATACCATTGAAAATATTCAAGATATGTTTGGTGTTTATGAACAGAACGAAGTATTGAAAGCGAGGCTCTCTGAATACAAGGGGGTCATACAGGAAAATCAAAGACTTCGTAGTGAAATTGGTGAGCTTCAGCAAACTTTGGATAAGTCAGATAGTTTAAGTGATTATTCCCCTGTGCAGGCAACGGTCATTGCAAGAAGTTCAGACCGTTGGTTTGAGCAGATGACCATCAATAAAGGGGAAGAGCACGGCGTTGAAAAAGATATGGCCGTCATGACAAGTGACGGTCTAATCGGGAAAATTAAGTCTGTTGGTGCTTTTCATTCCACGGTTCAATTATTAAGTGGGTTTGATCGTTCGAATAAAATTTCTGCCTGGGTCGTTCGGGAGGATCAGGATGAAGCCTTCGGTCTGATTGAAGGCTATGATGATGAAACCGGACGCCTATTACTAGAAGAAATCAAATTGGATGAAGAGCTTAAGCCGGGAGACACTGTGATCTCATCTGGGTTGGGAGGGGTTTTCCCGAGCAACTTGAGAATCGGAACGGTTGAAGAAGTCGTCAATGATCAGTTTGGGCTGACACAAACCGCCTATGTAGAACCGTTTGCTGATTTGTTTGATATCAATCATGTGATGGTTGTCGATCGTACAGCTGAAACGGTGGATACGGAAGCTGAACAGGAGGAAGAAGCATCATGAGTCGATACTTCATTGCGCTCTTATGTTTGTTTTTCTTGATCATGCAGGGAATGGCCATGAGTATGCTGCCGGCTAATCTTGTGTACTCTGATTTGCTTATGACCCCCCATTGGATATTGATATTCCTTTTGATCATTGCCATTTTCTATGACAAGGACGATACGTACAATGCTGTCTGGTATGGTCTTGCTTTCGGCTTATTGATTGATGTGATCTACACAGGCGTGCTTGGGGTATATATGATTACATACACCCTGATCATATATACGGTGCATGGTTTAAACAAATGGCTGCATGCCAATTTTTTTGCGGCATCCTTATTGGCGGTCGTCGGTGTGGCTTTAGCTGATACGATGCTGTATATCATTTATTCATTCGTACAAATTACATCCATGACTTGGGGAGAATACTCTCTATTGAGATTGCTGCCCACCCTGGCAGCGAATATGATTTTCTTCATCATTCTATATCCACTCGTGAAGGAAAAAGTCTATGCCTGGGGAGAAGAAGTGAGCAATATCTAATCTGGTGGAAATGTTTGAGGTTTGAGGTGAAAGAGCCTATGGCTGCTAATGTGCAAAAGGTGATGATTAAAGGTACGAGGGACGGTCTGACATTGCATTTGGACGATCAATGTTCCTTCTCATCCCTTTTAAAAGAATTACAAAACCAATTGTCAATGAACGGATTGACAGACGAACATCCGATGATCCGTGTGACGATTAAGCTTGGCAACAGGTATTTGAATGAAGAACAAAAAGAAAAGCTCACAGAAGTTGTCCGGGAAAAACAGAAGCTCGTCGTTGAAAAAATCGAGTCGGATGTTTTGACGAAAAAGGAAGCTCTTGAGTGGAAAGAGAATACGGAAATCACCCCTTTAGCTAAAACCGTCCGTTCTGGGCAGTTAGTTGAAGTCAAGGGGGATCTGCTTTTGATTGGTGATGTGAACCCTGGTGGACAAATCAAAGCCACAGGCAACATTTTTGTCATGGGAAGTTTGCGCGGGATTGCGCATGCAGGATTCGAAGGGGATACGAATGCAGTGATTGCATCCTCCTACATGCAGCCGAGCCAGCTTAGAATTGCCGATCAGTTAAGCCGCTCTCCAGACTATGAATCGGAGGGTGTGTATATGGAATGTGGGTTCATTGATGAGTCCATAGAAAAAATTCGTATTGATCGAATACAAGAAGTTGTAAAAAAGAGACCGGATCTGGTTAGTTTTGAAAGGAGAATGATCAATGGGTGAAGCGATAGTCATTACCTCTGGAAAGGGAGGGGTCGGAAAGACGACAACTACTGCGAACCTGGGGACCGCTTTGGCCTTGCAGAAGAAAAAGGTGTGTCTCGTTGATACTGATATCGGTCTCAGAAATTTGGATGTCGTGATGGGGCTTGAAAACCGCATCATCTATGACATTGTCGATGTCGTAAACGAGCGTTGCAAAACGAAACAGGCCTTAATTACGGATAAGCGTTTTGACTGCCTGCATTTGCTTCCGGCGGCCCAGACATCGGATAAATCTGAAGTGACCCCGGAAGCGGTCAAAGCCATTGTTCAGGAACTGAAGCAAGAGTATGATTATATCGTCATCGATTGCCCGGCAGGGATTGAACAAGGGTACAAAAATGCGGTTGCAGGTGCGGACAAGGCGATTGTCGTCACAACCCCTGAGAAATCAAGCGTCCGTGATGCAGACCGGATTATTGGTCTGTTGGAGCAGGAAGAGATGGAATCTCCGAAACTGGTGATCAACCGTATCCGGAATCATATGATGAAAAACGGAGACATGTTGGATGTTGATGAAATCGTCAATGTCCTGTCTATTGATCTATTGGGCATCGTCATTGATGATGATGCGGTCATCAAAGCATCCAATAGTGGGGAGCCTGTGGCCATGAAGCCGAATTCAAAAGCTTCTCTCGCTTATAGAAACATTGCAAGAAGAATTCTCGGGGAAACGGTACCTCTTATGAAACTCGATGAAGAGCGGGGCGTTCTCGCAAAAGTGAAGAAATTCTTCGGTATGCGCACATAACGATCGTTTCACCTGTCACAGTCTGTGGCAGGTTTTTTTATTTTGAATTAATAAACCACCTTCTTGTCCCATAGACTGATAGAAAAAGACGTAGAGAGGGGTTTGGTTGTGAAGAAGAACATTCGTGATGTGCGCAAGAATATAGCCGATCGTAAAAAGAGAAAAATGCATCGTAAAGGGACAAGCCCGCCTGGAGTTTTCTCTCCACCCCAAGATGAAGAGATGCATGGCTACCCCCCGCTTGTAAATGACTATGGTCATAAACCAGTAAAGAAGGAAGAGCCTTCAAGTGCTACGAGTCGCTTAGGCATGCAAGTGTTGTTCGCTGTTTTATTGTTTGCCGTTGTAGCATTAGGAAAAAATACAGACCTGGCTATTGTTAAAGTACCCGGCGATTGGGCGGTCAGCCAAATGCAGGAAGAATTCCCTTTTGCCACAGTAACCGCGTGGTACAGCGACCGTTTTGGAGATCCCCTGCAGGTGATCCAGCCCGAAGATGAAACGGGGCAGGAAGCTCTCGCGATGCCTGTGAATGGAACCGTGACAACTTCATTTCAAAATGATGGCAAGGGAATTATTTTAACGACGGAAAATGGCTCTCAAGTAAAAGCAGTCCGGGAAGGAACTGTCATTTTTGCAGGCAATGACTCGGAGTCAGGGAAGACTGTTGTCTTACAGCATGAAGATGGAACGAAAACCACGTACGGATATTTATCATCCATCGATGTCCATTTATATGAACATGTCCAATCGCAAAAGGATTTGGGATCCGTGAAAGCAGAAGAGGGGCAGGCAGCGGAATTTTTCTTCGCCATTGAAAAAGACAATACATTTCTAGACCCAGTACAGGTGATTAAAGTGAATGAAGGTCCTTAAATTTCACGACTATATCCATATTCATCCCCTCTTCTTTTTGCTCGCTCTTTCTGCACTGTTAACTGGGGCGATCTATGAATTTATCGTATTGTTTTCTATTGTGTTTGTTCATGAACTGGGCCATTTCCTTATGGCCAAACGGTTTGAATGGCGTGTGGAAAAAATGGAAATCTGGCTGTTCGGCGGGGCTGTCGTGAGCGAAGAACACAACACAAGGCCCTTCCGAGAGCAGATGATGGTGGTCATGGCTGGTCCTTTTCAGCATCTGTGGATCTTTGTCCTACTCATGACTATTCAATCCATAATAGGCGTTCACCCTTTATTAGATGCCGCCTTCTTTTATAATGGGGTTATTTTTCTTTTTAATATGCTCCCGGTTTGGCCGTTAGATGGGGGTAAATTGCTCTTTTATTTATTGAATCGTTTCTTTGCATTCAGGATGAGTTTGGCTGTAGCTCTTAGTCTATCGCTCCTATTCATGGCAATCGCTGGATGCTGGATGTTCACGGGAGGGCGCTGGACGTTAGCTGCCATCCTTTTGACCGCCTTTTTAATCATTGAAAACATCCTCGAATGGAAACGGAAGTCTTACACAATGATGCGCTATCTTCTTTATTGCACGTATCAAGACAGGGAAACATTGAAAACCAAGTATGTAAACGTTCATAAGGAAACGCTTGTCCGTGATGTGCTGAAGAACATCCATTCCAATCGGCGCCACAAGTATGTATTGAAACATACGAATCCTTTCTATATAGTAGATGAACAAGAGTGTCTCCGGGCTTTTTTTGAACAAAAGAAGCCTCATTTAAGAGTACGGGACATTGCTGAAACCGCTATATAATGAGGGATGACATGAGAAAAATAGTATTACATACAAAGGCAGCTGAAAAATCGGGAGTGGTCATTGAAAATGGGGAAATCCATGAATATGTTATCGACCGGCCCGGTGCTGAAAAGCTTACGGGCTCTATTTTTTTAGGGAAAGTAGAGCGGGTGGATCAAGGTTTGGACGCAGCCTTTATTGACATCGGACAGGAGCGCTCAGGTTTTCTACGAAAGGAAATGGTTCCCTGGTGTGAAGGGAAATTGACTACAGCATTGAATATAGGGCAGAGGGTTATTGTACAAGCGATTAAGGAACCTGTGGGAAATAAAGGTGCTCCATTGACCGCTAACGTGACTTTACCTGGGTTGTTTACTGTCTATCAGCCTTTTGCTCAAGGGAAACTATCTTTTTCGCGAAAGCTGGAGGTCGAGAAAAAAGCTGAGCTGGAATCGTGGTTGGAGCAGGAATTCGAAAGTTCTGAAGGCTGTATCATACGGACGGCAGCTGGAGACGTCGCTCCCGACACCGTTAGAGAAGAGTTGAGAGGGCTTCGGGATGAGTGGAAAACGATGGAACAGAAAGAAATCAATCAACCTTGCTGCTTATGGAGTGAACCGAGCATTCCAGATACATTCATTCGCAAATTTCCAGCGACTACAATTCAAGAAGTGCTCATCGATGATGCGAACACGTCTAAGCGTTTAAAAGAAAAGTTTCCTTCTTTAGGAAAACGCATCCGTTGGGAAAGGGATGTGGAAGGAAAACTGCCTGTTTCCTTTTCCCGTCTTCAGGAGCAAATCATCCAGCCTCTTGTTGAGATGAATAATGGTGTGAGCTTAGTCATTGAAGAAACGGAAGCGATGACAGTGATCGATGTTAACAGTCATAAAGTCAAAGAGCGGTCATTTTCAAACTCCCAGGCCCTTGATGTCAATATGCTAGCTGCAAAAGAAATTCAAAAGCAGATTCGTTTAAGAAATTTATCTGGCATTATTCTAATTGATTTCATTTCAATGAAAAATGAGAACAAAGAGAAGCAGCTCGTCTCAGAAATGAGGAAGCTGGTGAAAGAGGATCCTACGAAGACAAACGTGTTCGGCATGACTAGGTTAGGGCTTTTAGAACTGACGAGGAAAAGGGAAAGTGCCAGCCTCCCTTCTTTATTAACCAACCCTAAGGAAGTGAATTTTACGGATGAGACGGCTGTTTATCGTTTAGAGAGAGAGCTTCTTCAAAGGAGAGAAGCGGAGGCCCTGATTATTGCTGTGCACCCGGCGTTTATGGATTGCAAAAAACGATTGCTTTCTGAGCCGATTTCTAGTAAAATTCCACAGGAGCTGTTTGTTAGGCAGGATGCTGACATCTCTGGCTATCAAATAGAGCTTGAAGGGTCTTTAGACATGATCCGGGAAGCTGTTCAGCGTCGCGGATATCATGTTGACAACTTGTTTTGATCTGTGGTAACATTGTTTTGTTATTCTAGTAGCACTCCGTTGCTACAACCGCGCAGAACAGGTTTTAAAACCGATTTCCGGTACCTGAATGGCGAGTCTGAGTATATTGAGGAGGTGCAAGTATGTACGCAATTATTGAAACTGGTGGTAAGCAGGTAAAAGTAGAAAAAGGCCAGGAGATCTATGTTGAAAAAATGGACGTAGAAGCTGGTGAGTCTATCACTTTTGACAAAGTTCTTTTCGTAGGTGGAGATAACACGAAAGTTGGTGCTCCATTCGTTGATGGTGCTTCTGTAACAGCTAAAGTTGAAAAACAAGGCCTTCAGAAGAAATTGACTGTCTTCAAATACAAGCCTAAAAAGAACTACAAGCGCAAACAAGGTCATCGTCAGCCATACACGAAACTTGTCGTTGAAGAAATCAACGCGTAAGGTTCGTATCGGATGATACAAGTATCGATGTTTCGCTCACAAGGAGAAATTACAGGTTTTGAAATATCCGGACATGCGGAGAGTGGCCCTTATGGTCATGACCTCGTCTGCGCAGCCGTATCGGCTGTTTCGTTCGGTGCTGTCAATGCTGTTATCAGTCTTTGTGGATTCGAACCTGATGTCGAACAAGGTGGTGAAGGTGGTTATTTGAAAATCACTCTTCCTGAAAATTTGGATGAATTCATTCATGCAAAAGCTCAAACCTTATTGGAAGGCATGCAGGTGTCCTTGGAAACGATTGAACAAGAATACGATCAATATATGAAAATATCCCAACGATAAGGAGGTGAAGACTCATGCTACGTCTTGATTTGCAGTTTTTCGCCCAGAAGAAGGGTGTAGGTAGTACAAAAAACGGTCGTGACTCTGAGTCCAAACGTCTTGGAGCTAAACGTGCAGACGGACAACAAGCAACTGCTGGTTCCATCCTTTACCGTCAACGCGGTACAAAGGTGTACCCTGGTGCGAACGTTGGCCGTGGTGGAGACGACACATTGTTCGCGAAAGTGGACGGTGTTGTTAAATTCGAACGTTACGGACGTAACCGTAAAAAAGTCAGCGTTTATCCTGTAGCACAGGAAGCGTAAGCGAATAGTCCATCAGCAAAAAAGCCGCGCTTTGCTTTTCGCATAAGCGCGGCTTTTTTATATCCTCAACTTCATTATTTCTATGTAGCAAGTTTGTAAAAGAAATATTTCACTAGTTGTTGTGAGGTAAGAGGTTCCATAGATCCCATCTAACTCATGCATAATCAAGGGATTCACGTCTTTCCCATTCACCTACCCGAAAGTAACGGAACATGCAAATTGATCCTTATACGTTTAGGTTTTTTGTTTCCTTGAATTTTTGCTATACTTTTTATTATTATGGGTTGAACGAGGGAGCTGAAAGGATGGAAGAAAAAGAAATCATTGCGCTGCTCAGGCATAAGCGTCATGACTGGATGAATCAAATTCAATTGCTTCAAGGATACGCTACCCTTGGAAAGCAAGATCGCTTGCTGTTACAAATGGAAGAAATAAAAGAAGAGGCAGAAGAAGAAAGGAAATTATTGAACAGTGATGCTCTACAATTTCCTTTGTGGCTGCTATCTTTTAATTGGGTACATAAGACCTACCGACTGCGGTATTTCATAAGGGGAGAAGTTGATTTATCCCGTCATGATCATACATTGTTGGCTTATGGGAAACGGATGATTGAAATCATGGATGGACATATTGGAAATGAAGAACTTTATGAAGGTACATGTACCATCTATGTAGGTGGTCAGGATACGCTTGGGTTGAGCTGGGAATGGGAAGGTCTATTTCATGAGCCGGAACGTTTGAAGGAGAGGCTCAGTGAAGAAGGATTTATTTCAACGATTTTTGACAGTAAAGAACTTTCTATTGAAATGACAATAGAATGAAGAGGTGAATAGACATGTTTGTCGATCAGGTGAAAGTATTTGTAAAAGGTGGAGACGGTGGGAATGGTCTTGTGGCTTACCGTCGTGAAAAATTTGTACCAAGAGGTGGACCTGCTGGTGGTGACGGTGGAAATGGCGGAGATGTCATTTTCGAAGTCGATGAAGGTCTCAACACATTGATGGACTTCAGGTATCAACACCACTTTAAAGCGGCTAAAGGTGAAAATGGAATGAACCAGAAGCAGCATGGAAAAAACGCTGATCCACTGGTTATCAGTGTTCCTCCTGGGACGACAGTGAAAGAAGCGGGAACAGATAAAGTTATCGCTGATTTGACGGACCATAAACAAAGAGCAGTCATTGCTAAAGGTGGTCGTGGAGGACGTGGAAATGCTCGTTTCGCTACGGCTAGAAATCCCGCTCCTGAAATTGCTGAAAATGGGGAACCAGGGGAAGAACTTGACGTTGTGGTTGAGTTAAAACTGTTGGCAGATGTCGGATTAGTCGGTTTTCCAAGTGTCGGTAAATCGACATTCTTATCGGTCGTAACCGCTGCAAAACCGAAAATCGCGGATTATCACTTCACCACTCTTTCTCCAAACCTTGGAGTGGTAGAAAGTCAGGACCATCGTAGTTTCGTAATGGCCGACCTTCCCGGGCTTATCGAAGGAGCACATGAAGGAGTCGGTCTCGGACATCAATTCTTACGACATGTCGAGCGGACGCGTTTGCTGCTTCATGTCATTGATATGTCTGGAATGGAAGGCCGCGATCCATATGAGGATTATATAACGATTAATAATGAATTATCATCGTATGATCAACGGTTAGAAAGTCGTCCTCAAATCATTGTAGCGAATAAAATGGATATTCCTGATTCAAAAGAAAATTTAGAACGGTTCAAGGAGCAGCTTGGCAATGATGACATTCCAATCTATTCAATCTCTACAGTAACACGGGACGGGCTGGATGAATTGTTGTATGCCGTAGCAGACAAATTGGATCAAATTCCGAAGCAGGAAGAACAGGTAGAAGAAGTGGATGAGCGAGTCATTTACAAATTTGAAAAAGAAGAAGCGCCATTTAAGATTACTCGTGATGACGACGGTGCCTACGTCTTATATGGGGAGAAGATTGAATCACTGTTCAAAAGAACAGACTTCTCCCATGACCAATCCATCAACCGTTTCGCCCGTCAGATGCGGAGTATGGGTGTGGATGAAGCGCTCAGAAAACGCGGAGCGAAAGATGGCGACACGGTTAGATTGATGGATTATGAATTTGAGTTTGTCGATTAAAGGGGAGGATTTTTCATGGCGGATTATAATGAAAAATTTTATTTAGTCCGTAGCGACATTCTTCCTGAAGCTATGATGAAGACCATCGAGGCGAAAGAATTATTGGAGCGGGGGAAAGTGGAGTCCATTTTTGAGGCTGTCCAGCAAGTGGGCTTATCCCGCAGTGCTTTTTATAAATATAGAGATGCTGTTTTTCCTTTTCAGGCGATGGTCAAAGAGCAAATGATTACATTGTTCTTCCACCTTGAAGACCGAAAAGGAACGTTGTCGAATTTGTTATTGACGGTTGCTCAATCGGGTTGTAATGTTTTGACCATTCATCAGACAATTCCTCTTCAGGGTAAAGCGAATGTGACGCTCTCTTTGAATACTTCCGGAATGGAAGACAGCATAGAAAAATTGTTGCAGCAACTGCACAAGTTAGATTTTGTAGATCGTGTAGAGATCTTAAGTACGGGAGCTTAATTGGAGGGGAAATCATGACGGAACAACGGATTGGATATTTAGGACCAAAGGGTACGTTTACAAAAATGGCAGTGGATGCTTTGTTTGAAGGTGGAGAGTTCGTCGGATACGAGAATATTCCTGCCTGTCTGGATGCCGTGGAGGCAGGGGAAACCAGTACGGCCGTTGTCCCGATTGAAAATGCGATCGAAGGTTCTGTGCACTTGACGGTCGATTATCTCGTCCATCACGTTAACCAATCGATTATTGCAGAGCTTACGGTTCCAATCAAACAACACCTCCTCGTCCATCCGGATCATGAAGGGGAAATTAAAAAAGTTTATTCTCACAGCCATGCCATTGCTCAGTGTCACCAGTATTTGCACACCCAGTATCCAAATGCTGAAGTTGAATACACAGCTTCGACAGGGAAAGCGGCTGAAGTTGTAGCAAGTGAAGGTCCAGGTGTCGCTGCGATTGCCAACCATTTAGCGGCAGAGCAAAACGGGTTAAGATTTATGGATACGGATATCCATGATTATGATAATAACCATACGCGGTTTGCGGTCGTCCAGAAGGTCCCGACCACTTTGAAAGTGAAAGATCATCCTGTAACGAAGCACAAAACGACGGTTATGGTTACATTGCCAAAGGATTATGTCGGAGCCTTGCATCAAGTGCTCGCAGCCTTTGCATGGAGAAAAATGAACTTATCGAAAATTGAATCAAGGCCGCTGAAGACCGGTCTTGGTAACTACTTTTTCTTGATAGATGTCGATCAACCATACGATCACGTGCTTTTTCCTGGCGTGCAGGCAGAACTTGAAGCGTTGGGCTGTCAGCTGAAGGTGCTCGGAACGTATCCGAGTTACCAGGTTGATGTCCCGAGTCCTGTGAAATAAGCTTAACCCTCATAACCCCAGAATCCCTTTGTTAATAGGGATTCTGGGGTTTGTTTATATTTTTTATCAAATTATTATAGGCTTTTTCATCAATGTTTTGGCTTGTGTTGCATAGAGTGTTATGAAGCTATTATTGCCTTATTGTTTTTACAGAATTACAGGAAGGGAGTTGCAGATGTGAGAATTCACATTGTACAAAAAGGAGATACACTCTGGAACATTGCCAAGAAATATGGGGTCGACTTTGAACAGTTGAAATCCATGAATACCCAGCTTTCCAATCCTGATATGATTATGCCGGGTATGAAAATCAAAGTCCCTCAAGGTACAAAGCAAGTGAAAAAAGAGGCTCCTAAGAAAGAGGCCCCTAAACAACAAGCACCAGCACCAAAGAAGGAAATGCCTTCTCAACCACCATATAAAGATACAACACCAAAGCCGATTCCGAAGATTAAAGAAGATGAGAAGAAGCCAGTAGCTAAAGGTGTTATGGAAAAACCGATGAAGCCGATGCAGCCTATCAATATGAATATGCCGATTACCATGCCGAGTATTGATCAGCAGATGCAAAATTATTATACAACTTTCCACCTTCCCCAAATGCCGATGCCACAGCCTAAAGAAGAATCGCCTAAAGAGGCTCTGAAAGAAGAAATAAAAGGTGAAAAGATGGAAGAAGTGAAGGGGATGAAATCTCCGGAACAAGCTTCTATGCCCGAGCAGCCTTATTATCAACCCATGCAGCCAATGCAGCAGCCAATGCAGCAACCAATGCAACCGCAGGCGATGCAGCAACCAATGCAACCACAGTTGGTTCATACAGACTTTTATTGCTGCCCACCTTATCCTGTTATGATGCCGATGCACATGCCTATGCACCCACAGCCGATGCCGATGCAGCAGCCCATGATGGGGGATGAATCAAGCGATGATATGGTCCAAGGCGTGCAAGCAGGTGGGGACTGTGGATGCGGAGGAGGACAGGGACCGCAACCATATGGACCGATGATGGGACCATGGGGTCAGCCTACTTATGGTGCTCAGCAGCCATGGGAGCAAGCACCATATGGGGGCATGCAGCATCCGATGGGTTATGGACAACAGCAGCCTCCCCACATGGGTTGGGGTCAGCCACAGCAAGGTTGGGGTCAACCGAACCCACAACAAATGGGACAGTGGGATCCCCAGCAGATGGGCCAAGGATATCAGCAGCCTTGGAGGGAAGATGATGTAGATGAAAGCTGAACATCGAATGGGCGATTCATACACGGATCGCCTTTTTCAATGGATGCAAACGGAGGAAAAGCTTCCGATTGAATATGAACAGACCATCAAACCGAAGGTATATAAAGTAAAGTATGAAGGGCTGCCTTTTATTTTGAAGGGATATCGCAGATTTCATGTGATTGAAAAACAAGTAGAGTTTTTCGATCACTGGAATTATGCCTATAAAATAGCTGCAAGGCCGTATCCTTTCTATGATCGAGTATTTACCATCAGCAAACTTGGTTGTGACTGGGCATTATTTGAACGCGTGGAAGGAAGGCATGCAGACTTCAGCCGGCATAAGGATCGAAAACAAGCGGTCCGGATCCTCCATCATTTTCACCGAACCACCAAAGGAATTGGAGTTTTGTCGATTCCGAAGGATCCCTTATATGTAAAATGGGAAAGGCGTTTAGAACAATTTGAAGAAACGAAAGATTTATTCACGGAGTTACGGAAGCGGGAAATGTTTCAGGAACTGCATGCTTGCATGAGCAAGCGCCTGGAGGATTTTACGGATCATCCCTGGGGAGAAGTTGAGGAGAGGGCCTGGGACCGTCATGAATGGCTCCATGGAGATGTGGCTCATCATAATTTCATTGTCGATGCTGATAAGAATATTAAAATGATTGATTTTGACCTTTTGCATACAGGACCCCGTTTATATGATCACATTCAACTAGCTCAGCGTTTTTTACCATATGTGGAGCTTAGAAAATCTACATTGCTGCCGTATTTTCCTCACGTTACTGACAAAGAGATCTGGTGGAAAGGCATCCTCGTCCCCGCTGACCTTTTGAGGGAGTGGCTATATGGATACCGGTTAAGTTTAAGGGAAGAAGCATCAGTGACCAGGCACATGAGAAAATTAGAAAAGGCATGGGAGAACCGGAAGAAGTTTGTCCGATATGCTGAGCATATGCTATGATTAGGTATCATATGTGTGAAAGGATGAACAATCCGGTGAAACAAAAAGTTGAAAAAATCGTGTCGTGGCTTCAGGAACAAGTAAAAGAAGCAAAAGTGGAAGGGTTGGTCGTGGGAGTCAGTGGTGGAATCGATTCCGCTGTCGTTGCCAATCTAATTAAAAAAGCATTCCCTGACAGATCCCTGGGAGTCATTATGCCTTGTAAAAGTCAGTCCGATGATCAAATCCATGCGAAAAGTGTTGTGGAAGCATGCGAATTGCCTGTTATGACGGTTGATTTGACAGAAACACATAACGTCATGTTTTCAACGATCAAGCAGCAATTGAACGATGCTGGCTCTTTGAATGAAGAACAAGAAAAGTTAGCCGATGCTAATTTAAGAGCCCGGTTACGAATGAGTACTCTGTATACAATAGCCACCAACCATAAATACTTAGTTGTCGGTACAGATAATGCAGCAGAATGGTATACAGGTTACTTCACGAAGTTCGGAGATGGAGGCGTTGATCTCGTCCCACTCGCAAACCTGACTAAAGGTGAAGTTCGAGAAATGGCTGAATATTTAGGTGTGCCTGATGAAGTCATCCATAAACAACCAAGTGCAGGATTGTGGGAAGGGCAGACAGATGAGAACGAAATGGGCACGAGTTATGATATGATTGATCGTCACTTGAAGGGTGAAGAGATTCCTGAAGAAGATCGTAACATCATTGAAGCGATGCATAAGCGTTCCGCTCACAAACGTCAGCTACCTCCTGCACCTCCGAAGTAAACTTGGCGAATATTGACAGACTAAAACATTCTTCTTGGACCCATAGTAAGGGTAAAAGGAGAATGTTTTTATGTGGAAAATTGTTAGTATTCTTATGTTGACCTCGTTGTTTATGTTTGCGTGTCAGTCGGAAGAAACCGCTGAACCGAAGGAAGAAGAATCATCCCCTTATCAACCCCTTGGTTACGATCAAGATGGGGCGATAGAACGCCGGGGGCAAATTCCTACAGGAAAAGACAGTTACTTTAAACGAACAGCAGAGGAAGAGTTCAGAAATGCGAAGTTTGGCGAAACGAATCGCTCACACGATAATGATTTCAATAATGAAGATGCCATGGCTGTCGTGGAAAAAGTGAATGAATTGAAGGAAATCACCATGACTCAAGCTTATTCGACTGATGATAAAGTGTATGTAGCTGTCATGATTAACCCGTATGATATGAGAGATGAGACGATACCGGATAAAATAGAAGCCAAGGTAAAGCAAGTGACAGATAAAGACTTGATCGTCTACACGAACAATAGCAGCTGGGACCAAATGAAAAACTTCAATTCACGCCAGGATACATCCGAAGCTCCTAAGAAGATCAGAGAACGCATGGGCAATTTCTTCAATCAATAAGCTTTCTTTGTCTGTAAAGAGTGAAGTGGATGATTAGTTAGTAAAGTATATGGCAGGATTGTGGAAGACTCGATTTCGAGATGTTTCCGGGGGTCGTTGCCTGTTTGAGAGTAAGGGGTGGTTGGGAAGCTACTCGTCTAGCTCCATCGCCCAGACACTCGCGTCATAAGTAGGACAGCAAAGGAATGAAAAGCACATTCCGTTGCTGTCCTACTTATGCCAGTCGTGTCTACCAGGGCGATTCCGCATTCGAACACTTTCCTGTGGGGGAGCGCCGAGCTTCCTCGGACTACGTCCTGCGGGATCTCGCCTATCTCCTTTCTCCCACGGGAGTCTCGCAGCTTCCCAACCACCCCATTCCATGAAGGTGAGAAACGAACCTCTTTACTGTGGGAGGGTGCCTTCCACTTCCTGATGTTATAAGCATAAAGCGCTCTATAACAAGCTTTTCGCATGCAGAATAGCGTCCTTTGGAGTTCATTCCCATTCAATTGCCATGTGCATAAAAGCAGCTTATTCCGGAAGTGGTTTTGAGATCGTTATATGGCAAAGAGGGCGGAGGGGAATGGGGAGACTCCTGCGGGAAAAAAGTGCTTGGTGAGACCCCACAGGACGCAGTGAAGTGACCCCCAAGAGTTGGACACCTTCTAACTCTGATTGAAGGGGGAATCACCTTGAATAAATTTACGAAAGAAGACAAATTCCAGGCCGTCCGCCGATATATTGATGAAACGATAAGCTACCGTCATCTTGCTAAACAGATTGGCGTAGACAACTCTGCTTTACGTTATTGGGTTAAATTATATGAGTATCACGGAGGTCAAGCTTTTACGCATCCCTATACAAACTATTCCTCAGAATTTAAACTGAAGGTAATTAAATGTATAGAAGACGAAGGGTATTCCATTCGTGAAGCCTCAGCTCTCTTCCATATCCCTGATTATTCAATGGTGCGAAGATGGATCGTGAAATGGAAGAATAGTGGTGTGGAAGCCCTTGAGTCCAAACGAAAGGGGAATGTTCCAATGCCAAACAATAAAAAAACGAAGAAGACGTTTAAATCCGTAGAGGAAGAATTAGAATACCTACGAATGGAGAACGCGTATTTAAAAAAGTTGAAAGCCTTAGTCGAAGAAGAGGACCGGCAGACAAAAGACAAAAAGCGCAAATCATCTTCGGACTAAGGCATGAGTTTCCTGTGAAGCAATTGGTGGACGTGGCTGGTCTTTCACGCAGTACGTATTATCACCAAATTAATCAAATGAGTAAGCCGGATCCAGACCGGGATTTAAAAGAAAAGATTAAAGACATATTTCACCGAGAAGACGGTACGTATGGATATCGTCGCATTCAGAATGAGCTTCAAAATCACGGAAGACCAGTCAATCATAAAAAAGTGTATCGATTGATGAAAGAGTTAGGTCTTCGCTGCCTTGTGCGCATGAAGAAATATTCATCTTATAAAGGCCGAGTCGGAAAAGTAGCTGAGAACATCTTAAATCGAAATTTCAAAGCAGAGAAACCGAATCAAAAATGGGTCACGGATATCACAGAGTTTAAGCTATTCGGCCAAAAGCTTTATCTCTCCCCGATTCTCGACCTTTTCAATGGAGAAATAATTACGTACACGCTTGGAACACGCCCGACCTATAACCTTGTTGGAGAGATGTTAGAAAAAGGACTCGAACGCTTAAAAGATACGGATGAATTACTGATCCATTCCGATCAAGGATGGCACTACCAAATGATCCAATACCGAAAACGTCTACAAAAAGCAGGCATCACGCAAAGTATGTCCCGCAAGGGCAACTGCCACGATAACGCCGTAATAGAAAACTTCTTTGGAATTATGAAATCAGAGTTCCTTTATCATAAAGAGTTTGAAAGTATAGAGCACTTCAAGCAGGAGCTATCAACTTTTATGGAAAAATACAACAATGGCAGGATCAAGTCTAAATTAAGGATGAGCCCGGTTCAGTTCCGCAATAAATATCAAGCAACAGCTTAACTACATAGTGTCCAATTATATGGGGTCAGTACAGCAGTCCGAGGAGGCTCACCGCGCTCCCGCGGAAAGCGAGCCATTCGCCGCAGCCCCATCCACCCAACAAACTTCTCGACACTGAGTCTTGCACAATGGGGAGCTTATCTAATACTTAAAATGGGATTGAACAGGGCCGGTGGATTAGAGAAGGTGTCGCTTTTAAGAAGAATGGGGATTGTGATATATTTAAGGATAGAGTCATATGCGTAAGTATACTTACGAAAAATACAAAGATTGATAAAGATTTGTTTGGGAGAGGAGAATGTCCAATGGCTGGCCATTCAAAATGGAGTAATATCAAGCATCGAAAAGGTGCTCAAGATGCGAAACGCGGAAAACTCTTCATGAAGCTTGCTCGTGAGATTTTCATGGCGGCGAAACAAGGAGGCGGGGATCAAGAAACCAATCCTGCGCTGCGTATAGCTGTAGATAAAGCAAGATCAAACAATATGCCGAAAGATAACATCGATCGCGCCATTAAGAAAGCGACCGGCGATCTTGAGGGTGTCAATTATGAAGAATATACGTATGAAGGATACGGTCCTGGCGGAGTAGCGGTTATGGTTAAAGTATTGACGGACAATAAAAACCGTACAGCTGCAGACGTCAGACACGCTTTCAATAAAAATGATGGCAATTTAGGAGAAAATGGTTGCGTTTCTTTCATGTTCAACCGCTCAGGTTATCTCGTCATCGACCGGGAAACAACAGAGGCCGATGAAGAAGAATTGATGCTTGAAGTCATTGAAGCCGGTGGAGAAGAAATGGAAACAACAGAAGAACAATTTGAGATTTATACAGATCCTGAATCTTTTTCTGAAGTAAAACAGGCCCTGGAGTCTAGTGGATATGCGTTTACCACAAGCGAAGTGACGATGATCCCTGAAACCTATACGGAACTTGGTGAAGAAGGCGTAGAAAAAATGTTGAAGCTGATCGATATGCTCGAGGATAACGATGATGTGCAAGAAGTCTATCACAACCTTGATGCTGATGAATCAATTCTAGAAAAATTATCGTGATCTCCCGTTGCTATGATAATAACTTCTGTTTCTGGACACACTAGAAACAGAAGTTATTTTTATTTAGGGGGGATCCTGTCATGAAACGATGGGCCTTGATTGCTGGGTTAACCATAGGCGTTGCCGTATTGAGTTGGTCGTTGATCGACCAAACTCCACCGAAAACCTTTCAAGATAACACGCCTCAAAGAGTCATTCAGGGTAAGGAGAAGCAAACAGAATCAGTGGAAACATTGGTGAAGCCTGAACCTTTGAAACTGACGGTTATTCTGAAGGAGCATTATATAGATGGTGTGACTGAAACGACAAAGAAAGAAGAAACCATTTGGTCAATGATGGACTTTTGGGCATCTTATGAAGGATGTACGGTTGAAGAACAGCAGTTGGACAGAGTGGTTTTTCAAAGGGAAGTTGAAGATATTTCTCCTTTGACAAAACAGACGGGGTATTTTGGGTTGACAGAGGATGGGGAGTTAGCTGTCTTTCAAGGCCTTCCTGATCAAGGGAAGGTCATAGAGTCTTTTAAACCTGTACCCATTAAGCCGTTGGAGACAAAAAGAGAGAATGAGTTGAAACAGGGCATCAAAATCAAGGATCATCGTCACTTTGAGCAAGTCGTCCGTCAATTTTCCAAACAAGAAGAAATATAACAGACGTGAAACAGCCGCAAATTGTTGTGGCTGTTTTGTGCCTTTTCTAAGGGGAGCTACGGCTTTTAAGCATGGGCGAACATGTGCTTGTATGTTACAATAGGAAGGATAGCAATAAAGGGTAGAGAGGGAATTTTACAATGATTAGTTACGTGAAAGGGCAATTGACGACACTCGATGAAGGGTCGATCACTATAGAAACAGGCGGCATAGGATACGAAGTGCTATGCGCGAATCCATATCATTTTCAAGATGCGATGAACAATGAAGTGAAAGTACATACGTACCACTATATAAGAGAAGATAATCAATCGCTTTACGGTTTTAAGAAAAAAGAAGACAAACAACTATTCGCTCAATTACTAAACGTTTCCGGGATTGGACCAAAAGGAGCTCTTGCGATACTTGGAACAGTCAGCGTACCTGAATTCGTATCGGCCATTGAGCAAGAAGACGATAAATACTTAACGAAATTTCCAGGAGTCGGTAAGAAGACGGCTCGTCAGATGATCCTTGATTTGAAAGGGAAATTGATTGTCTGGCTTCCTGATGAAGATAATGAGGACACCCTTTTCTATCAGGAAGATTTGACCTCGAAAGAGAAAAGGGCTGTAGTGGACGACGCCATCGAAGCATTAAAAGCTTTAGGTTATACAGAAAAAGAAGTGAAGTTTGTCCGTACAGAACTTGAAAAAGCCAAACATGGCAGCGTGGATGATTATGTTAGACAAGGGCTGCAGCTACTTATGAAATCTTAAGGTGAGGAGGGATGAATGTTGGAAGATCGTATGATATCTGGAGAACAACAGGATACCGATCAGGAGATTGAGCTTAGTTTACGACCAGAAACTCTGAAGCAGTATATTGGCCAGGATCAAGTGAAAAATAATCTAAGCATCTTCATTGAAGCGGCAAAAATGCGAAACGAGCCGCTTGATCATGCGCTGTTATATGGGCCTCCTGGTTTAGGTAAAACAACACTTGCTTCGATCATTGCTAATGAGATGGGCGTCCAGTTTCGAACGACGGCTGGTCCAGCGATTGAGAGAGCCGGGGATTTGGCAGCAATTCTGTCTTCATTGGAACCAGGGGATGTCCTGTTCATTGATGAAATCCATCGCCTCCCCCGTTCCGTAGAAGAAGTCCTCTATCCTGCAATGGAGGATTTCTGTCTTGATATTGTAGTAGGTACTGGGCCGAGCGCGCGCTCTGTAAGACTTGATCTTCCGCCTTTCACGCTGGTCGGTGCCACGACTCGAGCCGGGTTGCTTTCCGCACCTCTCAGGGATCGCTTCGGGGTGCACAGCCGCCTGGAATATTACGATACAAAAGCGCTTTGTTCGATTGTAGAACGGACAGCAGAAATCTTTTCTGTTGAAATCGATGGTGCGGCAGCTGTCGAAGTCGCACGTCGTTCTAGGGGTACACCAAGGATTGCCAACCGCTTGTTGAAGCGTGTCCGCGATATTGCTCAGGTAAAAGGGGAGACCGTCATTAGCAAGGAAACTACACAGGAAGCGCTGGAAATGCTTCAAGTAGATGCAGAAGGTCTTGATTTTATCGACCACAAATTGCTGAAAGGGATCATGGACAGCTTCCAGGGAGGACCCGTAGGCTTGGATACGATAGCCGCAACGATTGGAGAGGAGTCTCAGACCATCGAAGATGTTTATGAGCCTTTCTTGTTGCAAATCGGTTATATCCAACGGACGCCAAGAGGCCGGGTGGTCACACCTAAAGCCTATGCTCACTTCAACAGGGAGGTGCCTGGCTCTTGACGGGCTTTGGTAAAATCTTTATTGTAATAGGGATTGTGTTCATATTGATCGGTATACTATGGAGTATATTTGGAAAATTACCAGGCGATCTCAGCTTTAAAAAAGGAAACGTCACGTTCTATTTTCCCATTATGACCTCCATTATCGTGAGCATTGTCCTTTCGTTGATTTTCTATTTCATAAGAAAATTTTGACCGATTAAACATAAGAATAGGGGATTCACATGGATATTAAGCAATACGATTTTGATTTACCGGAGGAGCTGATTGCTCAAGTTCCATTAGAAGATCGGACAGCTTCCCGGCTCATGGTTTGTGACCGTAATGAACAAACCATCGAACATCGGCATTTTTCTCAAATCACCGATTACTTAGAAAAAGGCGACTGCCTTGTATTGAATGACACGAAGGTTTTACCTGCTCGGCTTTACGGTGCTAAAGAGGGGACCGGTGGGAAAGTGGAAGTCCTGCTTCTTCACCAGACCGAAGACGATGAATGGGACGTTCTTGTTAAGCCTGCAAAAAAGGTGAAAGTCGGGACGAAGATTGTTTTCGGAGAAGGAAAGCTTGTAGCCGAATGTACGGAATTGCAGGAGCATGGAGGGCGCAAGGTTACATTTAGTTACGAAGGCATTTTCCTCGAAGTATTGGAATCTCTAGGAGAGATGCCTTTGCCTCCATATATCAAAGAGCAGCTGTCAGATAGAGACCGGTATCAGACCGTTTATGCAAAAGAAGAAGGATCTGCAGCTGCTCCTACCGCTGGACTACACTTTACAGAAGAACTGTTAAAGGATTTGCAGTCCAAGGGGATCGAACTCGCTTATTTGACGCTTCATGTAGGGCTTGGTACCTTCCGTCCCGTCAGTGTGGACCAAGTTGAGGAACATGATATGCATGCAGAGTTCTATCAGTTGAGTGAAGAAACAGCGGACCAGCTGAATGCTGTCAAAGAAAGAGGAGGTAGAATCATATCGGTTGGGACGACCTCCACTAGAACCCTCGAGACGATCATCCGTGATCACGGGACATTCAAAGAGGCGAGCGGTTGGACGGATATCTTCATTTATCCTCCTCAGAAGCTGAAAGCCATCGATGGTTTAATTACAAACTTCCATTTGCCGAAGTCCACACTAATTATGCTGGTAAGCGCATTTGCTGGACGCGATTTTATTTTGGAAGCCTATAAACAGGCGGTAGAGGAAAGGTATCGTTTCTTTAGTTTTGGAGATGCGATGTTCATAAAATGATCTTAAGGATCAAGAGTGAGAAAGGGTAGAAATCATGGCAATCACATATGAATTGATTAAAACATGTAAGCAGACAGGCGCACGTTTAGGTAAGGTCCATACGCCACACGGATCTTTCGAAACACCGATGTTTATGCCTGTCGGTACACTAGCAACCGTTAAGACAATGAGTCCGGAAGAATTGGAGCGGATGGGCGCACAAATCATTCTCTCGAATACGTACCACTTGTGGCTCCGTCCAGGAGAAGACATCATTGAAGAAGCGGGCGGTCTTCACAAGTTCATGAACTGGAATGGGTCCATTCTAACGGATTCCGGAGGCTTCCAGGTCTTCAGTTTGAGTGACCTTAGAAAAATTGAAGAAGAGGGTGTCCATTTCCGGAACCATATTAGTGGGGAGAAGCTTTTCTTATCTCCAGAAAAAGCAATGCACATCCAAAACTCCCTTGGACCAGATATTATGATGGCTTTTGATGAATGCCCACCATATCCAGCCGAGCATAAGTACATGAAAGACTCGGTAGAGCGTACGAGCCGCTGGGCTGAACGATGCTTGGAAGCACACCAACGTCCACATGACCAGGGTTTATTCGGAATCATTCAGGGCGGAGAGTACGAAGATTTACGTCGTCAGAGTGCTCGTGACCTGACATCTATGGACTTTCCGGGTTATGCAATCGGGGGCCTTTCTGTTGGTGAACCGAAGGACGTCATGAATCGTGTTCTTGAATTCACAACGCCTCTGATGCCGGATCAAAAGCCTCGTTATCTGATGGGCGTCGGCTCACCGGATTCTTTAATTGACGGCAGTATTCGTGGCATTGATATGTTTGACTGTGTACTCCCAACACGAATTGCAAGAAACGGGACTCTGATGACTTCAGAGGGAAGACTTGTAGTGAGAAATGCGAAATATGCGCGTGATTTCCGTCCGATTGACGAGAATTGTGATTGCCACACATGTAGAAATTACAGCCGTGCTTATATCCGCCATTTAGTCAAAGCTAACGAAACATTCGGTTTCAGACTTACGACTTATCATAATCTTTATTTTCTGTTAAACTTAATGAGGCAAGTGCGTGAAGCCATTAGAGAAGATCGACTCGGTGACTTTAGAGAAGAATTCTTTGAAATGTATGGTTTCAACAAACCAAACGCAAAGAACTTTTAGAAAGGGGGAAAATAAATGGATACATTAGTAGGTTTACTGCCAATTATTCTAATGTTTGTCATTTTCTATTTCCTATTGATTCGACCGCAGCAAAAGAAACAGAAGCAAGTACAACAAATGCAGTCGGACCTCCAAAAAGGCGATAGAGTTATAACAATCGGAGGACTTCACGGAACGATTCATGCAATTGATGAAGGTACTCTTGTGATTTCTGTACAAGATGGTACTCAAATGAAATTCGATCGTTCGTCCGTACGTGAAAAATTGAGCTAATCAAATGCAATCCCGCTACATATTCTTGTAGCGGGATTTTACGTACCGTCATCTCTTCACCGTTTTACGTGGCAGGTTGACCCCTATCATTCCTCCGAGCCAGGCCGCGAGGACCAATCCTCCGAAATAGCTCAACTGAGGCAGGGACACCCATGAGTTTTCAAAAATGACCTGAAATAAAATCATCGCACTGACGAAGATCAGCCCGGTCATCCCTCCAGAAAGCCATCCCTTCTGTTCACCCTTATAAGCAGCCAGCATGCCACCAATGGCAAGGATGCTAATGCCGGCGACTAAAGCCAATTGATTGAGTGTCTCATATTCCACTCCAGTAAACCTTAGTAAAAGTGCCAACACGCCAGCAAAAACAATCATCAAAATAAAAATAGAGCCGACTCCATACCCCAGGACCCCTGACAATAACTTTTTCATCCCATCCCCCCTTGATATGCTTGTCACTTTTATCTATATGCATGAAAACTCTATAGATAGAAGCAGATATTTTCCTATGGACTTGAATAAGTATTAGTAAAGTCCGTCCAAAAAGGGGAAGATCTATGTCAACTGTACTCGCAATACTTATTTTTGTAGCTAGCTATGTACTGATTATGACGGAGAAGTTAAACCGTGCACTGGTAGCTGTAGCAGGTGGCGTACTTCTATTAATGACAAAAATTTATGAGTGGGAACAAGCCTTTGGTTTTATAGACTGGGAAACCGTTGCCCTCCTTTTTTCTATGATGGTGTTGGTGTCTATCACAAAAAAAACAGGGATTTTCACTTTTTTAGCGATTTGGTTAGCGCAGCTTGTCAAAGGGAGACCTGTTCCACTTCTGCTTGTAACAGCGCTGTTTACAGCGGTAGGGTCTGCTTTTTTAGATAATGTTACGACAGTCCTCTTGTTTGTACCTGTGCTATTAACCCTTGTAGATCGTCTGAAACTTCCGGCGTTTCCGTATTTAATCATGACGATTTTCAGCTCGAATATTGGTGGTACCGCTACGCTCATAGGTGATCCTCCGAACATTATGATCGGACAAGCGGTGGACCACTTCAGCTTTGTATCATTCCTTTATCATCTAGGACCAGTGGTATTGATTATTTTTGTCCTGGTGACGATAAGCGTCATCTTATTATTCCGAAAAGGACTTACGTATGATCACGCATTAGCTGAAGATTTAATGAGAGTAGATGCAAAGGAACATTTAAAAATGTCTCCTTTACTCTTTCAATCCATTTCAGTCATGCTCCTTACCATCATCGGTTTTATGATGCATCCGTTTATCCACATGGATATAACGACCATTGCGGTCAGTGGAGCCCTTTTATTGCTGTTTTTATCAGAAAAAGAGCTTGATGTTGAACATGTTTTTCAGGAAGTTGAATGGGTGACATTATTTTTCTTCATGGGATTGTTTATGCTTGTTGGAGGTTTAGAAACAGTAGGAGTGATCGATGAATTAGCAAGAGGAATGGTGTGGGTCTCAGGTGGAGATATGCCGGTCACTTCAATGGTGATGCTATGGAGTGCAGGGATTCTTTCAGGTGTGGTCGATAATATTCCGTTTGTAGCTGCGATGATTCCTGTCGTGCAGGAGCTGCAAGGGTATGGAATGATGAACGTCGATCCAGTTTGGTGGTCTTTGGCTCTTGGGGCATGCCTTGGAGGAAACGGTACCCTTGTCGGAGCATCCGCCAATGTGGTAGTCGCCGGCTTAGCAGCCAGCCATAATAAACCCATTCCTTTTATTAAATTTTCACTGTACGGCTTCCCGGTTTTGATCCTTTCATTAATCGTATCATCCATTTACGTTTGGTTCCGCTATTTGCTTCCATTTCTCTAATAAAACAGCAGAAATAGGTGATGTTAACTAAAGGGAAACCTTTAGGAAAGGTTGTGCTCGGAGTGCTTGTATTCAGCATTATCATTCGCACACTAGTCACCTATTTGATCATCCTTCTTGTTTTCCGCTTCATGGGAAAAAGAGAAATTGGTGAACTTAGTGTGATGGATCTGGTCGTATTTATCATGCTCGCTGAAATTGCCGTCTTTCTTATCGAAAATCCAGATGAGGCTATTTGGAAAGCCATCGTCCCCATGGCTGTCCTCCTTGCCATCCAAATCGGGAGTGCATGGATTTCGTTGAAAAATCAGCGGTTTAGAAATTGGTTCGACGGAAAACCCTCCATAATCATAAAACATGGGAAAGTAGATGAAAAAGAGATGAGGCGGCAGCGTTATAATTTCAACGATTTATTATTACAATTGCGAGAACATGGCATTCAACAAGTCGGAGATGTCGCTTACGCTATCCTGGAGCCGTCAGGGAAGCTTTCGGTATTTGAAAGGAAGGATGACGGCAGTTCTGATTATGCTGTTGTTTTAATTGCTGATGGTGAAGTACAATATAGTGGCCTTCAAACGATTCGAAAAAATAAACAATGGCTCGTAAATGAAGTCCGAAAGCAAGGCTTCCATTCTTTCGAGGAAATATCTTTGTGTACCATCAACGATCAAGGAGAAGTCCAAATAGACCAAAACAACGAATTCCAATAAACCATCTTTTCATGAAGAGGATAGGGTTATTCAACTAACTAGCAGGATTGTGGAAGACTCAGTTTCGAGATGTTTCCGGGATTCGTTGCCATGTTGAGCGTCAGGGGTGGCTGGGAAGCAACTCGCTTTCCTGTGGGGGAGCGCCGAGCTTCCTCGGGCTACCGCCCTGCGGGATCTCGCCTATCTCCTTTCTCCCACGGGAGTCTCGCAGCTTCCCAACCACCCCACTCGAGAGATGAGATAAACGAACCCACGTACACGAATGGAGCGTCTTCCATAATCACTGCTTTCTAGCTTGTTTGAGAGTTGAATACACCAACTCCCATTACGATGGAGTGCCGCTTATTCTGGAAGTGGTTTCGAGATACTCTTATGGTCAAGAGGCGGAGGGAAACGGTGAGACTCCTATGGGACGTGTGGGACAGGTGAGACCCCGGAAGGCGTAGCCTGAGGAGGCTCAGCGCCCGCCCCATGGAAAGCGAACTGTTTCCCGGAGCCCCTAAACTCCAACAAACATCTCGAAACTGAGTCTTCAACTAAATGGAGCTTTAGTGAGGTAAGGGATTATGAAAATAAAAAAGAGGATAAAAAAATAACCGCTTCAAGCGGTTATTTTTTGTGGAACAGACGGTTCCAGGGGATCATTTTCAATTCTTCCATCCGGATTAAACGAAAAACGAACAATAACACAATGTACAAAACAGAAAGTCCCATTCCCATCGTCAACAATTGCGAAAGTGGTTTGCTCTCTAGGAGCCAGTTGTGTTTCCATTGAAATCCTACCATACCGATGATGCCGATGACGAGGCCGAATCGGAAGAACATCTGTAAAGGGAAGGAAATGACTTTATATTTCATAAGTACACCTAAATGCAGCAGTGTAACAACTACGACACCGACTACGATAGCAAGGGCAACTCCATGAATGCCGAATTCAGGACGAGAGCTTAACCCGACAAGGACAATAAACTTAATGATGGCTCCAATCAACGTGTTCCACATGGCCGGGCGGGCTAGGTCCAAAGCTTGCAAGGTTGCTTGGAGAGGCGTCTGGATATAATGAAGTAGAAAGAATGGTGCCATGAACTGAAGCATGAAAGAAGCCTGGCTCGTCCCATACACCGTCGTAAGGATGACAGCTGGGAAGATCATGAACACGATAGTGATCAGTCCTCCAGAGGCAATGGATAATCGGATCGACTGCATGATTCGGTAAGCAATCGTCTCGTTTTTTCCTTGGGCTGCAGCTTCACTGATCGACGGTACAAGAGCAATAGAAAGAGCGTGAGTCAAAAAAGTCGGTAAAAATAGCAAAGGCAGCACATAGCCTGTGAGCTCACCATATTGTTTGGTAGACTCTATAGCCGTGATTCCAGCAATAGCCAAACTTTGTGCGACGAGGATCGGCTCAAAGAAATACGTTAAGGAACCGATAAAGCGGCTTCCTGTCGTTGGAAGAGCGATCGTCATCAATTCGTTTAGAGTCTTCTTGCCCTCATGGATATGCTTTTTCCAGGACTTCCGAAGCCTAAAGCTTTTGTGGATATTGAATTGTCTCAACATGTACATTAAGGAAACGAATTCACCTATGACAGCAGAAACCATGGCTCCTGCGGCAGCATATTGAACCCCGTAGGGATAAAGCATTTTTGTAAGAACCACCACTGAACCAATCCGTACAATTTGTTCAATAACTTGAGAGATCGCCTGCGGTTTCATATTTTGTCTTCCCTGGAAATATCCTCGAATGACAGATGATATAGCGATGATAGGGATAATGGGAGTGACGGCTAGCAATGGATAGAGAGCTCTTGAATCAGTAAGAAAATAAGTAGCTACAACGGGGGCTAACAGAAAGAGTCCGATCGTAAACAAAATGCTTAATGACCCTGTAATCGCAAGAGAAACTAATAGAATGCGCTTGATTTTACTTTCGTTCCTAGTTGCTTCTGCTTCTGACACTCTCTTTGAAATGGCCACGGGAAGACCGAACTGGGTGATGGTAATGGCTAAGATCAAAGTAGGTAAAGCCATCATATAGAGTCCTACACCCTCTGGGCCCATTACGCGGGCAACGACGATCCTGTTAATGAAACCGAGTAAACGGGTGATTAGTCCAGCAGCAACCAAAATCAGTGCACCATGTAAAAAAGTTTGTTTTGACATATGATTGATCCGCCTTCTCAAAGAAATGAAATTCCGCTACAATGAATTATATGCGTAAGGATGGACAAGGCATGACACCCGTTTACGAAAACCTTAGAGTGAGGAGTAACCTTATGGATCAGAAAAAAGTGGTCACAAGCTGGAGAAATGAAATGAAAATAGTTTTGCAAAGCAAAGCAGAGGAGTTTCACTTATTAGGTTATAAACGTGCGACCGAAGAAGAAGTGTGGGATTGTTTGATAAAAAAAGTTTGGAATGGCGAACCTGAAAAGAGGCTGTACCAAGTGGTCCAGGATATCCTCCATTTACAGACCCATACATATACGAGTTATCTGACAACAGAGGCCTATCAGAATGATGATCTGCTAGCTTCCATCGAAGCACTGAAGGGAACTTCGGAATATGAATAAATAAAGCAAAATCTCTGTGCGGTGATCAGCGTAAAGTTTTTCCTATTGTTGCGAAAGTTTGAAAAAGTAGTAGAATAGGTACGGGGATTATCAAATATTGTCTATTAGCATTTATACATAGAGGCGATGGATCATCGCATGTGTTCGTACATAAAGGAGGAAAAGGACAGTATGGTGAAACGAGGGCGGATCGTCGCCTTTTTTATCGTAGTTTTATTACTTGCTGCTACGATAGGGACGACCATAACAGGAGTTACAAAAGATATTAAGTTAGGCTTGGACTTGCAAGGTGGCTTTGAAATCTTATATGATGTCGAGCCATTAGATGAGGATCAGGAAGTTAATGAACAGGTTCTCGAAGCTACGGCACGTTCATTGACGGAACGTGTGGATACACTTGGTATAAGTGAAACGAACATCACGATTGAAGATGGCGGAAGAATTCGAGTACAACTCGCTGGTGTGGAAGATCAACAAACAGCCAGGGAGCTGCTTTCGACAACCGCTGAACTTTCTTTCCGAGGCACGGATGGAAAGTTGTATATGGATGGTTCAGATTTGGTTGAAGGAAGTGCTCAACAGTCTTATCATCCGGATACGAACGAACCAATCGTTACGTTGAAGGTTAAAAGTGCTTCAAAATTTTATGATGTTTCAGAGGAAATCTATAATACTCCAAACGATCCAAATACGCCCTACCCGGATAATCTTTTAGTGATATGGCTGGATTATAATGAAGAGACTTCCTTTGCAGAAGAGTGGGGCAAAGAAGATCCAGCTTACATTTCAGCACCAGGTTTTTCAGATGGGCCGGTAAGAAGTAATTCAGTCATGATCAGTGGAGATTTCACACAGGAATCCGCCAAACAATTGTCAGACATCCTGAATGCCGGATCATTACCGGTAAACCTTGAAGAAACGTACTCGACATCTGTCGGTGCTCAATTCGGTGAACAGGCCATGAAAAAAACAATACTGGCAGGCTTCATCGGTATTGCGGCGATTTTCTTGTTCATGATTGCATATTATCGCTTCCCAGGGATCATTGCCACCCTCACTCTGAGTGTGTATATCTACTTAATTCTCGTTGTATTTGAGTGGATGAATGGAGTCTTGACCTTACCAGGTATTGCTGCCTTGATTCTCGGTGTTGGTATGGCGGTCGATGCCAATATCATTACTTATGAACGGATTAAGGAAGAGCTCAAATCAGGGAAATCACTACTGTCAGCCTATAAGGCGGGTAACAAACGCTCTTTAGCTACCATTCTTGATGCGAACATTACAACATTGATTGCTGCGACCGTCCTCTTCATATTCGGAACGAGTTCTGTCAAAGGTTTTGCAACGATGTTGATTGTTAGTATTCTCGTCAGTTTCATAACAGCTGTATATGGTACGCGTTTATTCATGAGTTTATGGGTGAAGAGCCGCTTCTTGAACAAGAAACCAAAGTGGTTTGGTGTGAAACCAGAGGATATACATGATATTGCTGAAGGGGATGAAGTAGAAGCCACCTTTATGAAGCGTAAATTCGACTTTGTAGGGCTTCGGAAACGATTCTTCACAATTTCCATCGTCCTCGTTTTGGCGGGAATTTTAGCCCTTGCTTTCTTCCGCTTGAACTTAGGGATCGACTTTACAAGTGGTTCTAGAGTGTCGATTTTGTCTGATGGGAACATCACATCAGAACAAGTGGAACAAACGATGCAGGAAGAATTTGATGTCAATCCGAAACAGGTCATCATATCCGGGGACAACAGTGAGATTGCCGTCGCTCGTTTCGATGATGAACTGAGTAAAGGTAAAATAGGTGAAATTCAAAGCTATTATGAAGAAGAATTCGGCAATACGCCTAACGTCAGTACCGTATCACCGATCGTTGGGCAAGAGCTTGCTAAAAATGCGGCCCTGGCTGTTTTATATGCATCGATTGGAATCATCATCTACGTGACGATTCGTTTTGAAATTTTCTTTGCTTTGACAGCCATTATCGCCTTGCTGCATGATGCCTTCTTTATCGTTGCGTTCTTCAGTTTAACAAGGTTGGAGTTTGACATTACGATCATCGCAGCTATTCTTACTATTGTTGGTTACTCGGTGAACGATACAATTGTCACGTTCGACCGAATACGAGAAAACTTGAGGATGAAGAAGAAAGTCAAATCTTTCAAAGAGCTTGCTAAAGTTGTAAATGACAGTTTGATGCAAACGCTCGCCCGTAGTTTCAACACGGTCATTACTGTAATTTTTGCGGCTGCCATGCTGTTATTCTTCGGAGCGTCATCCATCACGAACTTTTCATTCGCTCTAGTGATTGGACTATTAGCAGGAACGTATTCGTCCCTGTTCATTGCTTCTCAACTATGGCTCATATGGCGTGGGCGCAACATTAAAGATAACCCGATCAACTATGTGAAAAAGAAAAGAACAGACGGACCTCAAGTGTAAAACTAGAGGGCCACATACAAGAGACCATCCTCCACGAGGGTGGTTTTCTTTGGTTATTACAGACTGTTTCAGGGTATATCAAGAATATAAAGAAAACCTTTATCTATGAAGGAGTGTTTAAGTGATGAAAGGACAAAGCTATCTTATATTGGCTTTCATTTTTGCGTTAGTGATTGCTATTTTTGCCGTCATTAATGTAGATCCGGTTCAGGTCAACTACCTGTTTGGCACAGGTGAAGCACCACTAATTCTTGTCATTCTTATATCTGTTTTATTAGGTGGGTTAGCCACAGCATCCGTCGGGGCTTTGCGTTATTACAAGTTGAAAAGAGAAAACAGCCGATTAAAGTCAGCGGCTGCTGCCTCTCCTGAACACGATACGGATAAAGATAGGAACGTTTCTGATGAAAAAGAAGCGGCATCTGAAGAGGAAAGTTCTTCATCAAAAGTCACATAATTGCGTTTGCTCCCCCTGGTCCGCTCTTGTATAATAGATGGGTCAGGGGTGAACATATGATACAAAGTAAGATGAAATGGAAATTTACATATAGAAATCCGGAAGAAAGTTCCGTTGGCCTTCCAGGGGTTACTCCGCTTACCCAGCAGCTTTTGGAAAAGAGAGGGATTTATGATGCGGAAACGGCTGACCGGTTTTTAAAGCCTTCGATTGATCAGCTTCATGATCCGATGCTCATGGAGGGAATGGATCGTGCCGTGGCTCGTGTGAAAGAAGCCATCGCATCCGATCAGTCCATTCTTGTGTTTGGTGATTATGATGCAGACGGAGTGACTTCTACGTCCGTGATGGTGGAAGCGCTCAGAAAAGCAGGGGCGGACTGTGACTTCTATATTCCAAACCGCTTCACGGAAGGATACGGACCTAATAAAGAAGCTTTCCAATTTGCCTTTGATTCCGGTTATGCTCTGATCATAACGGTAGATACAGGTATTGCCGCTATGGAAGAAGCAACATTCGCGAAAGATTTGGGTATCGATTTGATTATTACAGACCACCACGAAGTCCAGGAGGTTCTTCCTGATGCCTATGCCATCATCCACCCGAAGACCTCAGGTGATTATCCATTCCAAGAATTAGCTGGTGTCGGTGTGGCTTTCAAATTCGCTCATGCTCTCTTAGGCCGGTTTCCAAAAGAGTTTCTTGACCTTGTCGTGATTGGTACCATTGCCGACCTTGTCCCTTTGAAAGGTGAAAACAGGGTGCTTGCTTCGGTTGGTCTGCAGGCGATCTCCCACTCGAACCGCCCTGGAATCCAGGCGTTGAGGAAAGTGTGCAGCATTGAGGGGGATATGAATGAAGAGACGATCGGTTTTACAATTGGACCTCGACTCAATGCTGTAGGGCGACTGCAAGATGCAACTCCTGCGGTAGACTTATTGCTTTCAGAGGATCTGGAAGAAGCTGAACAGATTGCAGCCTTCATTAACCAGTTGAACCAGGAAAGGCAGAAGATCGTTGCTGCTATCGCAAAGGAAGCCGAAGAAATGGTTTCCGTTGAAAATGGAGAAGCTGAGAATGTGATTGTGGTTGCTAAAGAGGGATGGAACCCAGGCGTGCTTGGAATCGTCGCATCCAAACTCGTCCGTCAATTTGACCGTCCGGCGATTGTCTTGGCCATTGATGAAGAAAAAGGGGAAGCCAAAGGTTCAGCACGAAGTATTGATGCTTTCGATTTATTCGCGAACTGTATGGAAATTCGCCATCGATTCATACACTTCGGTGGGCATGCTCAAGCTGCGGGTATGACACTTGCCCTGGACCAAATCGATGATTTACGAAGCGATTTAATTTCTTTAGCTGAGGAAAAGCTATCGGATGACGATTATCAACAAGTCCTTGATATTGAAACGACAGTTGAGTTGGAAGATATATCGCTGAAGCAGATCGAAGAAGTCAACCAGCTCCGTCCCTTTGGAATGGGAAATCCAAAGCCTTTGTTTCATCTCAAGCATACCCCGAAAGAAGTACGGTTAATTGGCAGTAAAAAAAATCATTTGAAATTTCAGTTTCAGAGTCAACAGTCTCGAGTGGACGGGATTGCATTTGGGTTGGGAGATCTCTATCAACAAATATCCCCCCAAGCTCCACTGGACGTTGTAGGAGAACTTGGAATCAATGAATGGAACGGCAGAAAAAACCTACAAGTGATGATTAAAGATCTCAGTGTGAAAGAATGGCAGTTATTTGATCACAGAGGTTCCAAGCATATAGAGAAAAATTTGATCATTCCACCGAACCAAACGTTCGCAGCGGTCAGCTTCCAAGGAGCAGAACAAGCGCCTTTTGATGTTCCTGTTATTCAGGCTGATACATTGGATCATGGAGAATCATTTGATGGCCTTCTGCTCATTGATTTACCTGAACGCATGTCGGACATGACCGAGCTTTTATCTAAACTTGAAACTCGTAAAGTTTTTGCCTGTTATCATATACAGGAGAGTACTTTTCTAAAAACATGGCCTTCAAGGGACCACTTCAAATGGTTTTATGGTATGCTATTGAAGCGTGGTCGGTTCAACCTTCACGAAGAAGCAGATTTACTTGCCAATCGTAAAGGATGGGACAAGTCCATGGTGGAATTTATTTCTGAGGTGTTTTTTGAACTCGACTTTGTTAGAATGAAAGACGGGATTATTACAGCGGAATCCGAACCTTCTCAAAAAGATTTGCGGGAATCTTCGCTTTATCTTCAACGGGAAGAACAGCTGCAAATTGAACGTACCTTGTATTATTCCACATATAAAGAATTGAAGAGTTGGTTTGACCAATATATGAACCAGCGTTCTAAGCAAGTCAAGGAGGAAGTTACGAATGGATTATAAAGAGCATATTGCGATCGTTGAAGATTGGCCGAAAGAAGGTGTCCAATTTAAGGACATCACTCCATTGATGGACAATGGGCCGGCATTCAAAGCAGCGGTTGATGAAATTGTAGAATACGCAAAAGATAAAGAAATCGATATCGTAGTAGGACCGGAGGCACGCGGATTCATCGTCGGATGCCCAGTCTCTTATGCGTTGGAAATCGGCTTTGCACCTGTTCGTAAAGAAGGAAAGCTTCCACGCGAGACGATTAAAGTGGATTATGGCCTGGAATACGGAAAAGACGTATTGACGATTCATAAAGACGCGATTAAGCCTGGTCAACGAGTGTTGATTATCGATGACCTTCTTGCTACTGGTGGTACAATCGAAGCTACCATCGATCTTGTCGAGCAGTTGGGCGGAGAAGTAGCTGGATGTGCGTTCTTGATTGAACTCACATACTTAGATGGCCGCAGCAAATTGGATGGACATGACGTCCTTACTTTAATGCAATATTAATGGAAAGAGTGCCCTTTTCAGGGGCGCTCTTTGTTTTACAATTGATGATTGGGCTTTTCCCTTTACAAGAAGAGTCCTTTTTTTGATAATGTTAATCAAATATACTTTGAAAGTTCTAAAGAAACTAGGGTGATTGAATGGCGAAAGATACAGTTCTAACTGCGGAAGAAGTCATAGAACAAGCGAGTCAGTATTTGAATGAGTCAGATCTGGCGTTTATTCGTCGTGCTTATGAATTTGCTGAAAAGGCGCATAGCAACCAGTTCCGAAAGTCAGGAGAGCCTTATATCATCCATCCCATTCAAGTAGCAGGTATTCTTGTGAACTTAGAGATGGATCCGGAAACGATCGCAGGCGGTTTCCTTCATGATGTCGTAGAGGATACAGACGTGTCCCTAAAAGAAATTGAAGAAGCCTTCAATGAAGAAGTTTCGATGCTGGTTGATGGCGTAACGAAATTAGGTAAAATCAAGTATAAATCCAAAGAAGCTCAGCAGGCCGAAAACCACCGGAAAATGTTTGTCGCTATGGCGAAGGATATGCGCGTCATTTTAATTAAGCTTGCGGACAGGCTTCACAATATGCGTACTTTGAAGCATCTTCCAGCTGAAAAGCAACGCCGGATTTCAAATGAAACGCTTGAGATTTTTGCACCTCTGGCACATCGACTTGGTATTTCTACGATTAAATGGGAGCTTGAAGATACGGCCCTTCGGTATTTGAATCCCCAGCAATACTACAGGATTGTTCATTTGATGAAGCAGAAAAGGAATGAACGGGAGCATTATATCGAGGAAGTTATTGATGAAATCCGAGCTCAATTAAAGGAAGTCAATATTGATGCGGATTTATTTGGGCGTCCGAAACATCTTTACAGTATCTACCGGAAGATGGTTCTTCAGAATAAACAGTTCAACGAAATTTATGACTTGTTAGCCGTTAGAATTACAGTTAACAGCATCAAAGATTGTTATGCCGTACTCGGCATCATACACACGTGTTGGAAACCGATGCCGGGCCGCTTTAAAGATTATATAGCCATGCCGAAGCCTAATCTATATCAATCTCTGCATACGACCGTAATCGGACCAAAAGGAGATCCCCTTGAGGTCCAGATCCGTACACACGAAATGCATGAAATTGCGGAATATGGAATCGCTGCTCACTGGGCTTATAAAGAAGGAAAGCAGACGACAGCTGAACAATCGTTTGAAGAGAAGCTTACATGGTTCCGTGAAATTCTAGAATGGCAAAGTGAAACACATGATGCCGAAGAGTTCATGGAATCCCTTAAAGTGGATTTATTTTCAGACATGGTCTATGTTTTCACACCAAAAGGAGACGTGATTGAACTTCCATCTGGATCCGTACCCGTAGATTTTGCCTACCGAATTCATACGGAAGTTGGAAATCAAACGATTGGTGCAAAAGTGAATGGCAAGATGGAACCTCTGGATTATGAATTGAAAACCGGGGACATTGTTGATATCATGACGTCTAAGCATGCGTACGGACCTTCCAAAGACTGGATAAAGCTTGCTCAGACATCACAGGCGAAAAATAAGATCAAACAATTTTTCAAGAAACAGCAAAAAGATGAGAATATTTCTAAAGGGAAAGAACTTGTCGAGCGCGAAATTCGCAATTTCGGTATTCAACCGAAAGATGTGTACACGACAGATAACTTGAATCGTGTGTCTGAAAAGTTCAATTTCGCAAACGAGGAAGACATGTTTGCTGCTGTTGGATATCAGGGAATTACAGCCGCTCAAATTGCTACTCGATTAACTGAGAAAATTAGGAAGAAGAAGCAGCAGGAACAGGACCTGGAGCAGACACTTGCTGATGTGAATACAACTGAAATCAAAACACCGGCAAAAACCGGTAAAAAGGATTCAGGGGTACGAGTGGAAGGGGTGGACAATCTTCTTGTCCGTCTATCCAAATGCTGTAACCCAGTACCTGGCGATGAGATTGTCGGTTACATTACAAAAGGACGAGGAGTATCTGTCCACAGAAGCGACTGTCCTAACGTGCATACAGAAGAAGCGCAGACACGTCTATTACCTGTTAAATGGGAGACTTCAGTCACGGATTCCAAACAGTATCATGTGGATCTTGAGATTTGGGGGTATGATCGACGTGGACTGCTTAATGAAGTCCTTCAAGCAGTCAATGAAACGAAAACGAATATTACCGCGGTCTCAGGAAAGTCAGACCGCAATAAAATGGCGACCATTCATATTACCATTTTAATACAGAATACAAGCCATTTACGGAAGATTGTCGAGCGTATCAAACAAATTCAGGAAGTGTACACGGTTCGTCGTGTCATGCAATAGAAGTAAAAGGGGAATCTACGATGAAAGCAGTTGTTCAAAGAGCTGTAAACGCCTCTGTCACCGTTGAGGAACGAGCCGTAGGTACCATAGATCATGGCCTTGTCGTTTTATTAGGTGTGACTCATGAGGACACAGAAGAAGATGCACGGTATTTAGCTAAAAAGATTCCATACTTGCGGATTTTTGAAGATAAAGATGGAAAAATGAATCATTCACTGGTTGATTTAGGCGGACAGATGCTCTCTATTTCTCAATTCACTTTATACGGCGATTGCAGGAAAGGGCGCCGCCCCAACTTCATGCAGGCAGGGAAGCCGGACCAAGCTGAAGAGTTGTATGAATCTTTTAATAAGATGGTGGAACATGAAGGTGTTAAAGTGGAAACGGGACAATTTGGTGCAATGATGGACGTTCAATTGACCAATTCAGGTCCTGTGACATTAATCATCGATAGTAAAGAACGATAAGAAAAGCTGTACTCGTATTGAGTACAGCTTTTTTAGTGTGGGATAGTCAAATGTATAATGAACTTTACATGCTAGTTGAAATAATTGACTAAACCTTCGGTGATTCCTTGACTGGCTTTCAATTGATAAGAACGCGTTTTGACCGTTTGTTCTTCTCTTGCATCAGATAGGAAGCCAAGTTCTAATAGAACAGAGGGCTTATTGTTATCCCTGATGACATGGAAGTTGCCTTTTTTCGTACCCCGATCCCTCAGACCTGTATGAGCAACCATGGATGTCTGCAAAGAAGCTGCGAGTGCTTTGTCTTTAGAAGAGTAATAGTAACTATTAAGTCCTCTGGCAATGACATTTAGTGGTGCCGCATTGTAATGCAAACTAATGAAAGCATCGGCATTGGAGCGGTTTGAATGGAACGTACGGATGGAAAGGGAGATATACTGATCATTCGTCCTGGTCATCAGCACTTTGGCTCCTTTGCTTTCCAACTGACTTTTAAGAAGAAAAGCCGTATCCAACGTTAATGTCTTTTCGTAACTTCCACTTCTCCCAACTGCCCCGGGATCTCGTCCTCCGTGACCAGCATCGATCATTATGGTTCTCCCTTTAAGGGAATTTGAAGTTGCCGGTGTTGTAGCAGCACTTTCTTTATTCACCTCTTCGACAATCCATCCAGCCACGTAAGCTGTTTTACTGTCATATGAGATCTTATACCATTGTCCTTCTTTGCTTAAGATTTCAAATTGGTCGCCTTTATGTCCACGACCAACGATTTTGTAATTGGTAGATGGACCTGATCTTAGGTTCGTGCCGTTATAGTTCAAAGATACATAGGTGTTTTTCGAAGCAGGGGTGTTCGTTTGATCATTGTCTGTTTCATTTACAAGCCAACCGGCTACCCAACCTGTCTTTCCGCTGCTGTATTTAATTTCATACCAGCGGTCTTTCTTCGCTATGTATTCATAAGTTTCACCTTTACGTATTCTTGTAAGGATGCGACCTCGCGTCGAGTTTTCGCTTCTGACATTTAGAACGGCTGTTCCAACTTCCACTTTCCCTTTGACGATAGAGGATTGATCGTCATCTGATTTCTCGTCTTTGGGAGGCTCATGAGTGTCTCTACTTTCTTTTGTCAGATAGTCCCCATGGACCCAGCCTTTGGTATTGCCTTTTTGTACATAGACCCACTTTCCATCTGTCTTGGTCGGCTCTACGACATCGCCCTTCATCAAGTAGCCCTCGATTTTCCCATCCAGATTCGGAGCGGATCGAATCCTTAGATAATCATACTTGGAATAATGGCGGTCGCTTGTGACTTGCTCAGCTTTTACTTTTGTCAGCCATTTGGCGACCCAGCCGTCTTTCCCGCTTCGATTAATTTTGAGCCAATTGTCTTTCTCTTCTAAAATTGTGTACGTTTCCCCTGTATGTACCTTGCCAATACGGTCGTAATTCGTTCCAGGTCCTGTTCTTACATTCAAGTGATCGACCTGGATCACCGCTTTGTCTGCATACACGGGGGGAGTTTCATAAAAGGTAAGAACTCCTAGAATAAAAATGAAGAAAATTATGCCTTTTTTCAAAAAATATTCCACCTCCTTAACAGTCTCCTTTCACTATTCGACAAATACAGCAAATATCCTTCTCCATAGGAAAAAGATTGATCTTATTAATTTGTGGCCATAAACTTGACATAAGGTTGACGGAGATTATATGATTATAATCAATTCTAAAATGATTCGAACAAAACCATTGAGGAAAAAAGTAGTCAGATTCCATGCGGACAGAGAACGAATGCCTTAGGCTGAAAGCATTCGATCGTTATATTCTGATGAAAGACGTTTCTTAGGTTCTACATCGAAATGAGAGTAGGTGTAGACGTACACAGGCGTTAACTGTTTTGAGTGGAGGCTCTTAAGCCTCAAGTCAGGGTGGCAACGCGGGCAATCCCGTCCCTTTTTCGCAAGCGCGGAAAAGGGACGGGATTTTTTGTGGTAAAAAATGGTTTATTTCGTTAGGAGGAGTTAGAAATGAGTATGAATGCCCCTCGTGGTACGCAGGATATTCTGCCTGGTACATCTGAAAAATGGCAGTATGTAGAAGAACAATTAGCAGACCTATGCCGTCGCTATCATTATAAAGAAATCAGAACGCCTATTTTTGAACATACCGAGCTTTTCCAACGAGGTGTCGGGGATAGTACAGACATCGTCCAAAAAGAAATGTACACGTTTGAAGATCGAGGAGGAAGAAGCATCACCTTGAGACCTGAGGGAACAGCTTCTGTCGTTCGTTCTTATGTACAGAATAAAGTTTATGGTTTACCGAACCAGCCGACCAAATACTTCTACATGGGTCCTATGTTCCGCTATGAGCGACCTCAACAAGGAAGAATGAGGCAGTTTGTACAGTTTGGTATCGAAGCTCTAGGCAGTGATGATCCTGCTATTGATGCAGAAGTGCTTTCCCTAGCTCTGAACTCTTACAGAGAACTAGGTCTGCGATCCTTGAAACTAGTCGTGAACAGCCTTGGCGACCAAGAAAGCAGGGAGGCACACCGAGCAGCTTTGGTGCGTCACTTTGATCCACACCGCGAGGAACTTTGCGCGGATTGTCAAGTGCGGCTTGATCAAAATCCACTTAGAGTTCTGGACTGTAAGAAAGACCGTGAACATCCGGCAATGGAAACAGCTCCTTCCATTCTTGAATACTTGAATGATTATTCCAAAGATTACTTTGAACAAGTGAAACAGTATTTGGATGTGATGGGCATTGATTATGTCGTCGATCCAAACCTCGTTCGCGGGCTTGATTATTACAACCACACCGCTTTTGAAATTATGAGTGAAGCGGAAGGTTTCGGAGCCATTACGACACTGAGTGGCGGTGGTCGTTATACAGGTTTAGTTCAAGAAGTGGGTGGTCCTGAAACATCTGGAATCGGTTTTGCCATGAGTATTGAGCGCTTGTTGATGGCTTTGGAAGCAGAAAATGTTGAACTCCCTACGGATGAGGGATTAGATGTATTCTTTGTTTCACTGGGCGATGAGGCAAATCGTACAGCTGTAAAGTTAACGGACGAATTACGCCTTGCTGGCATTCAAGTGGACAAGGATTACTTAGGGAAGAAGATGAAAGCCCAGTTCAAAGCGGCTGATCGTCTTGGCAGTAAATTTGTACTTGTCCTTGGTGATCAGGAACTTGAGAATGGGGTCATTAATGTTAAAAACATGGCATCAGGCGAGCAACAAGAGGTGGCTCTTGATGGCATCATCGAACATATGAAGAAAGAACTGACAGGAGGCAAATAAGATGGAAAGAACAAAATGCGGATCTTTACGCAGAGAACATCTGGAACAAGAGATCACACTTAAGGGATGGGTACAAAAACGCCGTGATCTAGGTGGTTTGATTTTCATCGATTTAAGAGACCGTTCAGGCTTAGTACAGGTCGTTTTCAATCCTGAGACTTCCGGTGAAGCTCTGGAGAAGGCTGAGAATGTCCGTAGCGAATATGTCCTTGAAGTTAAAGGGACTGTTGTTGCACGGGATGCTCAAACCGTCAATAGCAACCTAGGCACTGGGGAAATTGAAGTAGCTGCAAAGGAATTGACGATTCTTAACAAAGCGAAGACACCACCATTCATGATTGAAGATCAATCAGAGGTATCCGAAGATCTTCGTCTTAAATACCGCTACTTGGATTTGAGAAGAAAGGAAATGCAGGAGACGTTTAAAATGCGTCACCAAACGACCCAGTCGATTCGTAATTTCTTAAATGAGGAAGAATTTTTAGATATGGAAACGCCGATGCTTACGAAGAGCACACCAGAAGGAGCGCGTGACTACCTTGTTCCGAGCCGGGTTCATGAAGGTGAATTCTATGCATTGCCTCAATCACCTCAGCTTTTCAAACAGCTGCTGATGATGTCAGGGTTCGAGAAGTATTACCAGATTGTCCGCTGTTTCCGTGATGAAGACTTGCGCGCTGACCGTCAGCCTGAATTCACACAAGTCGATATTGAGACTTCATTCATGACGACAGAAGATATCATGGCCATGACAGAGCGTATGATGAAGCGGGTTATGAAAGAAGTGAAAGGCCAGGAAATCGAAACACCGTTCCTTCGTATGCCTTATGATGAGGCGATGGAACGGTACGGTTCTGATAAGCCTGATACCCGCTTCGGCCTTGAATTAGTGAATCTTTCTGAAGATGTAAAGAACTCCGGTTTTAAAGTCTTTAGCGGAGCCGTTGCTTCCGGCGGCCAAGTAAGCGCCATTAACGTGGAAGGGAAAGCCGATGAGTTTTCCCGAAAAGATATTGATAAAATGACAGAAGATGTCAAAGTTTATGGAGCCAAAGGATTGGCATGGTTGAAAGTGAAAGACGGGGAGTTCAATGGACCGATTGCGAAATTCTTCTCTGAAGAAGAGGTGGCATCAATCAAAGAAAAGATGGCTGCAAAAGATGGGGACCTTCTTCTCTTTGTAGCGGATCAGACCTCCGTTGTTCATGACAGTCTAGGAGCATTACGTCAAAAGCTTGCGCGTCGCTTAGACTTAATTGATGAGACCAAGTTCAACTTCCTTTGGGTTACGGACTGGCCACTATTTGAGTATGATGAAGATGAAGGCCGTTATCATGCGGCGCACCACCCGTTTACGATGCCTGCGGGCGGCCGTATGGATGAACTGAAGAAAAATCCAAAACACGTCCGTGCAGAAGCCTATGATATTGTTCTTAATGGTTATGAACTTGGTGGAGGTTCCTTGCGTATCTTTGAAAAAGACATGCAGCAGGAGATGTTCGAAGTGCTTGGTTTCAGCCAGGAAGAAGCGAATGAACAATTTGGATTCCTTCTTGAAGCATTAGAATATGGTACACCGCCACACGGTGGGATTGCCTTTGGACTGGACAGGCTCGTCATGCTTTTAGCCGGCCGTACCAACTTGCGTGACACCATCTTGTTCCCGAAAACGGCGTCAGCCCAAGATCCAATGACAAACGCTCCGGGACCTGTCAGTGAAGCACAGCTTGATGAACTTCACCTGCAGTTGAAGCCATCTAGTCTGTCTGACTCAGATAAATAAATGTGTAGGTTAATTGTTGATTCTGTTTTGGTTATATGCTAAGATTACATTACAAAATTAAAGAGACCAATCCTGATGTGTACGTTGTTCGAATGTACGTTTTGACCGAACATTTTTGAAACGGGAGCCTGGTGTTTCCACATGGAATGCATGCCTCATAACCATCATTGATGGGAGGACGCAAGAAATGTGGAACAGGGCACCCACCTGCCTAGAGCGGGTTCAAAACTCATGATACGACGGCACAATTGGGATTGGTCTTTTTAATTGCTCTTTACTAAAAATTAATGTGATTAAACAAAAAAGCGTTTCCCGGATAGGGAAACGCTTTTTTAATGGTCTATGCAATGATAAAACAATCAACTGTGTAAAATTTGACTTATGGAGCGATGTCCGGCTCCATTGCTCAGACACATGCGACCTTTATCTATTTAGCGTGCAAGGTTTTCGAGATTTCCGTTTTTCTCCATGCGGAATTGAGGTTTGTAAGCATGATCAGAATCATCAAACATGACCATTTTTCTAGCACGGTCCATAATTTGAATCAAAGCCTGGTAATCTTCGGTCATGGCTTCAAGCTGTCCATTTAATTGCTGGTTTTGTTCTGCTAACTCTTTGTTTTGACGTTCTAGTTCAGATAGTCGGCTTTGAAGAGATCCGGAATTTGTACTCTCTTGTTTAAGGTCCGTCAAATAAGCAATGATGTCTTCTAAACCAAGTTCTTGATGAGTCCGCTTCTCCTCATGGATTTCTGAGGTAGCCGGCTCAGGAAGTAAATAGTCTTCTTCCTCTATTTCTGCTTGATACACAACAGGAGCCTGAGGTCTTTGATAGACAGGTTGCTGCTTCGCTTCTTTCCGCTTTTTCTCTTTACGTTGTTTCTTCGCAAGCTCAACGGCCTGTTCATACTTTTGTCGGACTTCTGCATTCCATCTAAACCCGCAGGCAGCGGAAGTACGGTTTAAAATATCACCGACTTCATCAAAAGCTTTCAATTGTGTGCTTCCTTCCCGTATATGTCTCAGAACGGTTTCAGCTAATAATAGATCATCTTCATGAGACCAGGCATCTTGTCTTACTTTAGGCATATTCACCACTCCTAATTTTATCTTTAAAGATAATAGTTTGTCAGATTTAGTAGTAGTGTAGCCAAGAAGAAGTGGAAATATACTCAAGTAGATTTTTGCTTTTTGATTTTGCTATAAACCTGCTCAAGAGCTTGTTCGAATTTACCCGTCCGTTTCGGTTCATAGTATTGACGTGTTTGTATGAGGTCAGGAAGGTATTGCTGGTCTACCCACGCATTCTCATAGTTATGGGGATACTTGTAATCGATCCCTCTTCCTAGCTTTTCTGCTCCTTTGTAATGAGAGTCTTTTAAATGTTGAGGAACTTCTCCGCTTTTCCCATTCCTAATATCTGAAAGCGCCGCATCAAGTGCTTTGTACGCACTGTTGGATTTCGGGGAGAGAGCTAGTTCCGTCACAGCCACCGCTAATGGGATGCGGGCCTCGGGAAATCCGATTCTCTCTGCTGCTTCCACGGCAGACAGGGCTCTAGGACCTGCTTGGGGATTGGCGAGGCCAATGTCTTCATATGCAATGACTACTAATCTTCTAGCGATACTATCCAGGTCCCCAGCCTCAATCAAACGACCTAAATAATGAAGGGAAGCGTCAACATCACTGCCGCGAATCGATTTTTGAAACGCTGAGAGGACATCATAATGAGCATCTCCATCCTTATCATGTGTGAAGCTTTTCTTCTGCATACATTCTTCGGCAACATCTAAGGTGACCTTCACAAGCCCATTTTCCTCAGCAGGTGTAGAGAAAGCGGCGAGTTCCAACCCGTTCAAAGCTGAGCGCAGATCTCCATTGGAAGATTGAGCAAAGTGGTCAAGAGCATCGTCAGTGATTTGGATGTTCATGTGACCAAGGCCCTTTTCGCGATCGTCCAGCGCTCTGTGAATCGCCTGTTTGATGTGATCACTATCCAATCGGAACAGCTCAAATAAATGACAACGGCTTCGAATCGCGGGATTTATGGAATGGTATGGGTTGCTTGTCGTACAACCGATCATGGTTAAACGGTTGCTTTCCAGGTGTGGGAGAAGGAAATCCTGCTTTGCTTTATCCAGCCGGTGGACCTCATCAAGGATCAATACGAGTTGCCCGTGCATCTTCGCTTCTTCAACGGCAATTTCCATGTCTTTCTTCTTATCTGTTACCGCGTTCAACGTTTTATGAGGGATATTCAAGCTTTTGGCAAGTGCTGTCGCCATCGAAGTTTTCCCCGTCCCGGGTGGTCCGAATAAAATCATCGATGCCAGGCGTTCAGCCTTAATCATACGATTGATGGTTTTTCCTTCGGCAACGAGGTGGGACTGTCCGATAATTTCATCTATATTGGCTGGTCGCAATCGAAAAGCGAGGGGTTGCTGACTCATAGAACATTCTCCTTTTGACAGTTATAAATGTAAGCGTAGAATGATTCCAAGGAAAATGCAAGGGACTTGCCATTCATGCTATAATAGCGTTTGGTATAATAGAGAGAGGAAGATGACCATGACTTATGTGAAGGAGAAAAAGCGCGAAAACTTCATTCGCTGGAGCTTTTTCTTTATCGGTTTAGTCATCCTGGGCCTCGGCATTTCAATGACAATGCAGGTGAAAGAGTTTGGAATTGGACCATGGGATGTTTTTCATTATGGGCTGTTTCTTAAATTAGGTCTTACCGTAGGAACCTGGTCGATTATTGCCGGATTGCTGATCGTTCTGACGAGTTCAGTTTTACAAAAAATGTGGCCGCAAGTAGGAACGATATTGAATATGATTCTCATCGGTGTTTTTATTGATTTCTTTAATTGGCTTTTGCCAGAACCTGAAACATTGATCATGCAATTATTGATTTTTATATCAGGAACGTTTGTCATTGCTCTTGGGATTGGTGTTTATGTTGCACCTGACATCGGGGCAGGGCCACGTGATAGTCTGATGTTATTGATTACTAAGGCTACTGGATGGAATGTGTCGACAGTAAGAAATGGAATTGAAATTATCGTAGCCGTGGCAGGTTTTGCTCTTGGTGGGCCTGTTGGGGCAGGGACGGTATTCATCGCCCTGTTTCTGGGTACATTTGTAGGATACACCTTACCACAGGCAAAAACATGGCTACAGTTTTTAATAATGAAGGGTGACATGTATGAAGATATCTACCAAAGGCCGGTACGGGCTAACCATCATGATTGAACTGGCAAGGAAATATGGAGACGGTCCAATTTCCTTGAAACAGATTGCAAGAGACAATAATCTATCCGAACATTACCTGGAGCAACTGATTGCTCCATTGCGAAACGCAAGTCTCGTAAAAAGTGTTCGTGGTGCCTATGGAGGCTATATGCTCACGAAGGCTCCCCACGAAATTACAGCAGGAGATGTGATCCGTGTTTTAGAAGGCCCGATCACACCTGTTGAAGGTATTGAAAATGAAGAGCCTGCGAAGCAGGCGTTGTGGAAGAGGGTCAGAGATGCAGTGAAAGATGTCCTTGATACCACGACGCTTGAAGACTTAAAGGATCATGTCGATGACCAGACTCAAGATGCCTATATGTTTTATATTTAATGGTTGGAGGTAAAAAGATGAAGTCAATTTATTTGGACCATGCAGCGACTTCACCCGTCCATCCCAAAGTGATCGAAGAAATGATGCCTGTTTACAAAGATGTATTTGGCAATCCGTCAAGTGTTCATCAGTTTGGAAGGAAAGCCCGGCGGATTTTGGATGAAGGGCGAAGAAGAATTGCTCATGGTCTCGGTGCGAATGAGAAAGAAATTGTTTTTACGAGCGGAGGAACCGAAGCAGACAATTTAGCGATTATTGGTACGGTGAGAGCTAATCGTTCCAAGGGCAAGCATATCATTACCACTTCGATCGAACATCATGCTACATTACATGCAGTCGAATACTTGGAGTCTCAAGACTTTGAAGTCACCTATTTGCCTGTAGATGAGGATGGAACAGTAAAAGTGGATGACTTAAAAGGTGCTCTTCGTGAGGATACTATTCTTGTCTCTATCATGATGGTTAATAATGAAACAGGAGCGATTCAGCCGATTGAAGAAATAGCCGCTGTGTTAAAGGATCATCAGGCTTATTTTCATTCTGATATCGTTCAGGCATACGGTCTGATGGATATCGATGTTTCACACCTTGGAGTCGATTTGATGGCGGTTTCCGGTCATAAGATCAATGGCCCGAAAGGCATCGGCTTTTTGTATATCCGTGAAGGCACGGTAATTGAATCTCTTCAATATGGTGGAGAACAGGAACGGAAAAGACGAGCAGGGACAGAAAACATTCCGGCCGTTCAAGGGCTGAAGACAGCTGTTGAGATTATGGAGGCTGAGCGTTCGACGTATAAAGAAAAATACCTTCATTATAAGCAGCTCTTTCTTCAAACACTGGAGGAAGAGAACATTTCATGTGAAGTGAATGGGTCCCATGAAAAAACGATAGAATCAATCGTAAACATCAGTTTTCCTGGGATGAACGTGGAAACGCTGCTCACGAATTTTGATTTATCAGGCATCGCTGCTTCAAGCGGGAGTGCCTGTACGGCAGGGTCTGTAGAGCCATCTCATGTTCTTTCCGCGATGTTTGGATCCGACCACCCGAAAACCACCAATTCGATACGGTTCAGTTTTGGACTTGCAAATAATGAAGAAGATATAACAGAAGCAGCAAGGAGAGTCAGCCAAATTATTAAACGGCTGGCTTGATAAAGGAAGGTGAAAGAAATGAAAGATCCTAAAGATACACGTGTAGTCGTTGGAATGAGTGGCGGGGTGGATTCATCCGTTGCAGCTCTCCTATTGAAAGAACAAGGCTATGATGTCGTGGGTATTTTTATGAAGAATTGGGACGATACCGATGAAAATGGTGTCTGTACAGCTACGGAAGATTATGAAGATGTTATCCTCGTCTGCAACCAGTTGGATATTCCGTATTTTGCAGTGAATTTTGAGAAGCAATATTGGGATAAAGTGTTCACTTATTTCCTTGATGAGTACAAAAAAGGCCGAACACCGAATCCTGATGTCATGTGTAACAAAGAGATCAAGTTCAAGGCGTTCATGGACCACGCGATGTCTCTCGGAGCTGACTATTTGGCGACGGGCCACTATGCGCAAGTCCGTGAAAACGACGGCACATATGAAATGCTTCGTGGAGTCGATCACAATAAAGACCAAACGTACTTCTTGAACCAGCTATCACAGGAAGTGCTTTCTAAGGTGATGTTCCCGCTAGGTCATCTTGAGAAAAAAGAAGTGCGTAGGATTGCGGAAGAGCATGGTCTTGCCACTGCGAAGAAGAAAGATTCTACAGGAATCTGCTTTATCGGAGAGCGTAACTTCAAGGAATTCTTAAGTGAATATTTACCTGCACAACCAGGCAATATGGAAACTCTTGATGGTGAAGTGAAAGGCAAGCATGACGGATTGATGTACTACACATTAGGTCAGCGTCAAGGACTAGGTATAGGAGGTGCTGGAGACCCATGGTTCGTCGTAGGTAAGAATGTGACGGATAATATTCTCTACGTTGGACAAGGGTTCCATCATGATGCGCTGTACTCTGACGGTCTCATCGCTTCTGAAGCGAGCTGGACAAAAGGGTCCGTACCGACCGAGTCATTCAAATGCACGGCTAAATTCCGTTATCGCCAAGAAGATAGCGGAGTGACGGTATACCCGATGGAAGAAGGAACGTGGAAAGTCATGTTTGACGAACCAGAACGTGCGATCACTCCAGGGCAGGCGGTCGTCTTTTACGATGGAGAAGTCTGCCTCGGTGGGGCGACAATCGATGTTGTTCTCAAACAAGATGAAGCCATCACTTATGTAGGATAGAATGAAAAAGTCATGTCCGTATTTTTTGGACATGACTTTTTTATGAGTGTCGATTCCCCTTAGTAGCAGGGCATTGAAACAACTTACCATGTGTGTTTAGTGAGCCTTGCTCTGCAAACTTTCACATGAGCTGCATAGAAAAAATGGTTTGTGATACGAAAGTGTCGTTATTATAGGAGACATATTGAAAGGAGAGGTTTGAAATGGATAAGTTAAAGCAAGGAATCGAACAGATGCAAAACCATAATTATGAGGAAGCAGCAAAACTATTTACGGAGGCCATTGACGAGAATCCAAAAGAGCCTGTAGGGTACATCAATTTCGGTAATTTGCTGACACACATGAATGATCATGAAAGAGCCGAGCGCTTCTTTCATCGTGCCATCGAATTGGATGATACGGCAGCAACCGCCTATTATGGCCTGGGAAATGTGTATTATGAACAGGAAAAGTATACGAAAGCACAGGAACAGTTTATCCAGGCGATTCAGCAAGGATTAGATGAAGCAGATGTTCACTTTATGTTAGGAATGACATTCATTCATCAAGAATACGTGAAGCTTGCTCTCCCTTATCTTCTGAGAGCATCAGAACTGGCACCGGAGGACGTTGATGTGCAGTTTCAATATGGTCTATGCCTGGCTCAAAATGGACAGATTGATCAAGCTGAACAAGTCATGAACCATGTGCTACAATTAGAAGAACAACACAGTGATGCGCATTACAACCTTGGTGTCGTTGCTCTTCATCAGGAGAACGCCGGAAAAGCGCTGGAGCATTTTTCTAAAGCATTGGAAATCAATCCTGAGCATATGCTGGCAGCTCATGCCAAAGGGCAAGTGGAACAAGCGTTAAACGAGTAGAGGAGTTCGATGGTTATGACTCAACAATCGCTCTTTCAAGAATCGAATGAAGAACGTCCTTATGTCAAAGGGGAATTGAGCCGGATGATCTTTCACAATGAATCCGAGCACTTTTCGATTGCTTCCATTAATGTGAAGGAAACGAATGAAGCGTTCGAAGAGAAGTCCCTTGTGATCAAAGGGCATTTTTCTCCTTTGGAGGAAGGCGAAACCTATATCTTTTATGGAGAATTCAAAAACCATAAAAAATTCGGGCTGCAATATGAAGTAGACATGTACAATCGTGTGTTGCCGGAAACGAAAGATGGAATCGTCCTCTATTTGTCCAGTGATCTTTTCCACGGCATTGGAAAAAAAACAGCCGAACGGATCGTGAATGAGTTAGGAGAACAAGCGATATCAAGAATATTGGAAAATCGTGATGTGTTAGATGCTGTTCCAAAGTTGCCTAAAGATAAAGCGGATCAACTATATGAGGCCTTGAAAGAGCATCAAGGATTCGAACACGTCATGATTCATTTGTCTCAATATGGATTTGGTTTGAAGCTTGCTCAAAAAATCTATGAAGCCTTTAAGGATCAAACGATGGCGATCATTGAAGAAGACCCTTACCAGCTCGTCTTCCATGTGGATGGCTTCGGTTTTCATCGAGCGGATGAAATGGCAAAGATGCAGAATCTTTCCCATGATCATCCAACAAGGATTCGGGCGGCGTGCTTGTATATGATGCAAAAAAGCATGAGTGCGGGACATGTCTATCTCCCGACAGAAGAGTGCCTCGTCCAGGTTGAACAACTGTTAAATCAGGGCTCAGAGCCTGTCATTACTTTCGAACAGCTATCTGAGCAAATGATCCATCTTGGTGAAGAACGATTTGTGTATATTGAAGAAGAACGCATCTACCTTCCGACTCTATACTTTGCTGAAAATGGTTTTTGCAGTCATGTAGACCGCATCCAAGAAAAAGAGGTTGATGTAGCGCACACACAAGCAGATTTGATGAAAATCATCGGGGACTTGGAAGAAGAGGAAGCGATGAGTTATGGCGAAGACCAGTTCAACGCCATTGAAAAAGCCCTTCATTCCAAATTGATGATTTTAACCGGTGGACCGGGAACGGGTAAAACGACCGTCATTAAAGGAATCATCCATACGTATGCAGAATTGAACGATTTTTCTATCCATCCCGAAGATTATGATAGTGACAAACCTTTTCCATTCGTCCTTGCAGCACCGACAGGAAGAGCGGCAAAAAGGATGACAGAATCGACAGGACTGCCTGCAAGCACCATCCACCGTTTGTTAGGGTGGGATGGACATGACTCCTTTGAACGCAATCAGAACAACCCGCTGGAAGGGAGTCTGTTGATCATCGATGAGTTTTCGATGGTCGATATTTGGCTTGCAAATCAATTGTTCCGCGCCATCCCTGATGATATGCAAGTCTTACTTGTTGGAGATGAAGACCAACTGCCTTCGGTAGGTCCCGGTCAAGTGCTTGCTGATCTCTTAGCTTCTAACACACTTCCATCCGTAAAGTTAACAGAAGTCTATCGTCAAAAGGAAGGTTCGAAAATCATCCAGCTTGCCCATGAGATAAAGAAGGATGCTTGTACGACAGCCTCCCTTGAAAAAGACCATGACTTCAACTTCATCCCGGCAAGAGAACACCAGTTAAGTGATCTCGTGACAAACATTGTTCAAAAAGCGTTGGACAAGGGGAATGATTTGAAAGATATTCAAGTACTTGCTCCGATGTATCGAACAGACGTAGGAATCCATAAGTTGAATGAAAGCATCCAGCAAACGGTTAATCCGAAAAGTAAACAAAAACGCGATTTGAGGCACTTTGAGGTTACTTATCGAAAAGGGGATAAGGTCATCCAATTGGTGAATCAGCCTGAAGATGGTGTTTATAATGGAGATATCGGCGAAATCGTAGCGATTTTCCGTGCGGAAGAAAACGTCGATGGCGTTGAGCAGGTGGTAGTCGATTTTGAAGGAAAAGAAGTCGTCTATCAGAAAAAAGACTTGAACAGCATCATGCATGCCTATTGTACCTCCATTCATAAATCCCAGGGCAGTGAGTTTTCCATAGTTATTCTGCCAATCGTAAGAAGCTATCGCCGAATGTTAAGAAAGAATCTAATCTATACGGCCATTACAAGATCAAAACAGTCTCTCATTATTTGCGGTGACCGGGAAGCTTTCCTTGACGGTGTGGGTACAACAGATACGAATACAAGATATACAAGGTTAAAAGAGAAACTGCAAGAAGAATCCGTACCTGAAGTAGATACAGAAGAAGAGGAAGAACAGTTGTCACCATATGATTTTATGTAGGAGGGAACGTTTTGGCACATTCTATTGGGATGTCTGGAAGTACCATCTTGTCTGATCGTGACCGTCTTCCGGAGCTATTTGATAAAGGATTGCCTCATGTGGAAATAGGAGAGTTTGGGGACAGGGATTCCTATCTCTCCTTTTTGAATTTAGCCAGAGAGAACAAGGTTAGTTTTGGTATTCATGTTCCTCACTTCAGAGAAAACAGCAAGTATGATCTTCTGGAAGAAGTGAAAATGCATCCCTCCCTCGCCAGGAAATTGTTTGTAGAGGAAGTGCAGGAAGCGGCACGATCAGGGGCATCCTATATCCTTGTTCACTTTCCTTATTTCAAAGGTGAGGCGGAGTCTGCTCTTGAAAAGATAAAGGAAGGCTTGCAGTTTTTACAACACTTACAGGAATCGTATGGGGTTCCAATCGTATGTGAACCAAAGCTTGGTCATAATAAATCTTCTGCAGGCATTCAATACTTGTATGATTTTCCTATGAATCTCTGGGAAAAATATGGTCTGAGTATTTGTATTGATATCGGTGATTATAGGATTGCGGTGGGAAACAATTGGAGAGAGTATATAGAGCCACTTCTTCCATTTACCAAAGTCGTACATATGCATAATGTTCGGTTCACTAATAAAGGATATATTTGGACACCGATTCACCCGGACTTTGAAAAGCAGGACACAGCTTTTGACATGACTCCTTGCATAGAACTGCTTGCAAAAGGCAGGGGCAAATATTTTATCCTTGAGCACACGCCACACACCAGCCCTTCCGAGGAAGAGGTGGATGAGGGGATTGAATGGGTGATGGAACAACTCAAGTAATGTATGAATCTCATTTTCGTGGACATACTATTTGGTAAAAAAGGAGTATGTCCGATGAGATGTCCGAACTGCAATAATAAGAACCTTGGGAAAATCGGTAACGAACAATACTATTGTTGGAATTGTTGTCTTGAGTTAACGATTGAAGATGGAAAAATGAATATCAACCAAATTGAGGAAGATGGCAGCTTAAGTTCTTTGAATGATATTTTTTATCAGCAAGGATCTTGATGATTCATGAGTGATCGCTCCTCTAAATGGTTGCGGAGATTCACCATCTTTTTTATCATCCTACTTTCTCTCTTATTGCTAGCTTGGTTGTTCCCTTATTATGACGGTGTACTCATCGTCATGGGGAAAGTGCTGTTGCCGTTTTTACTGGCTCTTGTGTTATCCTTTTTGCTGCATCCACTCGTGCACGTGATCGAGGATCTCGGCCTGTCTCGTACGATTAGCATACTTGTAATTTTTGTGCTGTTCTTTTCGCTGACGGCCTTTGGATTATATAAAGGAATTCCACGATTGCTTGATCAATTGAAGCTTTTAAACGAGCATTTGCCTTATTTGGTTGAGTCCTATCAGGATTGGACAAAGCAGCTTTATGCCCAAACAGAGAAATTGCCGGACGGTCTTCACCATGAAGTCGATGCGCGTTTTGCAAGCTTTGAAGAATGGGTGAGTGGAAGAGTACTGGCTCTACTAGCTGGTCTTAGCGGGATATTTAACATGATTGTGCTTCTAGCTGTTGTGCCTGTCATGACGTTTTATTTTCTTAAAGACTATAAGAGCATAGGGAAAGCTCTAGTTTACCTGCTCCCTTCTCAATGGCATGAGGAATCCAACAGGTTGGTCAGAGAGTTGAATCACTCTCTGGGAGGCTATATTCGAGGGCAGCTATTGATCAGTTTATTTGTAGGCGTATTAGCTACCGCAGGGTTTTGGTTGATTGACCTTCCTTACCCTTTAGTCTTAGGGTTAATTGCAGGGTTGACCAATATTATCCCCTACTTCGGCCCTCTTCTTGGAGCGGGTCCTGCGGTCGTTGTGGCTCTTACCGTGAGTGTGAATACACTCCTTTTCACATTAGCTGTTATTCTGATCATTCAACTGGTCGAAGGAAATCTCCTTTCCCCGTATATCATGGGGAAGAGTATTCATATCCACCCCTTGTTCATCATCTTAGCCTTACTGGTCGGCGGAGAAGTGGCTGGAATTCCTGGACTGATTTTGGCCGTTCCTGTATTGACATGCTTAAAAGTAGTGGCCTCGGAGATCCGTACAGGAAGGTTGAACATTGACAGATGAACGACAGTTATCTATAATTACGCTTAGCAAAGACTATAAGGACGAAAGAAAACGATGAAGGAAAAAAGTAGGCGATTCATTCATGATCAGAGAGGTGCGTTCCAGGCTGAAAAACGCATTGCATGGAGGTTGTTGAAAGCTATTCCGGAGTGCGGTTAATTCCCGCCGGGGTCATGCCACGTTACAGGCATTCAAGCTGATAGACGTGTATGTCTATAACCAGGGTGGTACCGCGGAAACAAAACCCCGTCCCTGCCGATCTAAAGGCAGGGACGGGGTTTTTTTGTACCTTCTTCGTCCGGAACGGTCTCTATACTATCGATGAAACTGAGGAGGTTGTTGAAAATGAAATCATTAACATCAGCGGAAGTCCGTCAAATGTTTCTTGACTTCTTTAAAGAGAAAGGGCATAGCGTAGAACCTAGCGCGTCACTCGTCCCTCACGAAGATCCTACACTTCTATGGATCAATAGTGGTGTGGCAACATTGAAAAAATATTTCGATGGCCGCGTCATTCCTGAAAACCCGCGGATTGTAAATGCTCAAAAATCGATTCGTACGAACGATATCGAAAATGTAGGATTCACGGCCAGACACCACACCTTCTTTGAGATGCTGGGTAATTTTTCTATTGGAGATTACTTCAAGGAAGAAGCCATGGAATGGGCCTGGGAGTTCCTTACGAGTGATCAATGGATTGGGTTCGACCAAGAAAGGCTTTCTGTAACTGTACACCCGGAAGATGATGAAGCTTACCAAATCTGGAAAGATAAAATCGGACTAGATGAAGAGCGCATTATCCGCATCGAAGAGAATTTCTGGGATATTGGAGAAGGACCTAGTGGCCCGAATACAGAAATCTTTTATGACCGTGGAGAAAAATACGGAAGTGACTCGAGTGATCCAGAACTTTACCCTGGCGGAGAAAATGAACGCTATTTGGAAATCTGGAATCTTGTTTTCTCCCAATTCAACCACAACCCTGATGATACTTATACACCACTTCCTAAGAAAAACATTGATACAGGGATGGGTCTTGAGCGTATTGTTTGTGTCATTCAAGAAACAGAAACGAACTTTGAGACAGATTTATTCCTTCCGATTATTGAAGCAACAGAAAAAATGGGTGATAAAAACTATGGAGACAGCTTCGATACAGATGCTTCCTTCAAAGTGATTGCAGACCATATGAGAACCGTGACATTCGCTGTCAGTGATGGAGCCCTGCCTTCGAATGAAGGACGTGGTTACGTCCTGCGTCGTCTGTTGCGAAGAGCTGTACGTTTTGCAAAGCAGATCGGTATTGACAAACCATTCATGTATAAACTAGTTCCTGAAGTCTCTAAAATCATGGTCGACTTCTATCCTGAAGTGAAGGAGAAAGAATCCTTTATTCAAAACGTCATTCAAACAGAAGAAGCACGTTTCCACGAAACCTTGAATGATGGGTTACAAATTCTTTCCACCATCATCAAACAGGAGACCGAGAAAGGAAGCAACGTGTTCCCTGGAACGGAAGTCTTCCGTTTATATGACACGTATGGCTTCCCGAAAGAACTGACAGAAGAGTACGTAGCAGAAGCTGGCTTCACCATTGATGAAGAAGGTTTCCAAAACGAAATGCAAAAGCAGCGGGAGCGCGCACGGAGTGCTCGTCAAAAGACCGATTCCATGCAAGTCCAAGATGGAGTACTAGGTGATGTTCACGTAGAAAGTGAATTCATTGGCTATGACACACTTCAAGTTGAAACGGAAATTGTAGAACTGATTAAAGGAAAAGAGTTCAGTGGATATGCAGAAGAGGGCGACACCATTTACCTGTTCCTATCCCAAACACCTTTCTACGCCGAGAGTGGTGGTCAGATCGCCGATCGAGGTTTCCTGAGAACGGAATCTGCTGTAGTTGAAGTCACCAATGTTCAAAAAGCGCCGAATGGTCAGCACATGCATGAAGCGATCGTTAAACAAGGTTCTATAGAAAAAGGAGCCACAGTGAAGGCAGAAGTCGATCAAAGTGGACGTTCCTTTATTGTTAAAAACCATACGGCGACACACCTTCTGCATCAAGCTTTGAAAGATGTCCTTGGCGAACATGTCAATCAAGCCGGTTCTCTTGTAGCTCCAGATCGCCTGCGCTTTGACTTTTCCCACTTCGGTTCTGTAACGAACGAAGAAATGGAGAAAATTGAGTCCATCGTGAATGAAAAAGTATGGCAGTCTATTCCGGTCTCCATCGAGCTCAATTCTATTGAAGAAGCAAAAGCTAAGGGCGCGATGGCCTTATTCGGTGAGAAATATGGCGACACGGTTAGAGTCGTTCAGGTCGGCGATTACAGTCTTGAGCTTTGTGGAGGTTGTCATGTCATGAACACAGCCGAAATCGGCTTATTCAAGATTATTTCAGAGTCTGGAATTGGTGCTGGCACCAGAAGAATCGAGGCTGTCACAGCTAAGGATGCTTATTTGTATATGAATGGCAAAGAAGCATTGCTGAAAAAAGCTGGGGAGCAGTTGAAGACCAAGCCTGAGCAGGTTCCAGAGCGAATTGAAGTCCTTCATAAAGAAATGAAAGATCTTCAAAAAGAAAATGAATCACTAAGTGCAAAATTATCAAACATGGAAGCCTCCAATATTTTGGATGAAGTGGAGGAAGTCAATGGAGTGAAGATTCTTGCCAAGCAAGTAGATGTGAAAGATATGAATGCTCTAAGGAAAATGGTTGATGATCTGAAGCAGAAACTTGACTCCGGAATGATCCTTCTTGCAGCTCCGAATGGAGATAAAGTTCAATTAATTGCAGGAGTATCGAAGGACTTAGTAGAAAAAGGATATCATGCAGGTCAATTAATCAAAGAAGCAGCGACCCGGTGCGGTGGTGGCGGCGGTGGCCGTCCAGACATGGCACAAGCGGGTGGTAAGGATGCTTCTAAAATTCCAGAAGCACTTGAATATGCCAAGGAATATGCAAGTCAAAACGCCTAGTTTTTCCTATAGAAGAATTAGGTATATAATAGAGTAAATACTACAAAAGTGCGAGGTGACTGTAATGAGTTCAATGGATAAAACGATGAGGTTCAACTTCTCTGAAGAACCGTTTGATCAAGATGTCCAATCCGTACTTCTATCTGTTTACGGAGCATTACAAGAGAAAGGGTACAATCCGATCAACCAGATTGTCGGATATTTGCTTTCAGGCGACCCTGCATACATTCCTCGTCATCAGGATGCCAGAAACTTGATCCGCAAAATTGAGCGTGATGAGTTGATTGAAGAGCTGGTTAAATCTTACATCAAAGAGAATAAAGAGGGCATTGAATGAAAAAAATAGGATTGGATGTGGGCGAAAAAACGATAGGCATCGCCATATCGGATGCTCTGGGCTGGACGGCCCAGGGCCTCACCACACTCCGTTGGGACGAGCAGGACTACAATACGGCTAAAGATCCGCTAAGAGAAGTCATACGTGACCATGATGTGACGGAAGCGGTCGTAGGCTTTCCGAAGAATATGAATGGTACTGTCGGCCCGCGAGGAGAAGCGAGCCAGACTTTCGCCTCATGGCTAGAAGAAGAATTTCATCTCCAAACACATCTTTGGGATGAACGCTTAACCACTATGGCAGCCGAACGCGTGCTGCTGGATGCAGATGTCAGCAGGAAAAAACGGAAAAAAGTCATTGATAAAATGGCTGCTGTCATGATTTTGCAAAGTTACTTGGATTCGAAACAATAAGGAGGACGTTTGATATGGCACTAGAAAAAGAAGAACGCATCATCATTCCTGATGAAAATGGGGAAGAGCATTTATTTGAAGTTTTGTTCACCTTTGATGTTGAACAAACAGGACATTCTTACATCGCAGTCGTCCCTGCTGAACAAAAGGATGGGGAGGAAGTAGAAGTCTTTGCCTTCCGTTATGAAGAAAAAGGGAATGAAGAAGATGACCTTGCTCTTTTCCAGATCGAATCCGACGATGAATGGGAAATGGTTGAAGAAATGTTGAATACGTTGACAGATGAAGATTTGACGTAATTCCTACCGCCTGCAGCGATCAGCTGCAGGCTTTTATTATTCTCTGAGGTGCCACACTTATTTCATGCTATATAAAACCGAAGAGTCTCTTCTCCTTGTAGAAAATTAAGGGAATATGTAGAAAGATTCTTTCATTTTATAGTATAATGAACCGGATGAAAGGGGGAAGTCCGTTTGTCTAATTCTGACTTTAAAAATCAATATAAAAAAAGATTGAAAACGAGAATAGAGGAAGCAAGTAAAGTGAGAAAAATTGTCTCAATCATTCTTACAGTTTTGGTTCTTGCCCTTGTGATCGGAGGACTTACTGGTTATTTTTACGTGAAGTCTGCTTTAGAGCCTGTAGAGCCAGGGAATGATAAACAGATCAATGTGGATATACCTTTGGGATCTTCTACATCTTCAATAGCAAGCATTCTTGAAGAGAATGATATCATCAAAAACGATTTGATCTTCCGTTTTTATACAAAATTTAAGAACGAATCTGGATTCCAAGCAGGAAATTATCAATTTACATCTTCCATGACTTTAAATGAAATTATTGAAACGTTAAAAACAGGTAAGCTCGTGAAAGAACCTGTTTACAAAGTGACTGTTCCTGAAGGACGTAACCTGGAGCAGATTGCAGAGGTGTACGCAGAAGACTTACCATTTACTAAAGAAGAATTCATGGAAAAAGTGGATGATGAAACCTATGTAAAAGAACTGATGTCTGAATATCCTCAACTATTAACAGAAGATATATTGAAAGAAGAAATCCGCCATCCCCTCGAAGGGTATTTGTTTGCTGCGACCTATGACGTTTATGTCGAGGATCCAACTATCGATCAGCTTGTGAAGAAAATGCTGGATAAAACCCAGGCGGTGGTCCTTCCTTATGTCAATCAAATGGGGAACCTTGAAGGAATTGAAAATGTTCACGATCTCGTCACGATGGCATCCCTTCTGGAAAACGAAGCTCGAACATCAGAAAGTCGTCAAATGATTTCCGGCGTATTTCAAAACCGTCTCGTTAAAGATATGAAGCTTCAAACAGATCCGACCGTGCTTTACGCCCATGGTAAGCATAAAGATCGAGTTCTGTATGAAGACCTTGAAATTGAATCCCCATACAATACTTATTATATAACCGGGCTCCCGGTTGGACCGATTTCAAACTTTAATGAGAACTCTTTACAGGCAGCTGCTAAACCGAAGGATCATGAGTATTTCTATTTCCTAGCTGATAGTAGTGGGGAGATTCATTACGCAAGTTCACTAGAAGAACATAACCAACTGAAAAATGAGTATATCAATTAACATGTTTTTAGAAGGAATGCAAAAAGATACTCGCATTCCTTCTTTTTTTTATGTTAAAATAATGGGGTTGTAAATCGGATGTAAAATTGATGGGAAGGGTGAAACAGGATGAATCAAGAAGAATATTTACAGTCATTGCTTTCAAAGCCTTCCACAGCTGTTAAGAAAATGGAATCCGAAGCAGAAGAACAACGAGTACCAATCATGGAACCGTTGGGTATAGATTTTCTCATGCAGCTTCTCAGGATCCAACAACCAAAAAGAATCCTGGAGATCGGTACAGCCATTGGTTATTCAGCCCTTCGGATGCTGGAAGCTTGTCCAGGTAGTCAAATCATAACGGTCGAACGTGATGAACAGCGGTACAAGGATGCTTTGAAAAATATAAAGGATATGAACGCCGAGGAACAGATCCATGTCATTCACGGAGATGCCCTAGAGGTAGCATCTACCATTGAAAAAGAAGGTCCGTTTGATTTATTATTTATCGATGCAGCCAAAGGAAAGTATGAAGAATTTTTCCATATGTATTCCCCGATGGTATCCGATACAGGCGTCATTATTTCTGATAACGTACTATTTAAAGGTTTTGTTGCTGACGATTCAGAAGCAAGTCCAAGAATGGCGAAAATCGCTGATAAAATCAGGAGTTTTAATGAATGGCTTGTTCAACATCCTGATTACTATACAACCATTGTCCCGATCGGGGACGGGGTTGCTATTACGAAAAAGAAGGAAACATAAGAGCTATTATAGATAAGAATGGAATGGATGAAAGGAGCACCCAGGAGCATGAGTGATAAACCAGTAGTGATTGGAGTAGCGGGAGGATCAGGATCAGGGAAAACGAGTGTGACTCGTTCGATCATCCAGCGCTTTACAGATAAGACGTTATTAATGCTAGAACAAGATTATTATTATAAGGATCAAAGTGATGTTCCGTTTGAGGAAAGGTTACAAACAAACTATGATCACCCTCTAGCTTTTGATAATGATCTTCTCATTGAGCACTTGGAACAATTGCTTGATCAAAAGCCTGTAGAAAAACCGGTCTATGATTATAAGATGCATACCCGCTCAGATGAAACCATTCATGTCGAACCGAAAGAAGTGATTATCGTTGAAGGGATTCTAGTCCTGGAAGATGAACGCCTCAGAGATCTCATGGATATTAAAGTTTTTGTAGATACAGATGCAGATGTAAGAATTATCCGTAGATTAATGAGAGATATTAATGAGAGAGGCCGTTCACTCGACTCTGTGATTGAACAATATATCAATGTCGTTCGTCCCATGCACTTGCAATTCGTAGAACCGACCAAACGATACTCGGATATTATCATCCCAGAAGGTGGGCAAAACCACGTGGCTATTGATCTTATGGCAACGAAGATTCAAACGGTTCTTTACGAAAAAGGACAAACAGTGACGAAAGAAAATAGTTGAAATACTACCAAAAATCTGGCATAGTTTTCACTAGTAGTTCTAAATCATAATGTCCTCGGGTAAAGTATAGTAAATCTTCTTTAATGAGCGTACAGTCGTACTGCTCATTTCCTATATTAAGGACATCATTTTTTCTTGTATTTAAAGGAGTGTATTTGGACCATGGCAGAAGACAAAAGTTATTATATGACGGAAGAAGGTAAACAAAAGTTAGAAGAAGAATTGCATCATTTAAAAACAGAGCGACGCAAAGAAGTAGTCGAACGGATTAAAATCGCTCGCGGTTTCGGAGATCTATCAGAGAATTCTGAGTACGATGCAGCTAAAGATGAACAAGCATTTGTAGAAGCACGAATCACACAAGTGGAAAACATGATTCGAAATGCAGTCATCATCGAAAATGATAATGAAAACCCTGACACAGTGACGATGGGTAAATCTGTAACGTTCCAAGAGCTTCCGGATGGAGACGAAGAGACGTACACGATTGTCGGAAGTGCTGAAGCCGACCCATTTGAAGGCAAAATTTCCAATGACTCTCCAATGGCTCAAAGCTTAATTGGACATGTTGTTGGTGACAAGGTCAAAGTCGCGACACCAGGCGGAGAAATCGACGTAAAAATCATCACAGTCGAATAATAAAAAAGACAGGGTCCTGCCCTGTCTTTTTTTATGCCTACATACGGATCTTCTTAAAGAGTATAGCAGGATTGTGGAAGACTCAGTTTCGAGACTTTTGTTGAGTGGATGGGGGCTGCGGGGAATGGATCGCTTTCCGCGGGAGCGCGGTGAGCCTCCTCGGACTTCGTCCTGCGGGGTCTCACCTAGCACTCTTTTCCCGCAGGAGTCTCCCCATTCCCCTCCGCCCCTTTGCCTAATTAGTGTCTCGAAACTGAGTATTCAAGAAAGGGGAGCTATAGTGAGATTTGGAATATAGCCCGGGAAATGAGATAGGAAAAAGAAAGCATTGGTAACAGTCAAAACTTCATGTATAATAAACGGCGAGTAAAAAGGAGGCAGAAAATCATGTCAAACAAACAATCCCCGTATTCTCGCTCAGGCCGTTATGAGAAAAAGCGTCGTGGTACGAAGATGTTGACTTGGCTTGTAGGGGCAGGCAGTGTTTTCATGGTGTTGCTCATTGGATTGTTGGTCTTCGGTGGAGAGGATCAAAAAGGACAAGCACAAGATACAGAAAGTCAAGAGGTCACAAAGGAAGATCAAGGTCAGAATGAGAATTCTCAGGCGGAAGCCGATGAGAACACTGAAAAAAACGATAAGGACGAAAAAGATAAAAGTGGTGAAGATACAGAGGAAGAATCAGATAAACAACAGGTTTCCATTGAAAAATTCGAAGAGCTGAAGCCGATCGAAGACGAAAAAGGGCTGAAAATAGAAAAAAGTGATGACCCTAATGTAGAACGTGTCATCACAAAGGATTGGCCGGTTATTCCGACAGAAATGGAAACGAATGGTGAACACGGGATCACTTATCAATCAGGTACTCAGGACTATAACGAGTTGAAACAAGCGATCAGAAGCGCTGTCGGCCTTTCTGAGGACAATATCATTTATTGGGATGTAAGTAATAGAGGTCACCCTCAAAAAGCTAAGGCAACGGTCTCTGACAAAAATAAGACAGGATATCTCAGGGTACACATTGACTGGATTGAAGGACAGGGTTATAAACCAGTGAGACTTGAGGTCTTAAAAAATAAAAACGGTTGAGAGAGGAAGTTCGGTTATGGCAATTGGAATTATCGGAGCTATGGATGAAGAAGTTGAATTATTAAAAGCAAATATGGATGTAGCGTCAGAGAAAGAGGTTGCGGGCAGTCTTTTTGTTGATGGCCTATTACATGGGAAAGAAGTCGTTCTTTTAAAGTCGGGCATTGGTAAAGTTAATGCAGCCATGGCAACGACTATTCTTCATGAACAATATGGAATTGATGCCGTCATCAATACTGGATCAGCCGGCGGTTTTGCCAAAGATCTTGAAGTTGGAGATGTGGTCATATCTTCCTTAGTGACACACCATGATGTCGATGTGACAGCTTTTAAGTATAAATATGGTCAAGTCCCAGGAATGCCTGACATGTATGCTGCGGATGAAAACCTTGTTAAACAAGCGATGGATGCAGTTGAGAAGACAGATGCTAAAGCAGCGAAAGGCATCATCGCTACCGGAGATTCCTTTATGCAAGAGGAAGCGAAGGTTGATTTTGTGAGAGGTAAGTTTCCTGAAATGATTGCAGCAGAGATGGAAGCCGCTGCGATTGCCCAGGTTTGTTATAAGTATGGAACACCATTTGTTGTCATTCGAGCGTTGTCCGATATTGCTGGTAAGGAATCGTCAATTTCGTTTGATCAATTCTTACCGAAAGCTGCCGAAAATGCAGCCGTCATGATCATGGAAATGGTTAAGAATTACGAATGACAATCATTTCCACCGATACTATGATTCTCATATGTTACGATTCATAGTAGGAGGTGGACCGTTTTGGATACTTCCCAATGGTTAAAGAAAAAAGTAATGGATTATAAGCGGTTCGTGATGACACTTTTAATCATGAGCACGTATCTTTATATTGGTACATTGATCAGCCTCTATGAATATGCTACAAAAGCCTATTTGTTTTTGTATCCTGTCATTGGTACAGCACTTTTGACAGCATTCATCATGACTTTGAAAATCAGAAAATGGAAGCGACAACTCATAGAGGACTGAATGAAACAGCCACTCCATTCTCATAAGATGGTAGTGGCTGTTTTTTATCCATTCTTCCCTTGTTTGCTCTGCTTATAGAACTCATGAAAGATTTTCATTAATGCTCGCTTTTCGATTCTTGATACATAACTCCTCGATATACCCAGCTCTTTGGCTATTTCCCGCTGAGTCTTCTCTTCTGTCTGATTCAGTCCATATCGGAAGATAATCACTTCTTTTTCCCGCTCATCTAATACAGTGATGAAATCTTTAATTTTTTCCAATTCCATATGAAGTTGGATTTCCTCGACAATATCCGTTACATCTGCCTGTAGAATATCAAGAAGGTTCAATTCGTTCCCTTCTTTATCATGGCCGATCGGATCTTGCAACGAAATGTCTTTGCTCATTTTTTTCGTTGACCTGAGGTGCATGAGAATTTCGTTTTCAATGCAGCGTGCGGCATAGGTAGCAAGTTTCGTCCCTTTTCCTGTCGAATAACTTTCAATACCTTTGATCAAACCGATCGTCCCTATAGAGATAAGGTCTTCAAAGTCCTCTTTCGTGTTTTCAAACTTTTTCACAATGTGTGCGACAAGTCGTAAATTGTGCTCAATCAGTTTGTTCCTGGCTTCATGACTCCCTTCTGCCATCAACTGGAGCTGTTTGGCTTCTTCTTCTGGAGGCAGGGGGTTCGGGAAAGCCTGGTTTTTTACATAAGACATGAAGAAGAGAGACTCTTTGAAAAAATAAAGGATGGAAGCGATGAGACTGCTCATAGGACGCACCTCCTCAAGGATTAGGCGAATGCCTACAACATACTTATGTCCTTGAGAAGTCGTCTGTGCTTGTCTGTGGTTAAAAATAATGTTCATAAACGTAAAAAAATGCCCCCATGAGAATGGAGGCATGTCGGATTATGAATCTGGTGCTTGTCGCTTCTGCTCTTCTTTTAAGACTTCTGCGTATTCATCCTTTACACTCTTTTCCCAAAGAGGCACGCCGGCACGGTAGGCAGCTCTTGAGATCATATGTCCGGAGACAGGGGCTGTCAACAAGACGAAGAATATTCCAAGAAGCAGTTTACCACTTACGATGTCATGTTCTACGTAGTGAAATAGAAAAGCACCGATCATAATTCCGGCCACTCCAAGGGTCGAGCTTTTTGTCGCTGCATGAAGCCGTGTGTACACATCAGGAAAACGCAAAATCCCTATGGAACCAGAGACAAGGAAAAAGGCACCAATCAATAGAGACAGACATATAGTGATGTCAAAAATTAAATTAATCCATGTCCCGCTCAATGATAACACCCTTTTCTAAGAATTTCGCCAGTGCGACCGTACCGATGAAGAGTAGAATACCAATCAGTAGGACGACGTCATTAAACCTTGTCGTTACGAGCAGGACGGCGATTAGTCCAGCCAAGGCCATTAGATTTATTCCAATGATATCAAGGGCAACCGCCCGGTCCGGATTTGTCGGTCCGAGAATTGCGCGATACAAAAGGAGGATCACGGAGATAGCTACAGCTACAACAGCAATGGTAGCTGATATTTGTATCAATGTTTGTGTCACATTAAGGATGTCTTCCATTTAACGGGTCACCTCCATGATACGCTTTTCAAATGAATTTTTAATTTCGCTAACAGATTCCTGAACATCCGGCATATCCATCGCATGGATAAAGATCTTCGTATGATCTTCACTGACTACGACAGATAAGGTCCCGGGAGTTAATGAAATCAAGTTGGCGAGAAGAGTGATTTCAAAGTTTGTTTTTACATCAATCGGAAGTGCGAATATCCCTGGCTGCATATCCATTTTTGGCTTATAGACATGCTTGACAATGTCGATGTTTGATAAGAAAAGCTCTCGTATAAACAAAAGAATGAGAAGGAAAAACTTCCACGCCCGTTTCATATAGAATGAATCTGGTACAAAACGCTGCAGGACGAAGAGGAGTATGATTCCTAAGATATAACCGACAAAAAAGGTTGTGAAATTATATGTTTCACTCAGGAACATCCACATCATAGCGATGATGATGTTCAGTACGATTTGTAAAGGCATCAGCTTCTACTCCTTTAACACAGAATCAATATAGAGTTCTGGATCCATCATGTATTGAGAGATGGTTTCTATTGTCGGGAAGAACCATTCAGCACCTACACCGAGGAGAATGGAAACCGTAAGCAGTCCCGCAGCAGGAAGCGCCATTCGTTTTCCTCTTTTCTCTCGCTCCGGAACAGGAATATCCATCTTTTCTCCCCAAAATCCTCTGATGAAAATCCGGATCATCGAGAATAGAATCAGTAGACTTGAAATGAGAGCGGTGATGACGATGAAAATTTCCTCTTCGCCTAACCCGCCGCGTAATAATAATAGTTTACCGATAAAACCACTGAATGGTGGTATTCCTGCCAATACCAAGGATGCTAGAAACATAAGCCATCCGAGAACGGGATAATGGTGAATCAACCCACCCATTTTACGGAGATCCGATGTCCCCGCTACATAAGCAGTGGCCCCCACCAGGATGAAGAGTGCTCCTTTGATTACCATATCATGAACAAGATAATATATGGTCCCGCTTATCGAAACCTCTGTGAAAACACCTATCCCCATAAGCATGAAACCTACAGCTGGGATAATATTATACGCGACAATCAGCTTGATATTGTTCGTTGAAAGAGCGCCAACAACACCAAAAATCATCGTCAATGCTGCTAAGTAGATGAACAGGGTATGTGTCAATGCGACCTCGTGATTAAAGATCAGTGTGAACGTCCGCAAGATCGAATAAACCCCTACTTTAGTTAACAAGGCCCCGAATAAAGCGGATACGACCGGATTTGGAGATATATAAGGTCGTGGCAGCCAATAATAAAGAGGGAACACAGCCGCTTTTGTTGCAAAAACAAAGAAGAACAAAATGGCTATTGTCGTTAAAATCCCCTGCTGGTCCACTTCCTGAACACGTTGAGCAGCTTGAGCCATGTTGACTGTTCCTACAACCGAATAAAGGAAAGCTATGGTCGTGACGAACAACATGGAAGAAAATAAGTTGATCAATACATATTTAATCGATTCCCTAAGTTGTGCCTTACCATTCCCAAGCACGATCAAACCGTAGGAAGCCATCAAAAGTACTTCGAAAAATACGAAAAGGTTGAATAAATCACCGGTTAAAAATGCACCGCTCACTCCCGAGATCAACATGAAGAAGAAAGTATAGAAGTAAAAGGACTCTTCTTTTTCTGATAAGGATTGAGGTGCAAAGAAAACACTGGCCACCGCAATGATGTTTGTCGTCAGAACCAAAGTTATTGCAAGTAGATCAGCGACAAGTACGATGCCGAAGGGTGCCTCCCAGCTCCCCATTTCAAGGACAATGTTCCCGTTGTCTCTCACTTGAATGAAAATCAACCCGACAACGAGGAGATTAATAATCGCAAAAGCTTTGGATAAATTTCGAACTAATTTTGTTTTTTTGTGTATGAAAGCTAAGAAGATGCCTGCTAATAAAGGCAGCAGAATAGGCAATACAGCTAAGTTACTCATAATCGTTACCCCTTAATTGCTCCATATTATCAGTGCCGTTAATTTTTGCAGCACGATAAGCTAATACAAGTAGTAGGCTAGTAACACCGAAACTTATGACGATTGAAGTCAAAATCAATGCTTGCGGGAGCGGATCCGTGTAATTTTCTACTCCCTCTGTCAGTACTGGCGGTGCTCCTGTTTTCAACTCTCCCATTGTCAGGATGAAAAGGTGGGCCCCATGAGATATGAGGCCTGTCCCTATGATAATTCGTAACAATTGCTTTTGAAGGAGGTTGTAGACACCCATCGTGAAGAGAATGCCGGCTAGAACGGCCATAATAATTTCCATGTATTATTCCTCCTCCTTGTTCTTTCTAAAACGGATCAATCCGTAAATCGCCATGGCGGCAATTCCAAGTACAACAATTTCAAACAAGGTATCCAATCCACGAAAGTCAACAAGGATGACGTTTACAATATTGTCTCCGCCGCCGAGCTTGTAAGAATTGTCTGTAAAGTATTCAGAAATAGACTTAAAGAACTTACTACTGTGAGAAGAAATGGCCACCATTGTCATCAACGCACCGAAACCGATAGATATGACGAGGTTAAGCACCTTCGTACTTACAGGCTCGTCTTTTTTTCGCAGCTTCGGTAAATGATAAAAGACAAGCAGGAACAAAGCGACGGTTACTGTTTCTATAATTAACTGAGTAAGAGCTAGGTCAGGTGCTCGGTATAATACGAACAGCATCGACAATCCATAACCTACAACACCTAAGATAAGGATTGCAGCTATTCGATTATTGGTAAGAGCGGTACCAATAGCTGCTATGACCATCGTAACGGCGACAAGTATTTCAGGAGCCGTAATTTCCGCTACAGTAGAAGTATCCACTGTAAATCCACCAGTCATCGCCATAAAGGCAAATGAAATGACGATAATGGCTGCTAAAATGAGTCGGACGTATCGTCCGAGAGAACCATTCATATATCCTTTTGTGATTGTAGTTGAATATCGTTCTACTCGATCAACGGTACCGTCATAAACTTTGTTCATACTTAGAACGCCGGGCACAACGTTGTACACGGGAGCCCATACTTTTCTAGAAAGGGCTAAGATACTTCCAAATACGAGAACTGTAAGGGACATAATGAATGGTGGAATAAATCCATGCCAGAAATATATGTCCTTCTCTTCTAACCCGACCCCCTTGACAGCTTCAGCCGCATGGGCAATGAAAGGCTCATTGATCAAACTCGGGAACAAGCCAATGACGACCACACCAGCTACTAGAATAATCGGTGAAATGAGCATACCGATAGGAGCTTCATGCGGTTTTTTAGGCAGTTCATTCAAGTGTGATTGACCACGAAATGTTCCGAAGAAAAAGTACATGGAATATACGAAGGTAAATATACTACCGAAAACAGCTAAGTAGGGCACGCTCGTTTGTAGTATTCCAGCAATGCCGGAACTCGCGGCTTCCAAATGCAACGAAGATTCAAAGAACATCTCTTTACTATAGAACCCGTTTAAGAAGGGTAGGGGTACCCCAGCCATCGAGAACGAGGCAAATAATGCAAGTGTGGCTGTCATAGGCATAAATGTCATCAATCCGCCAAGTTTACGGATGTCCCTTGTTCCTGCTTCATGGTCTACAATGCCGGCAACCATAAATAGACTACCTTTGAACGTAGCATGGTTAAGAATATGGAAAACAGCACCAAAAATTGCTGCTTTTGTACCGAATCCAAGCATAGCCATGATCATTCCAAGTTGACTGATTGTTGAGAAAGCTAGAATTCCTTTCAAGTCTGTTTGTCTTACAGCCATATAAGAACCCCAGCATAATGTGACAATCCCTGCAATAGACACAATGATAAAGAACCATTCATTTGCGGAAAGCATTGGGGAATAGCGGGCAACCAGATAGATGCCGGCTTTCACCATTGTTGCCGAGTGTAAATAAGCGCTGACTGGAGTTGGAGCTTCCATAGCATCCGGCAGCCAGATGTGGAACGGAAACTGAGCAGACTTTGTAAAAGCACCCATCAGTAATAGAATCAGAATCAATGGGAAATATTCATTGTTAAGGATCAACTGTTGTTGATCAATCATTCCTCGGATACTTGACGTGTTCGTCAATACACTCATAAAGATTAGAGCACCCAAAAGACTTAATCCACCAAAGACAGTGATGAGCATCGATTTTAATGCACCGTATCTTGATTCTTTCTTATAGTTCCAAAATCCGATCAATAAGAAAGATGATAGGGAAGTGAATTCCCAAAAGCTGTACAGGGCAAATACGTTATCAGATAATACAACTCCCAGCATAGAGCCCATAAATATGAGAAAGTACACATAAAAATGTCCCAGTTGCTCCGATTTATGTAGGTAAAAAACCGAATAGAAGGCAACTAGGGCGCCGATTCCGCTGATTAATAGAACAAAAAGTAAACTCAGACCATCCAGATGAAAGACCATATTCATGTCCAGGGATGGGATCCACGAGTACTCATGGACGACCGGTTCGAAACCAGTACCTAAAAAGCGGGCAAAATAAATAAAAATCAACACAGGTACAATTGTAACGAAGAATCCTGTGTGAACCTTTTCTTTCCATTTACTTAACAATGGGATAAAGATAGCAATGATAAAGGGCAATAATACAGCCACCAACATGTGGTATGTTCCTCCTTTGACGTAACTTTCCTCTATTTTTAATTGGATTTTGGATGTTCGTAACAATGTGTTCACTCAATTGTAATCAAAAAAAGGTTCATTATTCAACTGTAGCATACCGGGGATATGCGGCGATAGGCTTTATTTAGTCTGTCCTTATAAATAAGAAGGAAGACATCATTTAACCAAATAAAAAAAGTCATAAAAAAACTCGTCCTTTGTTGAATGGACGAGCGTTTCTCAAATAGAAAGTCATTTTTTGTCATAAAGTGTAAAATTCAGCCCACATGTGAAATATGCTTATCTAAAAGGTGCTGGATGGATCGCGCGTTTATTTCTCGTTTGATTTGTTCTATAAACTCATCTGAAAGATTGAGTTCAATGGCTTTGTGGTAAGATTGTATTAGTAGGGAATCCGATAATTGCTTCATGCCGCTGTCACACATGTGACAGTCACCTCCCGCTTAATTTGAATCACTGAACGTCTCAATTTTTAATGTATTCTTACCTTATCACGACCCTTATTTCGCCACAATATGGAAGTTATCTACATAAAATTGTAGATAACTTTTTGAAAAAAGAGGTTTACATGAGTGATAACAAAGAAGTTACTGTGTGGAATATGTGCATAAACTTATCCACAACCTATTTTTGTCGGGATTTGTCGAACGATTTTTGTTCTTATTATAAGTCTTTTTGAAACATGCTTCGATTTTGTATATGATGGTGAAGGAGATTTTGCCGTTGTATGAGGAGATGAACTGTATAGATGTTAAAAAACTTTTTACCAGATGAACATGTGCCGAGCGTTTTTGATATCGACCCGGACCAATTAAAAGATAAAGGAATCAAAGGTGTCATCACCGATTTAGATAATACCCTTGTCGCCTGGGATGAACCTGATGCCACGGAAGACATTAAAGGATGGTTCAAGAAAATGAGTGATCATGGCATCCAGGTGACTATTGCGTCTAACAATAATGAAGCTCGGGTTAAGCTCTTCTCGGAACCATTGGATACGACTTTCATCCATAGTGCAAGGAAGCCATTATCGAAGGCTTTCAAGAAAGCACAGAAACAGATGAAGCTTAAAAAGGGTGAAGTTGCCGTGATCGGTGATCAACTGCTGACAGATGTCCTTGGTGGAAATTCCGCTGGCTTTCATACAATCTTGGTTGTTCCTATAGTAGAAACCGACGGGTTTATTACAAAATTTAACAGAAAGATTGAAAGACGAATATTAAATTGGATGCGAAGAAAAGGGAAAATTACATGGCAGAGGAGAGATCAGTGATGGCTGAAATACAATGTCAAGGATGCGGAGCCGTCATTCAAACGACAAACCCAGAAGACGCAGGCTATGCACCTGCGTCAGCACTAGAAAGAGAAGACATCATTTGCAAGAGATGCTTCCGTTTAAAACACTATAATGAAGTGCAGGATGTTCCATTTCAAGATGATGACTTCCTGGAGATGTTGAACCAAATCAGTGATACAAAAGGGCTGGTTGTTCAGCTAGTAGATATCTTTGATTTCAATGGAAGTTTTATATCAGGATTGAAGCGTCTGACTGGAAACAATCCTGTCATTCTTGTGGGTAACAAAATGGACGTACTTCCAAAGTCAGTGAACCACGGGAAAGTTAAACATTGGTTAAAACGTTCAGCTAAAGAGAATGGTTTAGAGGTTGAAGGTGTGTACTTAATCTCAGCGGAGAAAAATCAAGGGATCCAGCAATTATCACAAGCTATCGATCAATACCGTGAAGATGGCGATGTTTATGTGGTTGGTACGACGAATGTTGGGAAATCAACATTTATCAACACCCTTATTTCAAATACATCTGGTGTTAAGGACGCCATTACGACATCGTATTTCCCTGGTACAACTTTAGGGTTTATTAATATTCCTTTAGATGAAAAGAGCTCCCTTTACGATACACCTGGGGTTATCCAACGTCATCAGATGGCTCACTACGTATCCGATAAGGATTTAAAGCTTATTACACCCCGTAAAGAAGTCAAGCCGAAAGTGTATCAGTTGAATGAAGAGCAGACGCTTTTTGTAGGCGGGCTCGCTCGACTTGATTTTGAAGCAGGTGAACGGAGTTCTTTTGTATGCCACTTCTCTAATGAATTGACTATCCATCGAACAAAATTGGAAAAAGCAGACGAACTGTATAAAAATCATGTGGGAGAATTATTATCACCACCAGATCAAGATACAATTGAGAAGCTTCCACCGTTAAAAGGTCACACGTTAAAAATCAAAGAAGACAAAACGGATATCGTCTTTTCTGGACTAGGTTGGGTGACTGTACCAGAAGGGGGCATCACGGTTACGGCACACGTACCAGAGGGAGTGAAGGTGTCCTTGAGAGAGTCACTCATATAGGAGGGGATCACTTGTACAAACTAGGGTTGATCGGCCACCCGATTGGTCATTCCATGTCTCCATGGATACATGAAAAACTTATGGAACAACAGGGGATTGAAGGGAAATACGAACTGTTGGAAATTCAACCGGATGAGTTCGAAGAAAAAGTCAATTTATTGAAAGAAAAAGGCTTGGATGGTTTCAATGTGACTGTGCCCTATAAAGAGAAAATCATCCCATACCTTGATGGTCTGGATGAAAGCGCTCGGCACTTGGGGGCTGTGAACACTGTTCATCACACCAATCAAGGTTGGATCGGGTATAATACCGACGGCAGGGGGTTTGTCCACTCTCTGAAGAATCGTTTCCCGGATATTTTTCACAATAATGCAAAAGCCCTTTTGTTAGGAAGCGGAGGGGCGGCAAGAGGGATATTCGAAGCTCTAACAAGATCTGATATCGCTCGTGTAGACATAGCGAATCGTACAATAAAGAGAGCAGAGGATCTCATTCAGGATATTCCTTCAAAGGCGTACTCTAGTCCCCTGACACTTGAACAGGCGAAAAATACCCTTATGGATTATGATTTAATTGTTCAAACGACGACGGTCGGGATGAACCCTGATCATGACAAAATGATCGTATCACTGGATCACTTGACAAAAGGGACTGTTGTAAGCGATATTGTTTACCGTCCTATGAAAACGAAATTCTTAAACGAAGCGGAAAAAAGGGGAGCGCGTCTCCATTTTGGACATGAAATGCTGTTGCAGCAAGCGGTTTATGCCTTTCAAATATGGACAGACACTGAACCTGAATCTTCGCTATTGCTCAATGAATTCGAACAGAAATTGAAAGGGGTATAGAATGTTAACAAGTAAACAGAAGAAGCATTTACGAGCGGCTTCCCATAATATACAGCCGATTTTTCAAGTAGGGAAAGCCGGTGTGAATGAAAATATGACGAAACAAATTGATGAAGCCCTCGAAAAAAGGGAACTGATAAAAGTAAGCATTTTACAAAACTGCTTTGAAGATAATCATGTCGTTGCGAATGAGATTGTTGAAGCAACAGATGCTCATATTGTCCAGGTGATCGGAAATACGATCATTCTTTATAAAGAGTCTAAAGAGAATAAACAAATCGAATTACCATAAAGGGGAAGGTCAATGAAAAAAGTTGGAATTCTTGGCGGTACGTTCGACCCTATTCACCAAGGTCATTTAATTATGGGTGAGTTTTCCCGTGAGGCCATGGACCTTGATGAAGTATGGTTCATGCCTTCCTATATCCCCCCTCATAAGCAGGAGTCTTCAACTAAGCCTGAAACACGACTTGCCATGGTGCGGACAGCGATCAAGGAACATCCGCACTTCCGCATTTGTGATATTGAATTAGTCCGGAAGGGGACATCGTTCACGGTTGATACCATGACTGATTTGGTGGAGCAATTTCCTGACTATCAGTTCTTCTTTATCATTGGAGGAGACATGGTTGAGCATTTACCGAAATGGCACCGGGTTGAAGACCTTTCGAAAATGGTCCAATTTATTGGGGTTGAAAGGCCTGGGTATGGGTGGAATAATGAAATTCCTGTCCATTTTGTTGATATTCCCTCAGTCGATGTATCTTCCACGATGATACGCGAACGTATTTCACAAGGGAGAAGCGTTCTGTATTTACTCCCGGAAGTTGTGGATTCTTTTATAAAGGAGCATCATCTGTATGAAAATAAGTCGTGAGGAGGCACTTGAATATGTGCGTCCTGCCTTGAAAACCTCCAGATACGAACACACAGTGAGAGTGACAGACCAGGCGGTTGAACTTGCTGAGCGGTTTCAAGCAGATGTTAAAAAGGCGGAACTGGCAGCTGCATTCCATGATTATGCGAAGTATAAACCTGTAGAGCTCATGGAACGTTGGATTGAGAGTGACCGTCGCCTGCCTAAGGCTCTATTGGATTATCATCATGAGTTGTGGCATGGACCAGTAGGGGCGTTGATGATTGAACAAGAGGTCGGGCTTACAGATGGTGAAATTATTTCTGCCATCAGCTGCCACACAACAGGAAAAAAACACATGTCCACGTTGGATAAAGTAGTGTTTTTAGCTGATTATATAGAACCCGGCCGTGAGTTTCCTGGAGTAGATCAAGTACGGAAGAAAGCAGAAGAAAATTTGGATGAAGCATGTGCCTTAGCTTTGAAAAATACAATCATTTTTCTTATTGGTAAGGAAAGGACCGTTTATCCGGACACGTTTCATGCATATAATGACTTAATATGATCAATGGATCATGGAAAAGATAGAGATGAAATAGGGAGGAAACCCATGGAAAGTAAAGAATTGGTAAATTTAGCAGCACAAGCGTGCGATGAAAAAAGAGCACAGGATATCGTTGTTTTAGATATGTCAGAAGTTTCTTTAATCGCGGACTATTTTCTAATCTGTGAAGGGTCCAATGAACGCCAAGTGCAAGCCATTGCGAGGGAATTGAAAAATCAAGCAGAAGAAAATGGGATAGAAGTGAAGCGAATGGAAGGGTTTGAGCAAGCCCGCTGGGTACTTGTCGACCTTAATGATATCGTTTGCCACATCTTCCATAAAGATGAACGCCATTACTACAATTTGGAAAGACTATGGGGCGATGCAGACACAGTCGCTGTAGAAGGATTAGAAAACTAATATGAGCTACGGGGATATGGCGCGTGTATACGATCTCCTTATGCAGGATGCACCCTACGGTCAATGGGTGGATTTTACGAAGGAAATACTTCAACAGTACCGTCCAGAAGGTCAAAAAATACTTGATGTAGGTTGTGGAACAGGGGAGATCACCCATCGCCTCCATAATGAAGGTTATCATATGACGGGGATCGATTTGTCATCTGATATGTTGGCCGTCGCGCAAAAGAAAAATCCTCGGGCTGCAATCGAATGGATTCAACAGGATATGACTTCATTAGAAGGTTTAGCTGATTACGACTGTGTCATCAGTTACTGTGATGTATTCAACTATTTAACAGATGAACAGAAGGTACAGCAAGCGTTCCGTTCCATTTATCAATCCCTTGCTAACGGGGGAGTATTTATGTTTGATGTGCACTCTATAGATCATATTCGTAATGATCTCAGTGGTGCAACATTTGCTGAAGTCCGTGATGATCTATCTTTCATTTGGTTCTGTGATCCCGGAGAGCTGGAAAATAGCCTTGTACATGATTTAACATTCTTTGTAGAAGATGATGGTAAATATCAACGTTTTGATGAAATTCATGAACAGCGAGGGTATGATCATAAAGCTTTGCAATCCTGGCTCACCCGATCAGGTTTCAAAGCCCAAGGAGTCTTTTCGGATTTTAGTGAGACGCCTTCCATTGAAGGAGAACGATGGTTGTTTGTCTGTACAAAAGGATAGAAGTTATGAAAGAGTCCGTAAATAGCGGACTCTTTTTTAGGTTGCTCTGTCCGTATTCTTGAAGACTTGATTTTCGAGATGTTTGTGTGAAAGGAACCGGGGTGTCGAGGAATGACTCGCTTTCCACAGGAGCCCTTGCTCTCAGGCTAAGCAAAAGGTCTCACTAAGCCCTCTATTCCAGCAGGAGGCTCCCCATTCCCCGCCGCCCTTTACCATATAAGTATCTCGACACCACTTCAATGAATAGCGAAGCCTATCTTAATAGAGATTAGATCCTGCAATAAAAGCATGGTTATTGCAGGAAAATTGGATCTTTTGTCGAATGTGTAACTTATAAATTAATGTGTTTTTTATCTTCTTTATGTTTATTTTGAGTAGCTTCAAACATTTTTTGAAACAATGGCCCAATGTGATCTTCTAGAGCTTGTAACCCCTCTCCCGTAACCCCACCCTTTACAGTCACTTTTTCCATTAATTCTTCCAGAGTCATTACTTTTTGTGCTAAAAGTTCTCCCAGTCCAACCATCATATTTTCTGTTAATGACGTCGCTTTATCTTTAGGAAGTTCCGCAATATCACCAGCAGCTGCTATCCATTGGCTGAGCAGGTAACTGATGAATGCAGGCCCGCATGATACGATGTCTGATGCTACACGGATATGTTTTTCTTCAACTTCGATAGGTGTGGAAATGTGTTTGAAAGTCTCTTTTAATAAGTCGCGATTCTCCTTTTTTATCTTTGATCCAAAAGTGAATAAACTTACCCCAGACCATGCATGATTCGTTATAGATGGTACAATCCGTGCAACCTGACAAGGCGTGACTTTTTCTAATTGATCCACTGCGACCGGGCTTGTAATGGAGACAAGACATTGATTTTCAGACCATTTTCCTTCTAATTCATCGATGATGTTTTTGTAATGATGCGGCTTGACGCATATGAAAATGATGTCACTGTTATTTTGCAGCTCAGATACATTCTTCGCTACATGAAGCTTTGGAAATTCTTCTTGGATCTTTTCCGCTTTTTCTATGGTTCGGTTGTAAATCGTCAACTTCTCAGCAGGTACGGCTCCGCTCTTAATAAGCGTAGAGATGAGCATACTCCCCATATTCCCTGTGCCGATGATTCCCCATTTCATTGGAATCCCTCCTTAATGATTACCTATATATCCTTATTCTGAAAATATTCAATTATGAAAGAAGGTAAGAGAATGAGCGTATTAAAAAGATACGTGTGGGTGTTTATTGTCCTGGCAGTCACTGGTGTTCTTTATTTTTTCAAGCCTGCAGATGATGCTGAGAGCCATATGGTCGAAATGGAAGTGGAGCAGACGGACACTCTTGAAACAGTCGAAGAAGCTCCTGGTTCTGTTTCTGTAAAAGTCGATGTAAAAGGGGAAGTGCATCATCCCGGTGTATATACAATGAAAGAAGAAACAAGAGTTGACGATGCTATCAAAGAAGCCGGGGGAATGACAGAAGAGGCTGACCCTACGAGTGTGAATTTGGCGCAAAGAATACAAGATGAAATGGTGATCTTTGTAGCCTCCGAACGAGTATCATCCGATGAAATAGTCGAAAAGGGTTCACAAGCAGCTGAAAAAATAAGCATTAACCGTGCTTCAGCAAGTGAAATGGAAAAATTGAATGGAATTGGACCCTCGAAAGCTGCTAGTATTATCAAGTATAGAGAAGAGAATGGCCCATTTTCTTCTCTGGAAGATCTAGTGAACGTCCCTGGAATAGGTGAAAAGACGTTGGAAAATCTCAAGGAAATGATCACCGTTCCGTAAGTTTGACGGAACGCATACGTCAGAGTAAACTTGATGAAAAAAGTGGAGGTTACATAATGGAGCGGATTACTTGGAATCAATACTTTATGTCACAAAGCTATTTGTTAAAATCACGCAGCACTTGTCAGAGGTTAGCTGTAGGCGCTGTTATTGTAAGAGATAAGCGAATGATTGCCGGGGGATACAATGGAAGTGTATCGGGAGGTGTTCATTGCATTGATGAGGGATGCTATGTAGTGGATGGTCATTGTGTCCGTACCATTCATGCCGAAATGAACGCACTCCTGCAGTGTTCAAAGTTCGGTGTTGCTACAGAAGGGGCAGAAATTTACGTGACTCATTTTCCGTGTCTGCATTGTACAAAGGCAATTATTCAAGCGGGGATAGAAGCCGTTTATTATAGTGAAGATTACAAAAATGACCCCTACGCTATTGAAGTCCTGCAACAGTCAGGTGTTCGTGTACAAAAGGTTCCGGTTGAAAAGGAACCGCTTCAATTTGAGCACAAGCTTCTCATTAAACAGATGCTTGAGAAACTTGAAATGATGGAAGATCCTGAATCTGAACAGCTTGTAAAAGAAGCATCACAACTCTTAAAGCTTGAGAGCCGGTGATTTTTTTGAGAGGATCCTGGCACATCCCCGTCTTAGCTTTTGTGCTTGGCGGGGTGTTATCCATTCAAGAAGGATTCACTTTTTTTGTATTTGTGTTTATTATGCTTTACTGGCTCATCAATTACCGCCGGCATCTTCTCTTTCTATTTATTCTTTTTCTGTTTGGAATAGGTGGATATATCCACCTTTCCCCAAGCACCTCTTCCTTTTACCCTCAACTCCTCGATCATGAATCAAGAGAAGGTACAATTGTTTCTGATGTAACAGAAACGGCTCAATCAATCTCCATGGTGGTGAAAGGGGAAGAAGGAAAATTTCTAGTCCGTTTTTTGAAAGAGAATGAGAATGATTTTTCTCCCGGGTGGAAGCATGGAGCCTTATGTACGGTGAAAGGAAAGGCAGAACCTTTAGATAGTGCTCGGAATCCAGGGCAGTTTGATTATCGTGCTTATATGGCAGACAAAGGCATTCATGCTCAAATCCTCATAAATGATGAAGCAGCTCTACAGTGTGAAGGAGAATCGTGGATCAGCCATTTGTACGACACAAGGAAACAATTGAAATTGACTGTTAAAGAACGTGTTCACCTAGGTACTTATATATGGATGGAGGCTCTAATATTTGGAGATACAGGCCTGATCGACGCATCGACGGTTGAATGGTTTAGAGCGTTTAACTTGTCCCACATTCTAGCCATATCAGGACTTCACGTTGGGCTTACACTTGGGGGGACTTACTTTCTTTTGTACCGTACAGGTCTGGCAACCAAAAAACAATCCAAGCTTTTTTTGCTATTACTATTGCCTTTTTATATGTTTATTTCGGGTGGTGCTCCATCTGTCATGCGCGCTGGGTTAATGGGCGTGCTTCTTATCTTCACAAGCTCCTTCCAAAAAAAGATCCCCCTAATCGACATCCTTTCCTTCACTTGTCTATTCTTATTGGTTTCTTCTCCGTCTTATTTTTACCACCTTGGTTTTCAATTTTCGTTTTTAGTTACTTTTAGTTTGTTACTCACTATTCCAATTTTGAAACAATATGAAAGTAAATGGATGCAGTCAGCGGTCATAGGGATGGTGAGTCAGCTATCACTTCTTGCATTGCAAATCCATTATTTTTATGAATTTCAGCCCTTTTCTTTATGGATGAACATGATTGCTGTTCCATATTTTTCGTTTTTTGTAATCCCCTTTTTGATGATCCTCTTTATCCTATCCCTTCTCGCCCCTGCCTTATGTTCGGTTCTTTCTCGTGCATTTGCCATCGTCCATGAATCTGTTCTGTCCTTTCTAATAAGGTTATCAAAATATCTTGATTACCCTTGGGTGATTGGTGAACTTCCCCCTATTTATATCGTTGTGTATATATGCTTTTTTTTAGTGGTGATGAGGAATTGGGAACAAAAGAAAAACGTGAAGGCTTTTACTGCTTCCCTTGCCGTGGTTTCTGTACTTGTTTTTTATAGTTCGACTCCATATTTCTCAAAGGAGGGTGTCGTAACTATGTTGGATGTCGGTCAGGGCGATTCGTTCGTTATAGAACTGCCTTATAGGAAAGGTGTCGTTATGATTGATGCAGCGGGACCCCCGATTTTTACAACGAACAAGGAAAAGACAGCGAAGGAAGTAATCTTGCCTTATTTACAGTCACGAGGGATTGATCATATTGATGCTTTATTTATCACTCACGAAGATTCGGATCACAGCGGAAGTATTCCTTTTATTCTTGAAGCCGTGGATGTCGATCGAATGTACGTCAGTCCTTTTCATACCGAGAAATACGAAAGTGAGGTAAGAGTGGAGAGAGTAAGCGCAGAACAAAGCGTTTGGGTAGGAGGCCATGAATTTCGTGTCGTGCACCCAGTTATAGATCAAGATCATGGTGACCCAAATGACAATTCGCTCGTATTGGATAGCGTAATAGGTGGGAAGCGGTGGCTTTTCACGGGGGATATATCTGCTCCTATTGAGAGGGAAATCGTAAAGAGAAACCGTATAGGGCAGAAAGATGTATTGAAAGTTGCCCATCACGGAAGTCATACATCAACATCAGAAGAGTTATTGAAGCGGGTGAATCCTAAGATCGGGTTGATTTCAGCCGGTGTAGACAACAGGTATGGTCATCCTCATGAAGAGGTAGTGGAAAGATTGACCGAGCATGGAGTTGTATTGCTTCAAACCAATCGACATGGAGCCGTCCAATACATTTTTTCTGGGCAAAGTGGAACGTTTTCAACATTTTTCCCGTATAATGCGAGCAGAGAATAAAAAAAGACTGCCGAAAACAGCAGCCTTCCGGTTTTGTATCCAATTACTGTCCGAGAAAAGAAAACAAAACACCGATGAAGAAAATAACGAAGAAGAAAACAAATGAAAATACAAACCCTAACCCAGAGTCGATCACATCATTAGTTTTGGATTGAATATCGTTTTTAAACTCGTTCACTGTTACCCCTCCTATATCAATTATTAAGTATAGTCCATTTTTAACCAAAAATCTACATTTACCGGGCATGAAAACGAATTTTCATTGATGATTCATACCTTTCCCACTCCTAGCAAGACTTGTCACAGATAATTCTTACGTAAGCGGTCAAACTAAACGCAAGAGAGGAACAACATCGTCCTCTCCAAGAGCTCCCGGGGCTTTTGGAATGGCGTTTATATAGATGGTTCATACGGCGATATCAGCACACCATTTTGACAGAAATTCCAAAGAAACATAAAATGGTGACACTGAGTTCCCCTTAATGGGGCGCCGTACTCTTTTTTTATAAAGGAAGGACAACCACATTATGGTCAATGTAAAACAATCACAAGTGTACTTATTATATGGGGAAGAATCCTATTTAATTCAAGAACATAAAAATAAAATCATTGAAAAAACATTAAAGAAAGAAGACCGGGAGTTTAATATTTCCCAGTATGATTTAGAAGAGACACCTATTGAGGATGTCATTACAGATGCAGAAACCTTTCCATTTCTTGGTGAAGGGAAAGTGGTTATTGCCAATCATCCCGTCTTTTTAAAGGCGAAGCCGGATAAACTTCCGTTCGAGCATGACACGGAGGTGCTGCTGGAATACCTACAAAATCCTGCGGAATACACGGTGCTTATTCTAGTTGCTCCTTATGAAAAGCTGGATGAACGGAAAAAAGTGTTCAAACAATTAAAAAAGAACGGAGAAGTCATCAGTTGCCAGCCGGTTAAAGAATGGGACGTTGACAAATGGGTCCAAACATTAGCGAATGATTTACATATCACCGTTCCTCCAGAGATTCATGAACTGTTCACTCAAGAAATTGGTGCAAATCTTATGGCGCTTAGAAAAGAAATGGAAAAATTGGCTTTGTATGTCGGAGAAGGCGGCGTTGTCACGAGAGAAATCGCAGAGCAGCTTCTTTCCCACAGTGCAGAAGCTTCAGGGCTTAAACTTGTCGATGCCGTCATGGAAAAAGATTTGGGTCGAGCCATTCGGATTTATAAAGATCTGGAAAAACTGAATGAGGAGCCGATCGCTTTAACTGCCCTTCTGGCTTCTCAATTCAGGATTATCAGTCAAGCGAAGGTACTCAAACAAAAAGGATACGGCCAAAATCAAATGAAAAGTTATATTAAGGCCCACCCTTACGTTATAAAAATGGCGCTTAAAAGAGAGCGTGCCTTCACCCAACAGGAACTGGATCAAATTATGAATCAACTTGCAGAAACTGACTACAATTTGAAGCAGGGGAAAATGGAGAAAGCCCTGGCTTTTGAAATGCTTCTCTATCGCTTGATCAACATCAAACAAAACACACCCGTTTCTTCATAATTATTGATCCAATATACTTGATCACGAGTCGTTTTCAAGCCAACCTGATCCCTAACATAACGGCTCTAATAATTTTGAAATTGAGTCTTCCATTTAATGAAGATTAAACGAAAAGAAGCCCTCCGATGAATCGGAGGGCTTCTTTCATGTAAAAACGACCCATTCAAGAAAGAAGGATCGTCTGTTGGTCATAAATTACGAATGAATTATAATGCGTTGACTAGTTTAGTTAGGCGGGATTTTTTACGGTTCCCTGTGTTTTGAGGAAGGGCACCACGTTGAACAGCTTTGTCGATTTTCTTAACAGCTGTAGGAAGTGCTTCTTTCGCGTTCTCTACATCCTTGCTTTCAACAAGCTTTTCTACACGTTTAACCGCTGTACGCATGTCAGATTTGAAAGCTGCATTCAAGGAACGAGCGTCATCATTCGTACGTACACGTTTTTTCGCTGATTTAATGTTAGGCATAGTTTCACCTCCTAGGTAAAAACAAAAAACTCATTCATATCGAACAAGAGACATTTTACCAGAGCGGTAAGCTGTTTTCAATACTTATCTCATTACCAATCCCTTCATTTGCATAGTTTTTATCTGCTTGGGAGAAGATTTTCTTAAGGAGGTTGAAGTGAATGGAGGAAAATTTCGACTACACGTTGAGAACGGACCTGGCACTTGAGGCACAGGAAATGAATGTGAAAGATGAACCCGGATCCTCAGATACTGATGGGGTTGAGGTTCATGAAAATGAAAAGAATGATATTAAAATCACGTATGTAACGGTAGATGAAGCGGGTGCTGAACGAATTGGGAAGAAAGCGGGGCATTATGTCACGTTAGAATCGCTCGCTATTCGTAAGCAGGATCATCAATTGCAAGTGAATTTATCCAAAACGTTATCCGGCCAGCTAAGAAAATTGATGAATGAGTGTGGAATAAAGGATATGGACCGTGGGTTAATTGTCGGCCTTGGTAACCAAAATGTGACCCCGGATGCTTTAGGACCATTGGTAACAGAAGAAGTCTATGTAACGAGCCACTTATTTGAGCTTCATCCGGAAACCGTATCTGATGGCTACCGTCCCGTATCTGCTTTCACGCCCGGGGTCATGGGTGTCACTGGTATTGAAACCAGTGATATGGTCCATGGAATCATAGAACAAACGAAACCGGATTTCGTTCTGGTCATCGATGCTCTTGCATCACGTTCAATCAATCGCATCAATGCGACCATACAACTCTCTGATACGGGGATCCACCCAGGCTCTGGTGTGGGCAACAAGCGGAAAGAAATCAGCCGAGAGACATACGGGATTCCTGTGATCTCCATTGGTGTACCAACAGTAGTAGATGCGGTGACCATCACGAGTGATGCGATTGATTATGTGTTAAAACATTTTGGCAGAGAGTGGCGGGAAAAAGACCGTCCGTCCAATGCTTTGTCACCTGCCATGAACCCGTTTGAAAGAAAGACGCTGACGGCTGAAGACCACCCGAATGAAGAGCAAAGCAAAGCGGTCATGGGCATGTTCGGCCAATTAGAAGAGATGGAAAAGAAACAACTGATTAAAGAAGTGCTGACCCCTCTGGGCCACAATTTGATGGTCACACCTAAAGAGGTGGACAGCTTTATCCAGGACATGGCTCATGTCATTGCTAAAGGGATCAATGGGGCCTTGCATCCGGGTATAGAAGATGGAGAAGCACAATCTTATTTGAAATAATGATTTAATAGAGAGGTTCTATTAAATTCCTCTCTCTCATACCATTTACTAGATAGTGGATGAGGGGGAGGATTTTTCATGTCTCGTTACCCGATCATGAAGAAAAATAAGAAAAGTTATATGAAGCAGGGGACAAGGTGGACCATCATCGCAGTCACCGTTTTGCTTTTATTATTTATTGGTATCGGTATTCTTACAGGGGCAAAAACGACCTATCGTATTTATTCAAGTACGATACAAGAATGGACAACCAAGCTTGAAGGCAGTGCTTTTTTATATCTGTTCGAAATGGAAAACCGCTCCTTTAAAGATGCCCATCCGGAAGGGAATCGAATTCCGAGCTTGACCACATTGTCTTTTCAACTACTCACGAGCCTAACACCGAATGATCCAAGAAGCCTCCTGGGAAGGGAAATCCCTGGATTGTCTTCTTACAACAGTCAAATTATCATTGCTGGTAAAGGGACGGACTATTCCACACTCCCTATTGAGTCAGAACCTCCTATGATCGTAGATGACCGAGGGGAAGAAGGGGATGTGGAAGAAAATAACGAAGACGAAGGCAAACTGGAAGAGAAACCAGTGGGTGAAGATCGTGTTTACATTTACCACACGCACAACACAGAATCTTTTTATCCACACTTACCGGATGAGTCCACGGACCACGATGGAAAAGTAAATATTACTCTTATTGGAGAACGTCTTGGCGAAGGGTTAGAAAAAAGAGGGATTGGAACGATTGTTGATACAACAGATGTAGCTGCATTAAGAAGTGAAAAAGGAATGGAATATTATCAATCCTATGATGCCGTGAGACCCGTTGTTGAAGAAGCCATCAGTCAGAATGGTGACATCCGATATTTGTTTGACCTTCATAGGGATTCACTTTCCAAGGAGCACACTACAACGACGATCAACGGAAAAAATTACGCGCGTTTCGCTTTTGTCATAGGTGCGGAACACCCTCAATATGAACAGAACTTACAACTCGCATCCAAAATTCATCAGCTTCTCGAGGAGAAATATCCAGGGATCAGCCGAGGAGTCATTACGAAAAAGGGTTCCGGGGTAGACGGCATTTATAACCAGGACTTGCATCCGAATGCCATACTTATCGAGTTTGGCGGAGTTTATAATCATTTAGATGAGTTGTATCGTTCAGCAGATGTGATGGCTGAAGTTTTCAGTGATTATTACTTCGAGGATGAAAAAGTATCCACAGATTGATGGAGGAGGGGCGCAATGAAATGGTTGGCGGGGGGACTCATCGTTATCATTGTTTTTGTGACGGGAGCTTTTTATGGCATTGATAAAACGAACGAAAAGCTGAATGACCGGCCCGCTGTGGTGACGACTCAAATATCAGAGCAAGAAGTGGATCATAGCGTGGAAAAGCAAACATCCATATCACCGGGTTCCGATGATTTTTGCGCCCCTCCTAATATAGAATCTGGAGCACCCTGGATCTCTAAGCTTGCCGGAGGGATGGGGCAAGGGGTAGCTTCGAGCTTCAATGGAGTCATCGTTGTTTTGTCTGAAATCATCCAGTCGGGAGAATAAGATTCAGATGTTGTTGGGGTTTACATTGAATAATGCTAGCCGTATTGCTATAATCAACCTAGATATTTGTGTCGAATTCAGTAGGAGTGATTTAAGTTGACAGCACAATCTAAACAAGAAAGGGTCCGCAATTTTTCGATTATTGCCCATATCGACCATGGGAAATCGACGCTTGCAGACCGTATTCTGGAAAAAACGAAAGCTTTAACACAAAGAGAAATGAAAGAACAATTCCTTGATGCAATGGATCTTGAACGTGAACGTGGAATCACGATTAAATTAAATGCCGTTCAATTGTCTTATGAAGCGAACGATGGACAGGATTATACGTTCCACTTAATTGATACCCCGGGCCACGTCGACTTTACATATGAGGTCTCTCGTAGTTTAGCGGCCTGTGAAGGGGCGATCCTGGTTGTAGATGCTGCCCAGGGAATAGAAGCACAAACATTAGCCAATGTTTATCTAGCACTGGAAAACGATTTGGAAATCATCCCGGTCATTAATAAAATTGACCTTCCTGGTGCAGATCCTGAGCGGATTAAACAAGAAATTGAAGATGTCATCGGGATCGATGCTTCTGATGCCATTCTTGCTTCAGCTAAAGAAGGAGTAGGAATCGATGAGATTTTAGAGCGGATCGTAAGCGATATTCCTGCTCCTGAGGGCGATGTCAAAGATCCGACAAAGGCTCTGATTTTCGATTCCTTGTACGATTCTTACAGAGGTGTGGTTGCCTATACCTGTGTTCGTGAAGGCTCTATCAAACTTGGCGATAAAATTAAAATGATGGCGACGGGTAAAGAATTCGAAGTGAACGAACTGGGTGTGTTCCGCCCGACCCCGACCCCATTGAAAGAGTTGAATGTCGGGGATGTCGGTTATTTGACGGCATCAATTAAAAATATCGGCGACAGTCGTGTGGGGGACACCATTACACTTGCCAATAACCCTGCAGCCGAACCACTGCCTGGTTATAAAAAGATGAATCCGATGGTGTTCTGCGGAATGTATCCTGTAGATGCGAGCAAATATAACGACCTTAGAGATGCTCTTGAACGCTTGGAACTTAATGATTCATCCCTTCAATTTGAACCGGAAACTTCCCAAGCACTTGGTTTTGGGTTCCGTTGTGGTTTCTTGGGAATGCTTCATATGGAAATCATTCAAGAACGTATCGAACGGGAATATAAGATCGATCTTATTACGACCGCACCAAGTGTTATATATCAGGTGACACTTACAGATGGATCCGTCTTCAATGTGGATAATCCTTCCATGATGCCGGATAACCAGAAACTTGAAGAAGTTCAGGAACCTTTTGTTAAAGCAACGGTCATGGTCCCTAACGATTATGTCGGTCCAGTCATGGAAATCTGTCAGCGTAAACGTGGTAATTTCATGGATATGCAGTATTTAGATGACAATAGGGTCAATATCGTTTATGAGATTCCATTGTCTGAAATTGTTTATGATTTCTTTGATTCCCTGAAATCTCAAACAAAAGGATATGCATCCTTTGATTACGAGTTGATTGGGTACCGTGTCTCCAACCTCGTGAAAATGGATATCTTGTTGAATGGGGATACCATTGATGCATTGTCCTTCATCGTACACCGTGACTTTGCGTATGAACGCGGAAAGCTCATTGCTGAAAAGCTTAAGGAATTAATTCCAAGACAGCAATTTGAAGTTCCTGTCCAAGCCGCGATCGGAAATAAAATTGTGGCTCGAACGACGATCAAAGCGATGCGTAAAAACGTTCTTTCCAAATGTTACGGCGGAGACATTTCCCGTAAGCGTAAATTGCTTGAAAAGCAAAAAGAAGGGAAGAAGCGCATGAAGATGGTCGGATCTGTCGAGGTCCCTCAAGAGGCCTTCATGTCGGTCCTTGACTTGAACGAAGACTAAAGCTAAAGGAAGACAGTTGAAACCGCAGGAGATTTTTCTCTTGCGGTTTTCCTTATGAAAGGTGGTAACATCCATGAAAATCCCATCCGCATATATTCACATCCCTTTTTGTCAGCAGATTTGTCACTATTGTGATTTTACGAAGTTTTTCTATAATGAGCGACTGGCAGATGAATATTTAGAAGCACTGGAAAAAGAAATTCACACCTATATCCCTGGAGAAAAAGCGAGTTTACGAACCATTTTTGTCGGAGGCGGAACCCCGACAGCCGTGAACCATAAGCAGTTAGAAAAGCTTTTACAAATGATTGATGATCATTTTGATATTGCTGGCTGTGAAGAATACACCTTTGAAGCAAATCCTGGTGATTTAGATGTGGAAAAAGTACGTTTGTTAAAAGAGTATGGCGTCGATCGTATATCACTCGGAGTTCAAGTCTTCGATGATGATATGCTGGAAAAGATTGGTCGTGTACACAAAGTAAAAGATGTTTATACGAATATTGATCGTCTAGTTCAGGCGGGTTTAACGAATGTGAGTATAGATCTTATGTATGCTCTCCCGGGACAAACGGTTGAAGATTTTGAAAAAACCATTGATGAAGCGATGCAGTTCGGCTTACCGCATTATTCTTCCTACTCTCTACAAATTGAACCGAAAACTGTGTTTTATCAACGGTACAAAAAGGGTAAGCTTTCCAAGGCGAAAGAAGATGATGAAGCAGAAATGTACGAATTACTACAGCGTAAATTAGCAGAAGCTGGCGCTGTGCAGTATGAAATCAGCAACTTTGCCAAGCCTGGGTTTGAAAGTAAACACAACCTGACATACTGGAATAATGAATATTATTATGGAATCGGAGCGGGTGCTCATGGGTATCTTCCGGGTAAACGGACAATAAATATCCGTCCTCTGCCTGCCTATGTGAAGAAAGCCACGGAAGATGGAAAACCCGTTCTCCACGAGGAACCTATTGGTCTGAAAGAACAGCTGGAGGAAGAAATGTTTCTCGGCCTCAGAAAGACACAAGGGGTATCGAAAGAGCTCTTCCAACAAAAGTATGGGAAAACACTTGTAGATGTTTTCGGAAACAAGCTTACGGAACTGAGAGAGCGCTCCTTAATAGCAGAAGACGCTGACCATATTCGTCTCACATCCAAAGGTCGCATTCTTGGTAATGAAGTATTCCAAGAGTTCTTATTAGATGAATAACGATATCTACACGTTCCTCATCTATAAATGGTCGCCATAAGAAAGGTCCGTTGATTTACAATGATATGGGTAGGGTGGGTAAAGGTGAGAATTCCGCAAAAGAAGGAGCTAGGCGATACACCTCGAGGGCCTTGTTAAAGATGGGTTTCCAGTGCCTCCTTAGCGAGTCTGTTTCCTTCTCCCAACCCGAACTCTTATTGCGTCACTGTCTATAACTTCCTGTCTTCAAAATGGGTGCTTTAGGGAACGGAACATCAAGTATAAAAGGGACATTTTCTAAAAGAGAAGAAGGACAGGGAGGAACGACTAAAAAAAAGAGCTTTATCCGTTGACATCCCTCAACCCTTTTGATAATTTATTATTAGATTTAGCACTCACTCCAAACGAGTGCTAACAGGGGTGATCATCGATGTTAACAGATAGACAATTGCTCATTTTGCAAGTCATTATTGATGATTTCATTCTGACCGCACAACCTATAGGGTCACGGTCAATAGCCAAAAAAGATGCTGTAACATTCAGTTCAGCAACGATAAGGAATGAAATGGCTGATTTAGAGGAACTGGGTTTTATTGAAAAAACTCATTCATCTTCCGGAAGGGTCCCCTCTGAAAAAGGGTATCGCTTCTATGTCGACCATCTTCTTTCTCCATTGCGCCTTTCCAGTCAAGAGATTGTGACAATTCGGGAAGCATTCGATGATAAAATGATGGAGTTTGAACGTGTGGTTCAGAAGTCAGCAGGTATTCTCTCCGATTTGACGAACTACACATCCATTGTCCTTGGACCTGAAGTATTCGAAACAAAACTAAAACAACTGCAGATCGTGCCATTGTCTGATCAGTCTGCTATTGCCATTTTAGTTACGGATACCGGTCATGTGGAGCATCGCGCTTTCAATGTTCCTGTTGAGATCAAGGGTGCAGATCTGGAAAAGATGGTGAACATTTTAAACAGCCGGCTCCAAGGAGTCCCGTTAGTAAAATTGCATGAGAAACTCTATTCTGAGATCAATGATCTATTAAAAACACATACAGATCATCACGAAGAAGCTTTCCAGTATTTGCGTGCAGCTCTTGTGGATGAACATCCGACGAAACTGTACATTGGTGGAAAGACAAACATTCTCATGCAACCTGAATTCAGGGACCTTGATAAAGTCAGGTCTTTATATGCCACCATCGAACGGGAAAGTGAGATGGCTGACTTGCTGCGGACCGGCAAGGAAGGAATTCAAGTCCGAATAGGACAAGAAAACCCTTTTGATGCTATGCAAAACTGCAGTCTGATTACGGCAAGTTATCAGCTCGGGAATGATCAAGTGGGTACAATTGCCCTCTTAGGTCCGACTCGCATGGAGTATAACCGAATGTTTTCATTGATGAACGTCTTATCAAAGCATATGACCGATACTTTCCGTGCCTGGTATTAGGACGGAAAAAAGAAGAGGGTCAGCCGGCCCTTCACTTCATTATGTGTCATGCTTTTTCAGGATAAGGATTCATGTTATAGTCAGTAACGGTGTAATGGAAAGTAGGAGGTGGAAGTCATGGAAGAGAACAAACAAGAAATCATTGATGAAAAAGATGAAGCTCAAAATGAGGAATCTGAACAAATGGTAGTAGAAGAGACAGATGAATTGGAACAGCTTCGTCAGGAAAAAGAAGAAATCAATAATCGACTGCTTCGTTTGCAAGCGGATTATGATAATTTCCGCCGTCGTACTCAAAAAGAGAAAGAGGCGGATAGGAAATATAGATCCCAGAGCCTTGTAGAGGAATTGATCCCGGCTTTGGATAACTTTGAAAGAGCTCTCCAGGTGGAAGTGGATGGCGATGCTGCCAAAAACTTCGCAGATGGAATGAAAATGGTTTATGACCAATTTAAAGCAGCTCTGGAAAAAGAAGGCGTCGAAGAAATTCCTGCTAAAGGGGAAGAATTCGATCCTCATATGCATCAGGCGATCATGCAAGTCGAAGACGAAAATTATGAAAGTAATATTGTCGTAGAAGAGTTGCAAAAAGGATACCGCCTGAAAGATCGGGTTATCCGCCCGTCAATGGTAAAGGTGAACCAGTAAAAATTATCTTATGAACGAGTACGTAAAGGAGGACATTTAACCATGGGTAAAATCATTGGTATTGACTTAGGTACAACAAACTCTTGTGTAGCAGTAATGGAGGGTGGAGAAGCGAAAGTAATTCCCAACCCTGAAGGGAACCGTACGACCCCATCTGCTGTTGCATTTAAGAATGGTGAACGTCAAGTAGGGGAGGTCGCTAAACGACAGGCGATTACAAACCCGAACACGATTCTTTCCATCAAACGTCATATGGGAACAGACTACAAGGTAGAAGTTGAAGGTAAAGAATATACACCTCAAGAAGTTTCTGCCATCATTCTTCAGTATATCAAGAGCTATGCAGAAGATTATCTTGGAGAAACAGTAGATAAAGCAATTATCACGGTACCAGCTTACTTTAACGACGCTGAGCGTCAGGCTACAAAAGACGCTGGTAAAATCGCTGGTCTTGAAGTAGAGCGTATCATCAATGAGCCGACAGCAGCTGCACTTGCTTACGGCATTGATAAAGAAGACCAAGACCAAACAATTCTTGTTTATGACCTTGGTGGCGGTACATTTGACGTATCCATTCTTGAAATTGGAGATGGAACGTTTGAAGTTATTTCTACAGCCGGGGACAACCGTCTAGGTGGAGATGATTTCGACCAAGTCATTATTGATCACATGGTAGCTGAATTCAAAAAAGAAAACGGCATTGATTTGTCCCAGGATAAAATGGCAAAACAGCGCCTTAAAGATGCCGCTGAAAAAGCGAAAAAAGACCTTTCTGGTGTTGCGCAGACACAAATTTCTCTTCCATTCATCACAGCAGGAGAAGCAGGACCGCTTCACCTTGAGATGAACTTGACTCGTGCGAAATTCGAAGAGCTTGCATCTGACCTTGTTGAGCGTTCTATGAAACCGACACGTCAAGCTCTTAAAGATGCAGACATGAGTGCAAGTGACATCCACAAAGTTATTCTTGTAGGTGGATCTACTCGTATCCCAGCTGTACAAGAAGCCATTAAAAAAGAAATCGGCAAAGAACCTTCTAAAGGCGTAAACCCTGATGAAGTTGTCGCGCTTGGTGCATCCATCCAAGGTGGCGTACTTCAAGGCGATGTGAAGGACGTTGTACTTCTTGACGTCACTCCACTTTCCCTTGGAATCGAAACAATGGGCGGCGTTACGACGAAATTGATCGAACGTAACACAACAATTCCGACGAGCCACTCTCAAGTGTTCTCAACTGCTGCTGACAACCAGACAGCTGTTGACATTCACGTCTTGCAGGGTGAGCGTGAAATGGCACAAGATAACAAGACACTTGGTCGTTTCCAGTTGACAGATATCCCACCAGCACCACGCGGTGTGCCTCAAATCGAAGTAAGCTTTGACATTGATGCTAACGGAATCGTTAACGTACGTGCTAAAGACATGGGTACAAATAAAGAACAATCCATCACAATCAAGTCTTCTTCTGGCCTTTCTGATGAGGAAGTAGAAGAAATGGTTCGTCAGGCGGAAGAAAACGCTGAAGAAGACAAGAAAAAACGTGAAGCGATTGAACTTCGTAACGAAGCGGACCAGCTGATCTTCACGACAGACAAGACCATCAAAGATCTTGGCGAACAAGTAAGTGAAGAAGAAAAACAAAAAGCTGAATCTGCGAAAGAAGAACTTCAGACAGCCCTTGAAGGCGAAGATCTAGAAGCAATCAAAGAGAAGAAAGAAGCACTTCAAGAACAAGTGCAAGCTCTTTCTGTGAAGCTTTATGAGCAGGCACAAGCACAGGCTGAAGCTGCTCAAGGCCAAGAAGGCGGCGGCGCTGAAGATGATGTCGTTGATGCAGACTATGAAGAAGTGAACGACGATGAGAACAAGAAGTAAGAAAAGGTAGAAAAAAAGTCAAAGTCAGGTTCTTCTTGACTTTGACTTTTTTCATGAATAGGCAAAGAGGTGACGTTTGCCTGCCTAGATTTTCAATGTTAATATAAACCTTATGTAATAGCGTCCGGGAGAGTGATCGACAAGTGAGTAAACGTGATTATTATGAAGTCCTTGGCGTGTCCAAGGATGCTTCAAAAGATGAAATAAAGAAAGCCTACCGAAAACTGGCGCGTAAGTATCACCCTGACGTCAGTGAGGAAGACAATGCTTCTGAAAAGTTCAAAGAAGCGAAAGAAGCTTATGAAACGTTAAGCGACCAGCAAAAACGTGCCCAATATGATCAATTTGGTCATGCCGGTCCTAACCAGGGCGGCTTTGGAGGCTTCGGTGGAGGCGCTGAAGACTTCGGCGGCTTCGGCGATATTTTCGATATGTTCTTCGGTGGTGGAGGACGACGCCGTGATCCGAACGCTCCACGTAAAGGTGCGGATTTGCAATATACAATGACCCTTCAGTTCGAAGAGTCCATTTTTGGTAAGTCTACCGATATCGAAATTCCAATGGAAGAAGAATGTGATACTTGTGATGGTTCCGGCGCTAAACCAGGAACATCACCTGAAACTTGCTCCCACTGTCAAGGTTCAGGACAAGTCAATCAAGAACAGAACACACCGTTCGGTCGCGTCGTCAACCGTCGTGTTTGTCATCACTGCCAAGGAACAGGTAAATTCATCAAAGACAAATGTAACACCTGTGGCGGCGATGGCCGTGTGACAAAGCGCAAGAAAATTCACCTGGATATCCCAGCAGGTATTGATGACGGCCAACAAATTCGTGTCCAAGGTAAAGGGGAAGAAGGTGTCAACGGAGGTCCGGCTGGCGACTTATTCGTAGTCATCCGCGTTCAGCCACATGAATTCTTCCAACGTGAGGGCGATCACATCTTCTGTGAAATTCCTCTTACCTTTGCACAGGCAGCACTTGGGGATGAAATTGAAGTCCCTACCGTACACGGAAATGTGAAGTTGAAAGTGCCTGCAGGAACACAAACAGGAAAGACATTCCGTTTGAAAGAGAAAGGCGCACCGAACGTCCATGGCCGTGGGCAAGGGGACCAGCATGTTAAGATGAAAGTCATAACCCCTAAGAATTTGACGGAAAGACAGAAAGAATTGCTTCGTGAATTTAATGATATTAGTGGTAATGAAGCCACAGATGAGCAGCACGGGAACTTTTTCGAACGTATGAAGCGTGCATTTAAGGGAGACAGCTAAAGGTTAAAAGGAAGGTGTCTGTACGATTGGTTGATGGGTAGTTCATGGAATTTCCCGTTCTTTCGTGCAGGCACTTTTTATCTTGAGAGTCTGGTTGACTATCCATAGGTACTTAGAAAAAATAATGAAGAGGGTGGATCATCAATGAAATGGTCTGAAGTATGTATCCATACGACAACAGAAGCAATTGAACCGGTGTCAAATATTCTGCATGAGTCAGGAGCGAGTGGCGTCGTCATCGAAGACCCATCAGATATGAAAAGAAAGAAAACGAAGCTTGGAGAAATTTACGAATTGAATCCAGATGATTATCCGGCTGAAGGCGTGTATGTTAAAGCCTACCTGCCTATGAATAGTTTTCTTGGTGAAACCGTTGATGGAATTAAAAAAACTGTATCAAATCTAACAGAATTCGGCATTGATATTGGGCACAATAATGTGACGATCAGTGAAATTCATGAAGAAGATTGGGCAACCGCGTGGAAAAAATATTATAAACCAGTCAAGATCTCAGAAAAGATCACGATCATCCCGACCTGGGAAGACTACACGCCGGTATCCAGTGATGAAATCATTATTGAAATGGACCCTGGAATGGCTTTTGGAACAGGTACACACCCGACAACAGTTCTTAGCATACAGGCTTTGGAGCAGTATTTAGAAAAAGGAGATAAGGTACTGGATGTTGGAGCGGGATCTGGAATACTAAGTGTAGCCTCTGTGCTTTTGGGTGCCCAACATGCGTATGCCTATGATTTAGATGATGTAGCTGTTTCAAGTACAAAGAACAATGCTGCTTTAAATGGTGTGGAAGATAAAGTCACATCTAAACTTAATGATCTTCTTGAGGGAGTAGACTGGGAAGCAGATTTAATTGTGTCAAACATTCTGGCAGAGATTATTGTCAAATTCACAGATGATGCCTACCGAGTCGTCAAGCCTGGAGGATATTTCATTACTTGCGGAATTATTTCTGGACGAAAGGAAATGGTTCGAGAACAATTGATTCAATCAGGTTTTGAAATTGTTGAGACGAACAAGATGGAAGACTGGGTCAGCATTATCGCGAAAAAACCGGAGTGATTGCATGCAACGTTATTTTGTTGATCAAGAATGTTGGAACGATGACGCCCTTTATGTGAATGGGGAAGATACCCATCATATTGTAAGAGTGATGCGAATGGGGGAAGGGGACAACCTTGTAGCCATCCATCCAGAAAAAGGCCCCGCTTTATGCGAAATCACAAAAGTGGCTGAGGACGTTGTCCATTGTATTGTTGTCACCTGGATGGAGGAAGACCGGGAACTTCCTGTCCACGTGACGATCGTAGCGAGTCTTGGAAAAGGGGATAAACTGGAGCAAATTGTCCAAAAAGGAACAGAACTTGGTGCTTCTGCTTTTATTCCATACCAAGCCGATCGTTCCGTTGCCAAATGGGATCAGAAAAAAGCAGTCAAGAAGGTCGAGAGATTGCAGAAAATATCCAAAGAAGCGAGTGAGCAGTCTGAACGAACCATTATCCCTGAGGTTCAGTCTGTTCATACTATTCATCAGCTTTTGGAATTAAAAGAGCAATATGACCACTGTTTATTCGGATATGCGGAAGAGGCGAGACAAGAAAAGTCTCGTTCGTTGAGTGAGGTTTTCGAATCATTAAAGCGGGAGGAGTCGGTTTTAGTAGTTTTCGGACCTGAAGGTGGATTTACTGAAAGTGAAGTGGAAAAACTATTACACGAAGGGTTCAACTCGATTCGGTTAGGTCCGCGAATTTTACGAATGGAAACAGCCCCTCTTTATTTCCTTTCCAGTCTTTCTTATAAGTTGGAAGAAGTTTGAATAAGAGAGATTAGCTCGCATTTTAATCGCTTTCATGCTAAGATGTAATAGATGTACGGACAACTTAAACTTGAAAGGACGATCTACAAATGGAACAAAATCTAGCTAAAATGATTGATCATACACAGCTTAAACCCGACACACAGAAAGATAAGATCACCCAAATTTGCGAGGAAGCAAAAGAACAAAACTTTGCATCTGTATGTGTCAACCCTCACTGGGTATCTTACTGCGCCGAGTTACTAGAAGGAACAGATGTGAAGGTTTGTACTGTCATTGGTTTTCCACTAGGAGCGACAACGAAAGAAACAAAAGCTTTTGAAACAAAGCAAGCTATTGAAAAAGGCGCAACTGAAGTTGATATGGTAATCAACATCGGTGAGTTAAAATCAGGGAACAAACAACTTGTCCAACAAGATATTGAAGCAGTCGTTCGTGAAGCGGAAGGAAAAGCTATTGTAAAAGTAATCATTGAGACTTCCCTTCTTACAGAGGATGAGAAAGTAGCAGCATGTGAACTTGCAAAAGCTGCTGGAGCAGACTTTGTCAAAACATCAACTGGTTTCTCTGGTGGAGGAGCTACGGTTGAGGATATCAGCTTGATGCGTAAAACAGTCGGCCCGGAAATGGGAGTGAAAGCATCCGGCGGAGTCCGTGACTACGAAGGTGCAAAAGCAATGATCGAAGCTGGTGCGACTCGCATAGGTGCAAGCTCTGGAATCGCCATCGTAAATGGCGAACAAGGAACTTCTGATTATTAATCATACGAAAAAAGCCATCTCGAAAAGGGGATGGCTTCTTTTTATGAGCTCACGCCTTTATTAAAGAATATGGCAGGATTGTAGAAGACTCAGTTTCGAGACTTTTGTTGAGTGGATGGGAGCTGCGGGGAATGAGTCGCTTTCCGAGGAAGCTCGCCACTCCTCCACAGGAAAGTGAGTAGCTTCCCAACCACCCATGACTCCCATTTTGGCAAACGAAGCCCGGAAACATCTTGAAATTGAGTCTTCCACAATCGGGAGCTATAATGGAGGAGAGAGTAGTGGGGTTTGACTTTCGAGGTTATTTGAAAGAATGTATAAGGGAGGAGGGATGAGATGAATAGGAAAGATCATGTTAAAATGCACAGTTACCCTGGGATGGTAGCCGTTGTGGGGGTTTTTCACGAAGGGAAGGTCAACTTTATGGCTGCCGGTTGGCACGCATACTTATCTATGTCCCCACCCATGTACGGCGTAGCTATAGGAAGAGAAAGGCATACATATGAGATGGTAAAACAATCGACCCAATTTACGATCAACTTCCTCCCTTTTGAGGAGGCGGGATTCATCCAGTACAGCGGGACTGTTTCAGGAAGGGATGTTGATAAAAACCAAATGTACGATCAGCCGTGGAGAATGGAGCGGAATGGATTTCCTTTGCTTGAACGTGCTTATCTCGCCTACGAGAGCCAAGTCCATCAAATCGTTCCTACAGGGGACCATGATTGGGTGATCGGTGACATAGAGGGCTGTCACTACAAGGAAGAAAAATTTCTTGAAAATGGGTTGCCGAACTTTGAAAACTTGAACATTCCGCTCTACCTCGGGCGTTCAAGTTATATGGGGCTGGATAAAGAGGTAGAGATCAGAGAAGTTAACGCCCCATTATCTTTCAAAAAAAGTTGACCATATGACATGCATATAATATAATTGTCAAAGGTATGGGGGGTTCCCATACAAGAGAAACAGTTTTGTTTGCTTCGGAGGGAGGGAAATTAGCATGTCAAAAACAACTCGCGTTCGTAAAAACGAGTCTCTTGAAGATGCTCTTCGTCGCTTTAAGCGTGATGTATCAAAAAGTGGTACATTAGCGGAATATCGTAAGCGTGAATATTACGATAAGCCTAGCGTACGCCGTAAGAAAAAGTCTGAGGCGGCTAGAAAGCGTAAGTAATTAAAGAGGGTGTTGAAGAGATGACAATTACAGACCGTCTCACCCAGGATATGAAAACAGCCATGAAAGCCCGCGATAAGGAAAGATTATCGACGATCCGCATGGTGAGAGCTTCTATGCAGAATGAAGCCATAAAACTGGGAAAAGACTCATTATCTGAAGAAGAAGAATTGACTGTTTTATCTCGTGAGGTAAAGCAGAGAAATGATTCCCTCCATGAATTCAAAGAAGCTGGACGTGAAGATCTTGTAGAAGGACTCGAACGTGAAATTGAGATTTTACAAGTATATATGCCGAAACAGCTGACAGATGAAGAACTCAAGCAAGTCGTTGATGAGACGATTCAGGAAGTAGGCGCTACTTCTAAGAGTGACATGGGTAAAGTCATGAGTGCCGTCATGCCTAAAGTCAAGGGCAAGGCCGACGGAACCAAGGTCAATAAGCTCGTTCTTCAGCAACTATCGTAAATATAAAGGCCTCTCTTTGTTAAGGGAGGCCTTTTTACATACACTAAACATCTCTTCGATGCGTTTATGAAAGTACTAAACTTTTTTGAAACCAACCATGGTTTTGTTTCGTAAACGTATTATATGGTGGGAAGGCTACCTGTAAAGGAGGTGAAAATGAATGAAGCGGTCTTTACGTTTAGGTGTTTGGGGGATACTCCTTATTTTAGGAAGCGTTTTATCATTCTTCCATCTTCAATCAACGGTGCAAGCAGACGGGGAAGGTCAGACAGTTTATGTCATTCCCGTAAAAGATACGGTGGAGCGTGGGATGGCTGCATTCCTTAACCGAACGACAGAAGAAGCTCGTGAAAATGGCGTGGATCATATTATATTTGAAATCGATACGCCGGGAGGTCGCGTGGATGCGGCGGGTGATATAGGAGAAATCTTTCAAGATTTAGATGTTCCGAATAGTGCGTTTGTAACAAACAGGGCTTATTCGGCTGGTTCATATATTGCCTTAAACGCAGATGCGATTTACATGAAGCAAACAGCGACCATGGGCGCATCCGGGGTCATTAATTCTGATGGAACGGCTGCTGATAAGAAGGCTCAATCGGCCTGGATTTCATCCATGGTAGCAGCTGCTGAATCTACAGGACGTGACCCTTTATATGCACGGGCTATGGCCGATTCCTCCGTCGATTTAAAGGATTATGGAGCTCCTGAGGGAGAATTTTTGACATTGGGAGCAACAGATGCAGAAGAGGTAGGCTATGCTGAAGGAATCGTTGACGACCGTAATGAGCTTCTCAGCGTCCTTGGTTTGTCTGATGCCACCGTCATAGAGGAGAACCCTACTCTTTCTGAGAATATTGCCAGATTCCTGACAGATCCTGTTGTTATTCCAATCTTATTATCCGTTGCAAGTATTGGCCTCGTTGTTGAATTGTATTCACCAGGCTTTGGCATACCAGGAACAATGGGAGCGCTCTCGCTTGTGCTGTTTTTTTATGGTCACATTGTTGCTGGCCTGGCCGGATATGAAGCGATTATTCTGCTCGTCCTTGGGATCGGGTTAGTGATAGCTGAATTCTTTTTACCAGGAGGCATTGCAGGAATAGCTGGGGTCGTAGCGATAGTATCCTCATTAATGCTTTCATCAGCGGATATGGGTCATATGGCCATGAGTATAGGAATTGCTTTATTGGTGACAATTGTTGTATCCATTGTACTATTCAAATTTGTTGGTTTGGAAAGAGGCTTCTTTCGTCATATCATTTTAAATGATTCCACTTCATCTGAAAAAGGATATGTATCTTCACAAAACCGTTTGGATTTAATCGGAATGGAAGGGGAGGCGATTACACCACTCCGCCCTTCCGGTACAGCTGATTTTAATGGTGAACGGTTGGATGTTGTATCTGAAGGTGGTTTCATTTCTGTTCATCAAGCAGTAAAAATTATCAAAACAGAAGGCTCACGTATTGTTGTGCGTGAGGTTAAAAAAGCAGAAAAAGAGGAGGAAACAAAGTGACACTTGAACAATTAATGCCAATCATCATCATTGGTATCATTATTATCGTAGTAGCGGTGTTGTTTACATTTATTCCTGTCATGCTATGGATCAGTGCTCTAGCTGCAGGGGTGAAAATTAGTATATTCACATTAGTAGGTATGCGATTAAGAAGGGTTATTCCTTCACGTGTGATCAATCCGTTGATCAAGGCCCATAAAGCTGGGGTGAATGTGAATACAAACCAACTAGAGAGCCACTACCTAGCAGGTGGTAATGTTGATCGCGTAGTAAACGCTCTAATTGCAGCACAAAGAGCAAATATTGAACTCAGCTTCGAGCGTTGTGCAGCCATTGATCTCGCTGGTCGTGATGTTTTGGAAGCCGTTCAAATGAGTGTTAATCCAAAAGTTATTGAAACGCCATTCATCGCAGGTGTGGCGATGGACGGTATTGAAGTGAAAGCAAAGGCGCGTATTACGGTAAGAGCAAATATTGACCGACTTGTCGGTGGTGCCGGTGAAGATACAGTCATTGCTCGTGTTGGTGAAGGTATTGTATCCACTATTGGGTCAAGCGAAAATCATAACAAAGTATTGGAAAATCCAGATAGGATTTCACAAAATGTATTAGGGAAAGGCTTAGATGCTGGAACCGCCTTTGAAATTCTCTCCATTGATATTGCGGATATTGATATCGGGAAGAACATCGGAGCCATCCTGCAAACAGACCAAGCGGAAGCAGATAAGAATATTGCACAGGCGAAAGCGGAAGAACGCCGTGCCATGGCGATTGCTCAAGAGCAAGAGATGCGTGCGCGCGTACAAGAAATGCAGGCGAAAGTGGTCGAAGCCGAAGCCCAAGTGCCTCAAGCGCTTGCCGAAGCTTTGCGATCCGGTAAGATGGGCGTCATGGATTACATGAACTATCAGAACATCAATGCGGATACGGATATGAGAAACACGCTTGGTAAAATGTCCGATGAAGAGGAAGAAGAAAAATAATCCTTGAGTACCTTAAAGGAGAATTTGTATGGGAGATCTGATTGAGCTCATTTTCAGTAATTTCCTTATTCTTGCTGCTATTATTGGCGGGATTATCAGCTGGTTTAGCGGGATGACAAAAGAAAATGAGAATAAACAAAAGCCTGAAAAGAAAACATCTCCAGTTCCTCCTGCCTACCCTAGTGGTCCTTCTCCAGATCTTCAGGAAAAGGAAACGAAGACTACATTAGGGGAAGATAGGTTGCGGGATTACTATGAGACCAAACAGAAAAAACTGGCCGAAGCGGAAACGGCTCGAAATGAAGATCCTCAAGGAGGGGAAGGGGAAATCTATACATTCCCTGATCAGGTGAGGAAAAAACAAACTACACCTTCTGCGCAGTTAAATCAAAATGGTCCAATTATAGAAAAAACAAGAAAGTGGGATAAAAAGCGGTTAGCTGAGGGGATTTTAATGGCTGAAGTTCTCGGTCCACCCCGTGCTCGCAAGCCTCACAGCTCCCACCCGCGAAAAAGATAAGCAGAACGCACGAATTGTAGTGATACAATTCGTGCGTTTTTCGTATAAATGAAAAGAGGGGAGGGCGTCGCATGTCAAAATGGCAGCAGCAATTACGGACTTGGATCAGTCGTTACTTTGATTTACCATCTGATGTCATGTTGGATCTTCCTAGAATAACAACAATTGGGTCCATTCATGTGTACATAGAAAATCATACAGGCCTCCTTCATTTTTCTGATGAAGAAGTTCGAATTCAATACAAAAAAGGTCAGGTTCGCATTTTGGGGAAAGACCTGGGTGTGAAAATGATGCTGAAGGAAGAGTTATTACTGGAAGGTGAACTTAAATCCGTAGAATTTTTGCCGGAAACAAAAGGGGGGTGAGACGATGAAGAACCAGCATGATTTCTTTCAGGGAATCATGACGGTACAAGTAGAGGGACCGTTAATCGAACCTTTTTTGCAAGCATGTACGAAACGTGGCTGTCACATCACAAATATGAGAAGATTGGATGCTTCTCTCGTCATTTTAACGATTCGGTTAAAGGATTGGAAAATCTTTAGACAATTAAGGAAGAAGTACCGTTGTAAAATATCCATCAAAGGTGGAAAAGGGCTTCCATTTATTATTCAGCATATGATAGGGAGGCTGTCGGTTCTTCTCGCTTTCATCGCAGCGGTTGTAATCATTTTTGTTCTCGCGAATACGTTGTGGTCCATCAAGGTAGACGGACTATCGCCGGAACTTGAAGCAGATGTTGAAAGTAAATTGAATAGTTATGGGGTCTCTCCTGGAAAACTAACGATAGGGATGAAGGATCCTATTGAAATACAACAGCAGTTATTGGAAGATATCCCGGACCTTTTATGGATTGGTGTAAAAAAACAAGGGACGAGCTATCATTTGTATGGGGTGGAGAAAACAAGATACGATACAGAAATGAACACTCGCCCATCAAACCTTGTAGCAGCCAAAAAAGGGATGATTATTGAAACATTTATAAAAAAGGGTCGTCCAATGGTGTCGGTTTATGACGTTGTACAAAAAGGACAAATCCTTGCCACGGGTCAGTTAGTGGAAGAAGAGGATCTATTTATACATTCTGAAGGAGAAGTAATTGCAGAAACATGGTACCGTGTCGCTCAAAGCCTTCCTATGAAACAAGTGCTTTCCTTGACAGATGGTTCTGTTGAAAGTGAATATCACTTGAAGATTGGGGAGTTTGCTCTTCCTATTTGGGGTTTTTGGCGAGGAGAGGAAGGAGACTTCAGGGAAGAATCACATTCATCAAACTGGAGTATTTTTGGGTTCCACATTCCTGTGAACATGAAGACGATCGACTACTATTCGATTGACCGAAAAGCGTATGAATCATCCAGGAAAGATATCGAAGAGATTGGGGTTTCATCAGCGAGGAGCAACCTTCAGCAAGAACTCGATCAAGATGCGGAAATTAAGGATGAAAAAGTTTTGCACCTCAGTGAGGAGAATGGTAAAGTAAAATTAATCCTAATGTACAAAGTTTATGAAAATATTGCAGTGACCAAGTATGTAAGTCAAGGAGATTGAGTATGCCAGAAGATTTAAAAACAATGGACATTCAATTAGATAATACAACAGAAGCATTAGCCCTTTTTGGTACAGAAGACCGTAACCTCAAGCAAATTGAGGAACAGCTGAAAGTCACGATCATTTCACGCGGGGAACAAGTCAGAGTATCCGGTCAAGCGGAACATGTTCAGCTTGTTGAAGAAATACTCAACAGCGTTCTTGCAATCATTCGTAAAGGTTTGACTGTTACGGAACGAGATATCGTTTATGCTGTAGAACTCGCTAAAAAAGGGAAAATTAATCAATTCGAAGCATTGTTCGAAGATGAAATCACGAAAAACTCAAAAGGGAAATCAATCAGGGTCAAAACCCTTGGTCAAAGGAATTATATCGCAGCGATCAAGAAGAATGATCTTGTCTTTGGTATTGGCCCTGCTGGTACAGGAAAGACATACCTTGCTGTGATTATGGCCGTCAATGCTTTGAAAAATGGAGATGTGAAGAGGATCATCCTGACTCGTCCCGCAGTGGAAGCCGGAGAAAGTTTAGGTTTTCTTCCAGGGGATCTAAAAGAGAAAGTCGATCCTTATTTAAGGCCTCTTTATGACTCTTTGCACGATGTGTTTGGCGCAGAACATACAGCGCGCTTGATAGATAGAGGAACGATTGAGATTGCTCCGCTAGCTTATATGAGAGGGCGGACGCTGGATGATGCATTCGCTATTTTGGATGAAGCTCAAAATACGACACCTGAACAAATGAAGATGTTTCTGACTCGTTTAGGATTCGGTTCAAAAATGATTATAACGGGAGATATCACGCAAGTGGATCTTCCAAAAGGCGTGAAGTCCGGTTTGCGAGTCGCCGAGGAGCGGTTAGGTAAAGTAAAAGGGTCTGCCTTCATTCATTTGGATCAATCCGACGTTGTCAGGCACCCACTTGTGCAGCGGATTATCGATGCATATGAAGGGGAAAATAAATAAGACCCAGCGACTGGGTCTTATTTATTGTCTTTACATGGAATAAATCAGGAAGGGGTGGGGTGATTTGAAGGCGCGATTCCTTCAACAGCTTCAAAAACTTAACATGCACAAGTCAAAGCTGTTGCTTGCATTACCCGCGTTCGTTGTTGCTGTTTTCTTTTTTGCGCTTGCCATTCCAAATGTCCACACGGAAACTTATAAGCTTGAGAAATACAGCACCGCACCCGAAACCATCCGTTCCCCCATCACCATAGAAAACAAACACAAGACAGAGCAGCAACTGAGAGAAGTTACTCAGTCCGTTGAGGATCATTATACGATTTCTGAAGATATTACAGAAGAACGTCTTAGGATGGTAAGTGAAATTTATGATGTTGTGGAAGAGACCAAAACCCAAGGGGAAAACCTGACTAAAGAAGAACAAATTACCATGATTGAATCGCTTCTGACGGATGAACTTTCTGAAGGTCTTCCTACAGAAGTTTTTCTACCTTTGCTGAGGGTGGATCAACCGTCTTTGAATGAGAGTCAGCAGCTGCTTGAGACCCTTTTACATAACTATTTTAAAGAAGGGGTGCAAGGATCTGAAGTTGAAGGTTTAGAACGAAGGATTCAGCTGAAAGTACAATATTCAGAAACACCATCACATTTGAAGCGAGTCATTTCGGATATAGGGACTTTTGCTCTTGTTGAAAACTCCTTGTTCGATCCTGAAAAAACGGATACAGCCATTAAAAAGGCGGCTGCTACTGTCGAGCCAGTCATGATTAGAGCAGGAGAAGTGATCGTTGCAGAGGGAGCTACGATAACAGGGGATATCTATGATGATCTTCTGTTGACCGGTCTGCTCGATCAACAGCGCAATTTACTTCCATCCATTGGACTAGCCATGTTTGCAATCCTCTTAGGCGCTATTATGTACGCCGAATACAGGAGGGCTGTTAAAAAGGACAACTGGACTGTTCATCATCTCTTCATATCCGCATTTGTATCCGTATTGGTTATTGCACTCATGAAAGTGTTCAGTTTGTTCGGATCAATGGAACAACCTGTGTACTATCTTGTACCCGCTGTCACAGGTGTCATGATTGTTAAAATCCTTTGTTCTGAGCGTTTTGCGATTGTGCTGGCGGTGGTCTATTCTTTAATGGCTTGCTTGTTGTTCAACGGACAGTTAGCTGGAGCTCTTCATGCAACCGCAGGAATGTATTTGCTGCTATCTCAGCTGGCAGGCATCTTTTTCCTTACCCAAAGTAAAGATAGGTTGTCCATTGTGAGTGCAAGTGCAGGTGTTGCCTTTACCAATATATGTGCGATCCTTTTCTTTCTATTCATTTCTTTTGAAAAATACTCATGGACGGAAGTGTTTCTGTATAGTGGGTATGGAGTCAGCGGCGCCTTTCTTTCGGCAGTACTGACGCTCGGCTTTCTTCCTTTCATAGAGACCGGTTTCGGAGTCCTTTCTGATCAGAAATTGCTAACACTTGCCAGTCCCAACCACCCGCTTTTACGTAAAATACTCGTGGAAGCTCCAGGTACGTATCATCACAGTGTCATGGTAGCCAATTTAAGCGAATCGGCGTGTGAATCAATTGGAGCTCATGGTCTACTTGCACGTGTGGCATCCTATTATCATGACCTCGGAAAAACCGTCCATCCCCATTATTTTATTGAGAATCAAATGGGGATGAGAAATCCGCATGATTTTCTGGAACCTGAACAAAGCGCTGAGATAATCATTAACCACCCATATGACGGCGCGAGAATGCTGAAGAAGAGTAAGTTTCCAGACGAGATTATTGATATCGCTAAACAACACCATGGGACGACACTTTTGAAGTATTTTTATTATCAGGCCAAGGAAATGAACGAAGATACCAAAGAAGATGATTATAGGTATCCTGGTCCGAAACCTCAAAGTAAGGAAGCAGCAATCGTATGTATCTGCGATTCTGTGGAGGCAGCTGTAAGGTCTTTGATTCATCCGACAGAAGGAAAAATCAAAAAAATCGTGAAATCCATTGTGGAAGACCGCATGCTTGATGGTCAGCTGGATGACAGCAATTTGACGTTTAATGAGTTGAAGACAATGGAAACAGCCATATGTGAAACGTTGCAGGGCATCTTTCATTCAAGAATCGAATACCCGGAAACCAAACCATTAGTCAAGGAGGCAAAATAATATGATTACCATTGATTTTCAAGACGAAACCAATTCAGTAGATGAAGCATTTGTTGATATGATTCAACGTATTATCCGTTTTGCAGGAGAAAAAGAAGGAGTTACAGGGGATGCGGAAGTCTCTGTTAGCTTTGTGGATAACAAAGAAATTCAGGAAATCAACCGCAATTACCGTCAAAAAGATGAACCGACAGATGTGATCTCTTTTGCCATGCAGGAACTTGGGGAAGACGAAATGAATGTGTTGGATGAGAACATGCCGCTCATGCTAGGAGATATTATCATTTCTGTCGATAAGGCGAAAGAACAAGCCGAGGACTATAACCATTCTCTTGAACGAGAATTCGGCTTCCTGGCGTTACATGGCTTCTTACATCTGCTAGGTTATGATCACATGAATGAAGAAGATGAGAAGAAAATGTTCGGCAGACAAGAGGAAATTTTACATGAGTTCGGACTTCAAAGATCGTAAAAAGAAAACAGGGATCGGTTTCCGTTTCGCTTGGAATGGGATAAAAGAAGTGTATGAGTCAGAGCGGAATTTTCGCATTCATCTGTCGGTAGCTCTTTTAGTCATCATCGCGGCTTTCGTATTCGGTTTGTCTAAGTGGGAATGGATCACTATCCTCCTCACCGTGGGCATGGTCTTAAGCCTTGAAATGGTCAATACTGCTATGGAAAGGCTGCTTGATTTTTACCATCCTGAACACCACCCTATCATCGGTTCTATTAAGGATATTACTGCCGGGGCTGTCCTTGTAGCAAGTATTGGAGCGGTCATCATAGGAATTATCATTTTCCTCCCCAAGCTTTTCATGATATGAGAATAGGAATGTAACTGAGAAGATGATATAGTAAAATGGAGCAGAACGAATGCGTGAACATTTATTGGAGGAACATTTATGACAGAGAATTTCAAATCGGGTTTTGTTACGATCGTTGGTCGTCCGAATGTAGGCAAATCGACGTTCATGAATCGTGTGATCGGTGAAAAAATCGCCATCATGAGTGATAAACCCCAAACAACCAGAAACAAAATCCAGGGAGTCATGACAGATAAAGAATCGCAAATCATTTTTATCGATACTCCTGGAATCCATAAACCAAAGCACAAGCTTGGAGACTATATGGTGAACGTTGCAGAGAACACATTGAACGAAGTGGATGCCGTCCTTTTTATGATCAATGCAGAAGAAGGATACGGGAGAGGGGACCAATTCATTTTGGACCGTCTGCAACGTGTTGACCAGCCTGTATTTTTAATCATCAATAAGATTGACAGGGTACACCCGGATGACTTACTGCCTTTAATTGATCAGTACAAAGAGAAGCTTGATTTTGAAGAAATCATTCCAATCTCAGCGCTTGAAGGCAATAACGTCAATCATTTACTGGACGTTCTAAAAAAACATTTACCTGAAGGTCCGCAATTTTATCCAGAAGACCAAATTACGGATCATCCGGAACGCTTTGTCATCAGCGAATTTATAAGGGAAAAAGTTTTACATTTGACCCGTGAGGAAATCCCTCATTCCATTGCTGTTGTCATTGAAGGGATTGAGCCTCGGAATGAACACGACAAAGTGGAAATTCAAGCGGCCATCATTGTGGAACGAAAGTCTCAAAAAGGCATCATCATCGGTAAACAGGGCAGCATGCTAAAAGAGATCGGTAAGAGAGCTAGAAGAGACATCGAATCCCTGTTAGGAAGCAAAGTGTATTTGGAACTTTGGGTCAAAGTGCAAAAAGACTGGAGAAACAAACAAATCCAACTCAGTGATTTCGGCTACCGAGAAGACGAATATTAAGGGTTGGAAAAAATTAAGCCTTATGTTTTCAGTAAGGGGAAGCATTCTAGTAATGTACACTCGTTTAGCGATGATAAGAAAGGCGGTGTTTCTTGTGCGCGACAAGCTTTCATGGAACGTTTTCAGTCAAACAGGTAGTGTGGAAACTTATTTATTGATGAAAGAATTGGAGTCTCAAGATCAGCAGTCTCAAGAACAGCTCGCTTCCCCTACTGAACCAATATCTACGGATGAATTCCATTCGTAAACAGAGCAGGTGAGCCATTTGATGGACAAGGTGGAAGGAGTCGTCATCCGGACGAATAATTACGGTGAAACACATAAAATCGTCACGATGATGACACGAGAAAAAGGGAAAATCGGCGTAATGGCTCGTGGTGCTAAGAAACCAAAGAGCCGGATGTCCTCAATCACCCAACCATTCATCCACGGCACATTTTTAATTCAAACAGGGTCCGGCTTAGGATCAATGAGTCAAGGGGAAATGTTATCTTCCCTAAGGTCAATTCGCGAGGATATTGTAAAAACGGCTTATGCGTCTTACATCGCAGAATTAACCGATAAGCTCATTGAAGAAAAACAGCCGGATCCTTTTCTTTATGAACAGTTGCTTCAAACGTTCCAATGGATGAATGAAGGAAAGGACCCAAACATCCTGACGTTGATGTATGAATTGAAAATGTACAAAAAAGCGGGGTTCGCTCCGGTCGTCGATCACTGCATCCAGTGTGGCAGTCAGGAAGGTCCTTTTGCATTTTCAATGACAGAGGGCGGTCTGTTGTGCTTTCGTTGTAAACAGCGGGACCCACAAGCCTATGGTTTGCCGGATCCTTTACCAAAATTGCTGAGAGTGTTCTTACATATGGATGTGAAGCGACTTGGTCAGATTACGATGAAAGAAGAGAATAAAAAATTGTTGCGTCACATTATGGATGAATACTATGATCGATATGGTGGATATTTCATTAAATCAAAGAAATTTTTAAAGCAGCTGGATTTGTTTTCAGACTGAGGTTTGACAATTTTGCTGGAATTAGAGTATGATTCTATTACTAAATAACGTGTTGCTGTGAAGGAGAGTAGTAACCGGTTTTTCTGTTTCCAATAGCGAGCTTGTGACGGTGAGAGACAAGCGGAAACAAGCTGGTGAAGGCGTTCTGGAGCGATGATGAAAGTGGCTTCCTTTTTTGGGAAGCAATTAGGGTGGAACCGCGGAGACCCCGTCCCTATGTCTGGATGCAGACGTAGGAACGGGGTCTTTTTCTTTTGAGCAAGTCATTTTCTAGGAGGGAACGTATGAATATTCAAGACATGATCTTAACATTACAGAATCATTGGTCAAAGCAAGGGTGTCTGCTTATGCAGGCCTACGATACCGAGAAAGGGGCAGGAACGATGTCTCCTATGACGCTTCTACGGAGCCTTGGACCTGAGCCGTGGAACGTTGCCTATGTAGAGCCGTCCCGCCGTCCTGCTGATGGACGCTATGGCCAAAACCCGAACCGTTTATATCAACACCATCAGTTTCAGGTCATTATGAAACCTTCTCCTGATAACATCCAGGAATTGTACTTAGAGTCACTGGAAGCCCTTGGAATTGACCCGAAGAAACACGACATTCGGTTCGTAGAAGATAATTGGGAAAACCCAACCTTAGGTGCTGCAGGTCTTGGTTGGGAAGTGTGGCTGGATGGCATGGAAATCACTCAATTTACGTATTTCCAGCAAATCGGCGGTCTTGAAGCTAAGCCTGTCTCTGCTGAAATCACGTACGGTCTGGAACGACTGGCCTCGTACATTCAGGATAAAGAAAATGTTTTTGAATTAGAATGGACCAACGGAGTAACGGTAGGTGATATTTTCACACAGCCGGAATATGAACATTCGGTTTATACGTTCGAAGCTTCTGATGAGGACATGTTATTCGATCTTTTCTCAACTTATGAAAAGGAAGCACAGCGAATCATGGAACAAGGACTTGTCTTTCCGGCTTATGATTATGTTCTGAAATGCTCCCATACGTTTAATTTGCTTGATGCCAAAGGAGTCATTAGCGTAACGGAAAGAACCGGTTATATTTCCCGTGTAAGAAACCTGGCTCGGAAAATTGCTAAAACCTATGTAGAGGAAAGGGAGCGTCTAGGCTTCCCGATGTTGAAGAAGGAGGAGGGGCACCATGAGTAATACCGTATTATTTGAACTAGGTGTAGAAGAGCTTCCCGCTCGTTTTATCAATGATGCTTTAGATCAGCTGCAAGAAAAAACAGCTCAATGGTTCAAGGATAACCGGATTCCTTACGGAGACATCACAGGCTTTGCCACTCCAAGAAGATTGGCTGTTAAAATTACCAATGTTGAAGAAAAGCAGCCGGATATTGAAGAGGAAGCAAAAGGACCTGCGAAGAAAATCGCTCTTGATGAAGAAGGAAACTGGACGAAAGCGGCCATCGGGTTTTCTAAAGGTCAAGGGAAAGATGTAGATGATATCTATTTCAAAGAAATCAAAGGCACGGAATATGTTCATGTCAATAAGTTCATTGAAGGAGAACCAACCACTAAACTTCTTCAGAACTTCCGTGATGTTTTCTTATCGCTTACCTTCCCTAAAAACATGCGATGGGGAAATCGCGACCTGCGTTATGCACGTCCAATCCGTTGGATGATCGGTCTTTTCGGAGAAGAAGTCATTCCTTTTACAATCGAAGGGGTTGAAACAGGAAATACGACTTACGGCCATCGTTTCTTAGGGTCCAAAACGACAGTTGCTGAAGCTGATGCTTATGAACCAACGTTGAAAGAACAGTATGTCATGGCTTCGGTAGAGGAAAGAAAAGCGGAGATTGTAGATCAGCTGAAGAAGCTTGAAAGGGAAAATGAGTGGAAGCTGATTATAGATGAAGAGTTATTGAACGAAGTGACACATTTAGTCGAATATCCGACCGTTTTCAGCGGCACGTTCTCTGAAGAATTCCTTGAAGTTCCTGAAGAAGCACTGGTTACTTCGATGAAGGAGCATCAGCGGTATTTCCCGGTACGTTCTCTGAACGGAGAGTTGAAGCCTCATTTCGTCGGCGTTCGTAATGGGGATGACAGGCACCTTGAGACGGTAGCAAAAGGAAACGAAAAGGTTTTAAAGGCGCGTCTTAAGGATGCTCAGTTCTTTTATGAAGAAGATCAAAAGGGAAGCATTGATGAAAAGATGAAGAAGCTTTCTCGCATGGTCTACCAGGAAGAGCTTGGTACGTTAGCGGATAAAGTCCAACGGATCGTAGCCATTACTGGTAAACTCGGGGAATGGATCGGCCTTGAAGAAACTCAGCTGCAAAAAGCGAAACGGGCAGCAGAAATTTGTAAGTTTGACCTTGTCACCCAGATGGTCGATGAATTTACAGAACTACAAGGAACGATGGGGGAAAAGTATGCACGAATTTTCGGTGAAGAGGAAGAGGTAGCTGTAGCCATCAATGAACATTACATGCCTCGTCAAGCAAATGGACCCGTACCTTCTTCAACCATGGGTTCTCTTGTCAGTATTGCAGATAAACTGGATACAATCGTAGGTAGTATCTCTATCGGCATCATTCCGACAGGTTCACAGGACCCTTACGGATTGAGACGCCAGGCTTTAGGTATTCTGCAAACCTTAACGGCACATGGATGGTCGCTTCCAGTTGAGCAATTGATTGATCTCGTGCATCAATTTTATTATGAACTGGATCTCCCAACTCGTGATGAAAAAGAAGTTCATAACGACTTACATGAATTCTTCCGAGTGCGTGCGGCTTATTTAATGAAAGAGGAAGGAGTCGCTCCAGATGTTGTGGAAGCTGTGTTGGCAAGAGGCATCGGCGTCTATCCCACGACGAAGGAAAAAGCGGTTCTTTTAGTAGAAAAACGCCAAGATCCTTCTTTCAAATCTGTGCATGAAGCACTCGGTCGTGTATTGAATTTAGCGAAGAAGGCAGATGCTGCGGATGTCGATCCTTCATTGTTTGAAAATGAACAAGAACGCCAATTGTATGATGCTTATCAACACATACATGAAGATTATCGACAAGCATTAAAAGAGACTCACCTGGACCTGGCTCTGAATCAGTTATCCAAGCTTGCAAGTCCAATCCATACTTTCTTTGATGCAACGATGGTTATGACGGAAGATGCAAGCATACGCCGCAATCGCTTGGGGCTATTGAAACAGATTTCTGAAGACGTCTATGCGTTCGCAGACTTGAATGCCATTGAATGGAAACAACAGTTCTAATCAGCTTTCTTTTACCGATAATTAAAAATGAGCTATAATTAAAAATAGTATGTCACAGTTAGTGATCGGGGTGAAGAAAGATTGGAACTATCAAACCGGCAAGAGCAAATTATTCAAATTGTGAAAGATAACGGGCCGATTACAGGTGAGAATATAGCGGATCAGCTGAACTTGACACGGGCTACGCTGCGTCCAGACTTAGCCATTTTGACAATGGCGGGCTTCTTGGACGCCCGCCCGCGTGTCGGTTACTTCTTTACGGGGAAAACAGGATCTGAGCTTTTTACTGAGAAGCTGAAGAAGTTCAAAGTGGATGAATATCAATCCCGCCCGATAGTTGTGGAAGAAGATGTATCTGTTTACGATGCCATCTGTGCCATGTTTTTAGAAGACGTTGGGACGCTTTTCGTAACGGATCAACATTCCATTTTAACAGGGGTCTTATCAAGGAAAGATCTGCTGAGAGCGAGTATCGGTAATCAGGATCTTACGTCCGTTCCTGTCCATATCATTATGACAAGAATGCCGAATATTACGGTTTGTGAACCTGAAGATTTGTTACTGGATGCGGCCCAGAAGTTGATTGAAAAACAAATTGATGGTCTACCTGTCGTTCAACCTAGTGAGGAAGGGTTGAAAGTAGTCGGTAGACTGACGAAAACGAATATTACGAAAGCACTCGTGGAATTGGCCAGGGACCAACATTTGTAATTTTAGAGGGGGAGGAGGGATAGTATGGAAAAGCCTTTAATTTATGTCTTATCAGATTCCGTTGGAGAGACCGCAGAACTGGTCGTAAAAGCATGTCTCAGTCAGTTTGATGACGGGCCTTTTGATTTGCAGCGAATTCCTTATGTGGAAGATAAAGGGACGATCAACGAGGCGGTACAGCAAGCCAAAGAACATAAGGCGATGATCGGTTTTACATTGGTGATTCCAGAGTTTAGACAGCATCTGAAACAAGAAGCTGAAAAGCATGGCATTCAGTGTGTCGATATTATGGGGCCGATGATGGAGGTTATGCAAAACCACCTACAAATTAAACCTCGTCTTGAACCAGGTCTTGTTCATAAATTGGATGAAGATTACTTTAAGAGAGTTGAGGCCATCGAGTTCGCTGTCCGGTACGATGACGGGCGTGATCCACGTGGTATTTCCAAAGCGGACATCGTGCTTATCGGTGTTTCTCGAACATCCAAGACACCATTGTCGCAGTATTTGGCTCACAAACGCCTAAAGGTAGCGAATGTGCCGATTGTACCGGAAGTGCAACCACCATCAGAATTGTTCCGTGTCGATCCTGATAAATGCATAGGCTTGAGTATCAGTGCAGAAAAACTAAATGATATAAGAAAAGAAAGATTAAAGTCATTAGGGCTTGGAGATCAAGCAAGTTATGCGAATATGACTCGTATTCAGCAGGAAATCGACCACTTCAATCGGATTGTGGAACGGATTGGTTGTCCGGTGATTGATGTATCGAACAAAGCCGTCGAAGAGACAGCCAATGTCATTATGAACAAATTACGTCAGAATGCCCAAGAATAGTACAAATAGCGGAAGTCGTGCTTTGATTAAGCGCGACTTTTGTTGGGAAGAATGAAATTAGGTACAATTAGACATAGCGTAAATGATAGGAATGTATTATAATATCTATTTGTGGTAAAAATCCTTATAGTGAAGGGATGTCCATTCCTACCAAGTTTTTCTGATAAGGAGTCAGAGAAAGCACAAACTTTTCAGAAAAATAAAACATTCACTTTTAAGGAGGATTCTACCGCTTATTGTAGAAATATTGATACTATGCCAAATTTAAATGTTCATATTTATGTCGATGCAGATAGTTGTCCAGTACAAGAGGAAATCATCGATGTTTGTATGCAGTATGATCTACATCCTTATTTCATAGCAACCGTCAATCATTATAGTCGGGAGAAAGCAGAAGCTGGATGGATGTTCGTCGATGACGGATCGCAATCTGTCGATCTGTATATCCTTAATCAAGTTGGAGAAGGCGATGTCGTTATTACCCAGGATCTTTCGCTGGCTGTATTATTGACTTCCAAAGGGGTTTATGTACTTACTCCAAGAGGTAAACTGGTTAGAGAAAATGATGCAGACAACATCATGAACCAAAAGTTCATACGGCAGCAGACAATGAAGCAGAGAAAGAAATGGAAAGGCCCATCGGCATTTACAGCGAATGATCGCGAAAAGTTCCGATCTGTTTTCCAAAAATTGTTGTCAGAACATGAAGGGTTTTAAGCTTTGAACGAGAATAATTGAGTAGTATGGTGATTTTATGGCTGGACATATTCCAGAAGAAAAAGTCGATGAAATCAGAAGGTCAACGGATATTGTAGAAGTGATCGGCAATTACGTCGATTTGAAAAAACAAGGCAGGAACCATTTCGGCCTTTGTCCTTTCCACGGGGAAAACACTCCTTCCTTTTCCGTTTCTCAAGATAAGCAGATCTTTCATTGCTTTGGTTGTGGAAAGGGAGGGAATGTCTATACCTTCCTGATGGAGATTGAAGGGTTTAGTTTTATCCAGGCACTAAAACAACTGGCTGAGCAGACTGGTATCGATCTTCCTGATCAATTATCTGAAGAGGCCCCGTCAGAAAAGAGCCAAGAATCCCAGGCGATGCTTGAAGCCCATCAATGGTTGACTAAATTATATCATCATTTGTTAAAGAATTCCAAAGATGGTCGGGAAGCTTACCAATATTTAATCGACCGTGGTTTTACGGATGAAACGATCCAAAAATACCAAATTGGATATTCCCCGGATTCTAAGGACTTTGTCGTTACATTCCTTGAAAAGAAAGGGTATCATCCACAGACGATGGTTAAAGCAGGCTTGCTCAGTACCAATGATCATGGAGAATATGCGGACAGGTTCCGTGGGAGAGTCATTTTTCCACTCAGGAACCATTTAGGAAAAACCGTGGCTTTTGCGGGAAGGGCTCTCGGACAACAGGAACCTAAATATTTAAACAGCCCGGAGACAGAACTTTTCCATAAGGGGCGTCTGCTTTATAACTTCGATCTCGCCCGTTCCGCCATTCGAAAAGAAAAAACGGTCATCCTGTTCGAAGGTTTCGGAGATGTCATTTCTGCTGACCAAGCAGATATCCACCATGCCGTAGGTACGATGGGGACATCTTTATCAAACATGCAGGCAAACCTTTTGAAGAAATACGCAGAGCAGATCATCATCTGCTATGATGGTGACCGCGCAGGAATCGAAGCAGCTGTCAAAGCCGCGAAACTCTTAAAAAGTGTAGGTTGTCAAACCTACGTTGCTCGTGTCCCTGATGAGCTCGACCCAGATGAATTCATCCAAAAGTATGGCGGGGACCGATTCAAACGTGAAATCATTGATACGAGTGATACGTACATTTCCTTTATGATGAATTACTTGCGAAGAGATTATAATCTGCAAGTAGAAGGAGATCGCATCACTTATATCGAAAAGGTATTACAAGAGATTGCAGGGCTTGACCGTGCTGTCGAACGAGAGCACTACCTGAATGAAATCGCTACAGAATTTCAGCTCTCCGTAGAAACTCTGAAAGAAGAAGTTCAGCGGATTCGATCACAAAGCGGTGTTAAGGATAAGGAGCCTAAGAACCGATATACTAATGATACAAGGCAGCCAACGGTTCAAAAAAAACTTTTACCCGCTTTTCATAATGCAGAAAGAAAACTGATTGCGTATATGTTGAGAGATCCATATATCGCTGATAAAGTTCAAGAGGAAATCGGAGGAGCTTTCAATATTGAAGACCATCAGGTCATTGTCACCCATCTTTATGCATATTATGAAGACGGCAATGAATCGGATATCAGTCAGTTCGTCGAGATGATTGAAGATGCTTCCATCAAAAATTTGGCGATCGAGCTTGCAATGGCACCTGTCAGCGAAGAAGTTTCTGATCAGGAAATCCACGATTACATCACAAGGATTCGATCAGAACAGTGGGATCGAACGGATATTAGAAACCTTGAATCTGAGTTGAAAAAGGCTGAACAACAAAATGAGCCGATCAGAGCAGCAGAAATTGCGATGGAAATCATCAAGCGCAAGAAAGAATTGAAACACCATTAGGTAGAGTTTGTATAGATTGTTGGAAGGAGGGGGACTTATGGCAGATAAGCAACAACAGCCATCACGTTCTAAAGAAAATGAGAATCAAACAGAATTAACACTTGAGCAAGCGAAAGAGCAAGTGGTAGAGTTAGGGAAAAAACGAGGGATCCTCGCATATGAAGAGGTAGCGGAAAAACTATCGAGCTTCGAACTGGACTCTGATCAAATGGATGAATTCTATGAACACCTGAATGAACAAGGTGTAGAAGTAATCGGGGATTCTGAATCAGATCCAAGTATGAAGCAATTGAATAAAGAGGAAGAGTTCGATCTTAATGACTTGAGTGTACCACCTGGAGTCAAAATCAATGACCCTGTACGTATGTACCTCAAAGAAATCGGTCGAGTGAACCTGCTTTCTGCCAAAGATGAAATCAGTCTTGCTCAACGTATTGAGAATGGCGACGAAGAAGCCAAGCGTGATTTAGCAGAAGCCAACCTGCGACTTGTTGTAAGTATCGCTAAAAGATATGTAGGTCGAGGTATGCTTTTCCTTGACTTAATTCAAGAAGGTAACATGGGTCTGATCAAAGCGGTAGAAAAATTCGATTATCGTAAAGGTTACAAATTCAGTACCTATGCCACATGGTGGATTCGCCAGGCGATTACAAGAGCGATCGCTGACCAAGCTCGTACGATCCGTATTCCTGTCCACATGGTGGAGACGATCAACAAACTGATTCGTGTTCAGCGTCAACTTCTTCAAGATCTTGGCCGTGAACCAACGCCGGAAGAGATTGCACAGGACATGGACCTGACTCCAGATAAAGTCCGTGAAATTCTAAAGATTGCTCAAGAACCGGTATCATTAGAAACACCAATCGGGGAGGAAGATGATTCTCACTTAGGTGACTTCATTGAAGACCAGGAAGCGACATCTCCTTCAGATCATGCAGCTTATGAACTGTTGAAAGAACAGCTTGAGGATGTCCTTGATACATTGACAGATCGAGAAGAAAATGTACTCAGACTTCGATTCGGTTTGGATGATGGACGTACAAGAACACTTGAAGAAGTAGGAAAAGTGTTTGGGGTAACTCGCGAGAGAATCCGTCAAATCGAAGCGAAGGCTCTGCGTAAACTCCGCCACCCAAGCCGGAGCAAACGTTTGAAGGACTTCATGGAATAAAGATTCTTCCGACTCAGGGGTCGTTTCGCAAATGGATGCGGGAGGGCTCCTGAGTTATCTTTTCTTTTGGAGGCTGCTATGAAACATGAAAGGACAAAAACCATCGTTGATGAAATCAGGTACTGGAAACAAAATCATTTGCTTCCGGATGAATATTGCAATTTCTTGTTAGCGCTTTATACTCAAGGGGAAGGTCAGGAGAACGAAGAGAGCGCTAAAGGTGCACAAAGCCTCGCCTTTTATATGTTCATGGCAATGAATGCTTTTTTGTTACCCCTTTCATTTCTTGTCATTTATTTTACTGAAATGGGAATCATAATGCAAACAGTGGTTTTGTCGAGTTTTGTAATCGGGGTATGGATTCATATTCGTTGGTTACAATATAAAAAGTCGGACTGGCTTTTTATTCCGCTTCTCAATGGTGCGTTAATTCTTCTGCTTTTAACCGTTCACCTTAATCAAAATATGATAGGTCTGGGGCTGTCCTTTTACATAACGCTCACTTTAAACTTGACCTTGTGGATTTATCTTGGATGGTTATGGAAGGTGAAAACGCTTTTTTATTCAGGTGTCATTGGCTTCATTTTTTTAATTATTTACATTGTTTCATAAGTTTTCACATGATATCTCTTTAATAAGTAACGGTTTTCAAGTAAAATAAATATAGTCGAATAGACACGAAAATTCTATATGAGGGAATACATAAGGAGGTTGCAACAAATGAGAAAGAACCCTGTGATTCCATTCGCAATTATCGCTGTGCTGGGGATCGTCGTTATGATTGTCGTATCTGCAGCTGGGATTAATCAACGCGAAGCTATTCAGAATGAAGAAGAGGGCGGCGGTGAGAAGCAAGAAGAAACCGCAAGTGCAAGTCCTGAAGAGTTGTATCAGAACCAATGTGCAAGCTGCCACGGTGGAGACCTTGGCGGGGGAGCTGGCCCTAACCTTCAACAAGTAGGAAGCCGCTATTCAGCTGAAGAAATTAATGACATCATCGTAAATGGTAAAGGTTCTGCCATGCCTGCTGGTCTTTACACAGGAGAACAAGCAACTAAATTGGCCGAATGGCTTGCTGAAAAGAAATAACAATAAGAAGAAGAACGAAAAGCTTTCTGGCCAATCAGAAAGCTTTTCTTTTATGAGAGGAAAGAGTCTATGAATGTAAATCAATTATCTCAACGTTTAGCACTTGTTGCCGACTATTTACCGAAAGGGGCCCATTTTGCGGACATTGGTTCGGATCATGCCTATCTTCCGTGCTTTGTATGTTTGAATGATCCGGAAGCAAGAGCTGTGGCAGGTGAAGTGAATCAAGGCCCATATGATAGTGCAAAAAACGAAGTGGAAAAACATAAGCTTGAGGATCGCATTGATGTCCGTCTCGGTGACGGCCTCGGAGTTGTTGATCCTGGAGAAATAAAACAGGTTGTCATTGCTGGAATGGGTGGACCTTTAATCCGTGATATTCTTGAGGGAGGAAAAGATAAGCTTTCTGAAGTCAATCGAATTGTCGTCCAACCCAACATCGACGCAAGATCTCTTAGAAGGTGGTTCTTCCAACATGACTATACACTTATCGATGAGACAATTGTAGAGGAAAGTGGGCACATTTATGAAATCCTTGTGGCAGAAAAGGGAGACCCTTCCTCCTGTTACCATCAGCAAATCATAGAGAAGGAAATGTGGCTGGGGCCGTTTTTATTAGAGAAAAAAACAGAGCCGTTTATCCAAAAATGTAAAGAGGAATGGAAGAAGAAACAATATATTGTGAAACAGATGAAGCGAGCGACTTCTCCTGATGAAGAGAAATTGAAACAACACCAAAAGGAAATGGAATGGTTAGAGGAGGTATTGCAATCATGAATCGAACATACACAGCCCAGGATATCATCCGTGAATTTGAAAAATGGTCACCCAAGGGGTTGGCTTTTGAATGGGATAATGTGGGCCTCCAGGTTGGCACCCTCAATAAACCGGTGAAAAACATCATGGTTACCCTGGATGTTTTGGAGAATGTTGTAGACGAAGCGATTGACAAAGAAGTGGATTTAATCATTGCTCATCACCCTCTGCTTTTTGTCAAATTGAATCAAATTAATTTGGATACACCTAAAGGGAGAATTGTCCAAAAACTGATTAAACATGACATCACGGTTTATGCTGCTCACACGAATCTTGATATTGCCAAAGGCGGTGTGAATGATGTTATGGCCGAACTGATCGGAGTAACGAATTGTCGGCCGCTGATCGAAACAGGAAGCGACTCAGTCGTAAAGCTTACCGTTTTCGTCCCTGAAAACCATTCAGATGAATTACGGGATGCGATTAGTGAGGCAGGTGCAGGGCATATCGGTCATTACAGTCACTGTACGTATCAACTTTCGGGGCAAGGGACATTCAAACCGGAAGATGAAACGAATCCGTATATCGGTGAACAAGGAAAACTTGAAATCGTGGATGAAAAACGAATCGAGACGATTGTTCCAAAATCACGCCTATCCGGAGTCTTGAAAGCGATGGAAGAGGCTCATCCTTATGAGGAAGTCGCCTATGATGTTTATCCATTATTAAATGAAGGTGAATCAATGGGGGCAGGGCGTGTAGGAGAACTCGTAAACCCTGTGACTTTAAGGGAATTCGTCGAGCTGATCAAGAAGGAGTACGATGTCCCTCATGTGCGTGTATCTGGTAATATGGATAAAAAAGTGAAGAAGGTAGCTCTTCTTGGAGGCAGTGGTGAAAAATACATTCATAAAGCCAAGAGAAGTGGGGCCGATGTTTATATTACCGGAGATATGACTTTTCATATGACACAAGATGCCATGGAAATGGGGCTTTCCGTCATTGACCCCGGTCATCACGTTGAAAAAGTCGTCTGTCCGAAAGTAAAACGGTACTTAAATGAGAAGTGTAATAAAGATGGAGATTTGAACATTTTTGTTTCCAAAGCGGAGACGGAGCCCTTTACAATTGTATAAAAAAGGATGAAAGCTCTGGCTTTCATCCTTTTTTCTATCTCTTCACTTTTTTTCTGGCACGGACGGGCGGCAGAATCTTTTTCTGCTCAACTTTTGACTCGCGAATCCATGTGCTTTCATCATTATGATCGAACTGTTCGATGAACTTAATGACTTCTTTTGTTATAGGAGTTGGAGTTGAAGCGCCCGCTGTAACGGCTACTTTCTCGACACCCTCCAACCACTCTAATTGAATTTCTGTTACATCAGCAATGCGGTAAGCCGTTGTACCAGCTTTTTCCATAGAGACTTGGGCAAGTCGATTGGAGTTGTTACTCATCGGGTCACCAACAACCAGCGTTAAATCTGCTTCGCCCGCTTGTTCGGAAACAGCTTCCTGACGTACCTGGGTTGCCATGCAAATCTCCTGCTGTTTTTCGAGTTGCGGATACTTTTCTTTCGCTTTTTCCATAACATCATAGACGTCCCACTGACTCATCGTCGTTTGGTTAGTAATCATCAATTTGTCATGATCAATGTTGAGTTCTTCCACATCCTCTTCCGTTTGGACGAGATGGACTTTACCTGGTGCTACGCCCATAGCGCCTTCTGGTTCCGGGTGTCCTTTTTTCCCTACGTAAATGACTTCAAATCCCTCAGCCACTTTTTTTCTAATCAAGTTGTGGGTATTGGTCACGTCAGGGCAAGTGGCGTCTAAAACGGTGAGACCTTTCGCTTTCGCGCGCTCCTTCACTTGAGGAGAAACACCGTGAGCGGTAAAAATAACCGTTCCATCATGAATGCCTTCTAACATGTCGGTGCGATTTTTTCCATCAACAGTAATGATTCCTTCTTCCTTAAAGGCGTCGGTTACATGTGAGTTGTGGACAATCATACCTAGTATATATATAGGACGTGGCAGATTCGGGTCTTTAGCTGCGTTTCGAGCAATGACCATTGCATCTACTACACCATAACAATAACCGCGAGGGGCGATTTTAATGACTTCCATTGATTAACGTCCTCCTCTATAAATCCAATCCAATAACTTTAAAGATACCATTATCATTATAAAGGGTAAAGGGAAAGATGACAAAGAAAGACGTTCTAAGACAAGGTTATCGTGCAATTTACCTTCAGCTCTATTATAATAAGGAAGGAACATTTTACATTAAAGGAGAACGGTTATGAGTAAGCACACATTTGATCAATATGCCATCACTTCTACAGTCAGTCGAATTGTAGAGGGATTAGGTTTTAAGAAACCCACCCCCATTCAAAAGCAGGTACTGCCTGCAGCCTTGAGAGGGGAGAGTCTTATCGGACAGTCCCATACAGGATCAGGTAAGACCCATGCCTATTTACTTCCATTGTTCAATCATATGGATGACGAGGCAGACCACGTACAGTTTGTGGTTACAGCGCCCACAAGAGAGTTAGCCATCCAAATTCAGGATGAAGTAAAAAAAGCAATTCAAATGGCTGGAAAAGAAGAGGTTTGGCGTTCAAAACTCCTCATAGGTGGTACGGATAAGCAAAAAATGGTCGGAAAACTATCTTCCAGACCTCCTCACATTGTCGTCGGAACACCGGGTCGTATTTTAGACATGGTTAAAGAAGAGGCGATTGATCTTTACCAAGCCAAAGCGTTTGTGCTGGATGAAGCAGACCTGATGCTGGATTTAGGCTTTATTGAAGAGGTAGACCAAATTCTTGTACGGATGGACCAGGATGTACAGATGCTCGTCTTTTCAGCTACCATTCCAGAACGACTGCAACCATTCTTAAAGAAATATTTGACGAACCCTACACACATCCAGATTGAAGATGACAAACCATCACCAGAAACGATGGAGCATCGACTAGTCCCGCTAAGACATAAAGACCCGGCCGATGTGATTGTTGAAATATCGAAGGCGATCCAGCCTTATTTGGCCATCATTTTTACAAATGGCAAAAATCATGCCGACGAGCTAGCTGGTGAATTGATGAACAGAGGTCTTGAAACAGGAATTCTTCACGGTGGGCTTTCACCAAGAGAAAGAAAAAGAATGCTTAAAGAGTTGCAAAACTTGCGCTATCAATATATTGTAGCCACAGATCTTGCTTCACGAGGGATCGATATTCAAGGCGTCAGTCATGTCATCAACGCCCAGATGCCGAAAGAAGAAGAATTCTACATTCACAGAGTAGGACGAACAGCTCGAGCTGGAATGCAAGGAACGGCTATTAATTTGTATAAGGAATCCGACCTTCCTCTCATTCAGAAACTCGAGAAAAAAGGACTTACTTTTGAATTTTATGAAGTAAAAAACGGTGAATGGAAAGAAACAAATGCCTACAACGAGCGACAGAACCGTGAACGACATGCTTCCGATCTAGAGAAAAAAGCAAAGCAGATGGTACGGAAACCGAAGAAAGTGAAGCCTGGTTATAAGAAGAAAATGAAGCAACAGACAGATAAGAATATGAGAAAGCTGAAACAGAACCGTTTCAAGAAGAAATAAGAAAGGGTAGATCTTATGTTGAAGATTGGGTCACACGTTTCAATGAAAGGGAAGAAAATGCTGCTGGGCGCTAGTGAAGAAGCAACTTCCTATGGTGCGAGCACATTTATGATCTATACAGGAGCCCCGCAAAACACAAGGCGCCGTCCCATTGAAGAGTTGAACATTGAAGCAGGGACGGAGCATATGAAAGCGAATGGCATCGGCGACATCGTGGTCCATGCTCCTTATATCATCAATATTGGCAATACAACAAAGCCGGAAACGTTCCAGCTTGGTGTTGATTTTTTAAGAAATGAAATCGAACGTACAGAAGCTCTCGGAGCAAGGCAAATCGTTCTTCATCCAGGGTCGCACGTTGGACAAGGGGTAGATAAAGGTTTACCAAAAATCATTGAAGGTTTGAACGAAGTCCTTCATAAAGACCAAAAGGTTCAAATTGCCCTTGAAACGATGGCGGGGAAAGGCTCTGAAATCGGGAGAAGTTTCGATGAGTTGGCAAAGATCATTGATGGGGTGAACCTTAATGAGAAATTATCTGTCTGCATGGATACGTGTCACATTCATGACGCAGGTTACAATGTGATTGAGGACTTCGATGGCGTCTTAGATGAATTTGATAAAGTCGTCGGGATCGATCGTCTGAAAGTCATTCATGTAAATGACAGTAAAAATATCCAAGGGGCAGCCAAGGACCGTCACGAGAACATCGGGTTCGGCCATATCGGTTTTGGTGCTCTTCATAAAGTCATTCATCATCCGACCTTGAAAGATCTACCAAAAATCCTTGAAACACCATATGTAGGGGAAGATAAGAAAAATAAAAAGCCTCCGTATCGCTATGAAATTGATATGGTCAAAGAAGGCGTATTTGACGAAGGTTTAAAAGATAAAATCATGCAGCAATAAAGAAGGAGCCCTTGTGCTCCTTCTTTTTTTCGTTAGTCATTAAAGTAAATGGCAGGGTTCTTGAAGCGTCAGTTTCGAGATGTTTCTGGGTACGTTGCCGTGTTGGGTGTCAGGGGTGGCTGTGCCCTTATCCGAGGAGGAATGTCTTTTACAATTCCTGATCTATAGTAATAAAGCGCTCTATAGCAAGCTTTTTTTATCCAGAATAGCGATTATGGAACTTCATATAGCTCTACTTTCCTTGTGAGTAAAAGCAACTTATTCCAGGGGTGGTTTCGAGGCACTTATATGGTAAAGGAGCGGAGGGGAATGGGAGACCTCTAAAGAAAAAAAGTGCTTGGTGAGACCCCACAGGACGCAGTCCGAGGAGGCTCACCAAGCTCCCGAGGAAAGCTAGCCATTTGCCGCAGCCCCCATCAAACTCAACAAAAGTCTCGAAACTGAGACCTCAACAAAAGGAAGCTTTTGTTGAATTAATATGGGGGTAAGTTATTTTAACCAATGCTCAACACCGTATTCTTTGGACATTTTCATGAGCAATTTATATACAGATCTTGCCGTATCTTTTGATGTGATTTTCGCGAGTTTGCTGAACATGCGCTTTCTTCCATCAGGGTCGAAGGGGTTATCCTTGTTTTTCTTTAAAGCTGTGACAATGGCAGCAGCTTCATCCTTAGTTATTGGGATTTGATATTTCTGACTATAAAAAAGTAGTTCTTTTACGGTTAACTGTTTCAATTTCTGGGTAATTAACTGTTGTGCCACATTCTTCATAGGCTTATACTCCCTCTCACCGTATTTACTACACCATATGAATGTTGAGAAGGATTTGTGTTTTTAAAAAATTATGTCTATAAGTGTTTCAATTGAATTACATATACCAATCGGTTAGTATAAGCCAATGGGTTCAGTGTGGTACTAGTCAAAAGTACCAATGTGCAGAAAGTGAAGGAGTGAAACAAATATGAAGGAACAAAAACCTCTTTGGACAACGGGTATTGCATTGCTTCTCGTTGTGGCGGCATTCTTTACTATAAACCAATGGAACCAAAAGCAGGAAAAAGCCCTGGCTGATCAAAAGCAGGAATTGAAAAATAAAAATGAAAAGCTATCCAAGGAAATTGAGCGGCTACAGTCCACGAATGATTATTTGAAGGAACAGCCTTCAGCAGCAGAAGAAAAAAATGGGTATCATACGTGGCCGGAAATTGAGAAAAAGGCAGACCGTCTCGTAAAAGAAAGTGATGGGAATTTCAAAAAATCCTGGGCCATGTACCTGGTTAAGGAAGCAGAGCGCTATAAAATCAACCCTTTTCTTGTTTATGAGTTACTGAAAGTGGAAACAGGAGGAACCTTTGATCCTGAGCTCGTAGGACCTGAAACGAAATATGGACATGCTTATGGGATGTCACAATTTATGAAAAACACGGCTCCTTGGATTGCTGATATGGCTGGCTTACCTTATGAAGAAGAGTTGCTTTTCGACCCTTATTATTCCATGCAATTATCTTTAGTTTATTTAGATTTCTTACAAAACAAATACGATAATTGGGACGAAGCACTCACAGCTTATCACCGAGGTATGGGCGGCTTGAAGGAATATAAAGAAGAAAATGGACATGCCGAAAGCTGGTATGCAAAAGAAATTCAAGAGAAAGCAGAAGGTCATACGACCGTAGTATTAGCGAATTGATTGTAACCGTCTGACGTGATGTCAGGCGGTTTTTTACCATCAAATCCCTCATGTAATTTCTTGGGCTCTCCATATAATAATCATGATTCTTCAAACAGAAAGTGAGGGTATTCTAATGCATGATCCGAAAGATACTGTTGAGAATCATAAAACACAAAAGGCCCCTGAGCATGGGGATGAAATAGAACAAGTGCATGTTGAGGCTGTTGATGAACATGACGAACCTTCGACAGAACAGGTGTTGAACGAAGCTTTTGAAGAAATTCAAGACCATGATTTACGACAAGAACCTGGTAACAGCGAAGCCAGAGCTTCTGACTTTGATGACGTTGTCGCCGTTGATAATCACGGTCGTGAATCAGATGAGCCTGTTTATGGCGATAGTTATGAGGAAGAGTTCGCTCAGGAAGCGGCCGTAGGGCCGATCGATGAGCCGATGAATAACGAAGAACAAGAAACAACAATGGAAGAAGAGGAAGATGTAAAAGTGGGGATGGGCTGGTTGGGATTATCCGCCGCGATCCTTTCTTTCTTTTTTGCTCCGTTAATTCTCGGTGCGGCCGGGATTGTTCTCGGGATCATTGGTAAGCGACGCGGAGCCGATACGTTAGGGAATATGGCGATTATTGTCAGTATCGTTTCCATCGCATTTTCATTATTCTTCGCGCCGATCTATAACTTGATATAAACAAAAAGGTGACCCTGATCAGGGTCACCTTTTTTTAGGATTGTTCTTGCTCTTGTTTTAGTTTCTCTTTTTCTTTACGCTCTTTTTCGTAGTGTTCTTCAGCCAATTTGTCGACTTCTTTCTTTAGTTCATCGACCATGATGTCTTCAGGTACTTTACGGATGATCTCCCCATGGCGGAAGAGTAGACCTTCCCCGCGGGCACCGGCAATCCCAATGTCTGCTTCTCTCGCTTCACCTGGACCATTAACTGCGCAGCCGAGTACAGCTACTTTAATTGGTGCTTTAATGGTTTGGATATATTCTTCAACCTCATTGGCGATAGAGATCAAGTCAATCTCAATCCGTCCACAAGTCGGGCAGGAAATTAATGTTGCAGCATTCGATGCAAGACCGAATGATTTGAGAAGTTCTTTCGCTACTTTTACTTCTTCCACAGGGTCAGCACTCAAGCTGATCCTTACGGTACTTCCTATCCCTTTACTCAAGATGGCCCCAAGTCCGGCAGCACTTTTTACAGTACCTGCGAAAAGGGTTCCTGATTCAGTGATTCCCAAGTGAATTGGATAGTTGAAAGCTGCAGCAGCTTTTTCATACGCTTCAATCGCCAATTTCACGTCAGAAGCTTTAAGGGACACAATGATGTCATGAAAATCAAGGTCCTCGAGAATCTTGATGTGATGCAAAGCACTCTCAACCATTCCGTCTGCGGTCGGGTAACCGTATTTTTCAAGGATATGGCGCTCAAGAGAACCTGCGTTGACTCCGATTCGGATTGGAATGCCTTTTGCTTTGGCTGCTTTCACGACTTCTTCGACTTTTTCGCGTTTCCCGATGTTCCCAGGATTAATACGAATCTTATCTGCTCCACCTTCAATGGCTTTCAGAGCTTTTTTATAATCGAAGTGGATGTCAACAACCAGTGGGATATTGATGCGTTTTTTAATTTCAGGAATGGCGTCAGCAGCTCGATCATCCGGGCAAGCCACTCGGACGATCTGACATCCGGCTTCCTCTAGACGCTTGATTTCAGCGACTGTTGCTTCTACATCGTGTGTTTTGGTGGTGGTCATGGATTGGATAACAACCTCATCCGATCCACCTATCGTAACGTCTCCGACTCTTACGGGACGAGTATCTTTTCTGTGCGTAATTGCCATTAATATCGCTCCTTTGTATATTCACAAAAAGGTATGCAAGATGAATTCCAATCTTCATTATAAGGGCTATTTTTATAAATGAGAAGTCAGGAACCTTAAATATGCACATTTGTGAGTTAAATTTGTGTAAACTCATAAATGTTGTCATCATTATATCATGGGGTTAGTGGAGAAAAAATAATTGTAACTTTGAAACAAAAGGACATCTTCGGACGTACATATAGTAATTAAGGAGAGGATGTGAACCATCATGTTTACTTATGATTGGATCGCTTTATTTATTACTTTTCTCGGTACTATGTTTTTAATAGGGGAATTACTCGTTAACATGCGTGGAGTGTTTGCGATTATCGGTTTCGGCTTTATAACTGTCTATTTTTCAGGTTATCTTGAAACAGAAATGTTCATCGTCATGATGCTCGTATATTTTCTGGGAATCATTCTTATGATTATTGATGGGAAACTATTGAATGATGGGACACTGGCGGTAATTGGTGCTGTAACGATGATTATTGCTGTCGGATTCAGTGCACCTAATTGGGTAGCGGGTTTGTACAGTGTAATAGGGGTTATTTTAGGTGGAGCGGCTTCTTTGCTGTTCTTGAAAGTTTTCAAGCACAGAAAGATGTGGTCGAAAATGGCTCTCAATGATCAGCTGTCGTCAGAGATGGGGTATAATTCAATGAATGAAAAGTACCAGTACTTACTTGATCAAAAAGGAGAAGCTCTCACAGATATGAGACCTGTAGGTACGATAAGAATTGAGGATGAAGAATACAGTGCTGTTTCAAACGGCCAGTGGATTACCTCCGGGGATAAAATTAAGGTCGTGAAAGTAGATGGTACAAAAATCCTGGTCAAGAAGTTGTGAAATTACCAAACTTTAAAAAATCGTTAACAATCCCTTAACACTCTGTCGTCATACTTTGTTTGTGCAATCAATCAAAGAGATGGAGTGTTTTTTATGAAAATAGGGATACGATTCAAGCCGGTGGCGTTAAAAGTGCTATGGTCTCAAATCAACTTGCAAATAAGGCTGACAGCCATCGTTTGTGCTCTCGTGCTTATATCAGTTTCCATGATTGGTTTCTTCTCTTACATGAAAGCTAAAGAAAATCAAATGGATTTGGTTCAGGATCGCCTGGAACGCGAGTTGTTGATGGCTCAGGATGTAGCAGAACAATTGATGTACGCCTTCGTTGGAGACCAGGAAGAATTCACAAAACGCATGGAAGGATACTCAAATGCGCAACAGGCGCAAATCCAACAAGATGGTTTATCCTCTGAAGCTTATCTCATTAATAACGAGGGAATCTATTCGTACCCTACAATGGATGAAGCACCTCTTCCTGAACCTCTTGCGAAGGAACTTCTGAACAAAGAGAATGGTACAGAAACCGTGCAGTTGGATGGGAAAGGTTTTGTATTATCTTACGCACCTGTCCAAGAATTACAAGGAATTTATGTTCTTGGAGTCCCAGAGAGGGATTTTATGAGTGGAGTGCGCCAAATGGCCATGTACACATTGATATTAGGTCTCATTACCACAATAGCGATTGGTATAATTGTTTATTTGGTTGTAGGGAAAATCGTTCATCCAGTGAAACAGATGCAACATGTTATGAAGCAAGCGAGAAATGGGGTTCTTAGTGAAGCAAGCTCCATTAATACAAGCCTTCCTGAGATCCAGTCGTTAAGAAAAAGTTATGAAGAGCTTATACATAAAATTGCGGAGATTCTATCTTCCCTTCAAGGGGCTGTTGTTCAACTTGAAAAGGGAGGAGAACAGATGGATGATTCCTCTCGGGAGTTGAAGCTTGTCCATCAGGATTTAAGCAGAAGTGTGAATCAAGTCCAGGAGGAAAGTAATCAAACTTCAGAATATATGGACAGCCAAAAAGAAGTTTTCGATGAATTGAATAGGGTATTCGGTCAGATACACCAAACGTTGGAAAACCTTTTTGGAGAACAGGAAAGAATGAATGAAGCTGTTCAAGTGGGAAATGGAGGAGTGGAGCAGGTCGAACAATCTTTCCACAGTTTGAGAAAAGAAATTCAAGAAATGACTTCAAAAATCGAATCTTTTCAAAATTACATGTTGAACATCCAGGATTCGGGAACCAAAATACAAAATATTGCAGAGCAGACGAGAATGCTTGCATTGAATGCTTCTATTGAAGCGGCTCGTGCCGGACAGCATGGAGAAGGATTCGCCGTAGTGGCCCAAGAAGTTAGACGACTGGCGGATCGGTCCAGAACAGCAGCTGTTGATATTGATCAGCGGATGAAGGATGTCATGTCTCTCGGAGGAGATCTTTCCACACAATTTGACCGAATGGAAAGAGAAATTCAGGAAAGGCAGCTGCAAATGGATATCTCAAAAGATGCCTTCAGGAATTTATCGGATGGAATGAGTACATTTAATTTACAATTAGAGTCCACTAAATATCAGTTAAAAGAAGGCAAAGAGGTTATGCCGCGTATGGAAAATGTGATTGAAGGCATGAAAGAAGTTACATCAAATCAGGCTCGTTCAACAGGGGAATTAGTAGAAACTTCTAACCGCCAACAAATAACGATGCAAACCTTTGATGCTTTTACTACTGATCTGATAGGACTTACCCAAGAGCTCTCCCTTATTATTGCTTCCAATCAATTTGAAAAGGAAGAATTCAAAGAGGAACAATCCCAGGGAGATGTAAAAGAAGAATATAAAGATACTTCTACAATAAATGAGAAGGCTTCATAAAAGGTCCCTATGAGGGCCTTTTTTTATCGGAAAATTCAAATAACACACTACGGTTGTGTTGGTATTATGCGAATGTAAATTTAATGTTAAGATTCATGAATTGCCTTTACAAAAGCTTTTTCCATGGTTAATATGAGTGAGGTTGTTTTAATAAAGAGAAAAATGATGAAACTTGGATGAAGAAAGGGTGGAGAACATGGAAATCGATGTGCAACAGATGATATTTGAATTCATCGGTGGACTCGGTATCTTTCTATTCGGCTTAAAGTATATGGCGGATGGACTACAACGTACGGCGGGAGATCGTTTGAGGGAACTGTTAGACCGCTTCACGAGCAATCCATTTATGGGTGTGATCGCGGGTACAGTCGTTACGATTCTTTTGCAGAGTAGTAGTACGACAACCGTACTGACAGTTGGTCTTGTCAACGCAGGATTCATGACATTCAGACAAGCGATTGGTGTTATTATGGGTGCCAACATTGGTACCACCATGACCGCATTTATTATTGGTATAGATATTAAAGCTTATGGATTGCCAATCCTTGCCGTTGGTGCTTTCTTGCTATTCTTTTTCAAAAGTAAAAAAGTTGCGAACTTTGGTCAGACCATCTTTGGTCTAGGTGCTTTGTTCTTTGGACTTGAAGTAATGAGTGGAGGAGTGAAGCCACTTCGATCATTACAGGCTTTCCAAGATTTGACGGTAAGTATGAGTGATAACCCTATTTTGGGTGTTATTGTAGGTACCCTATTCACGGTTATCGTACAAAGCTCCAGTGCAACAATCGGAATTTTGCAGACGTTGTTGGGAGAAGGACTTGTGGATTTACAAGCAGCTATTCCTGTATTGTTTGGAGATAATATCGGTACAACAATTACAGCAGTTCTTGCTTCCATAGGTGCAAGTGTCGGCGCGAAGCGAGCTGCATTTGCTCACGTCATATTCAATGTGTTAGGTGCTACCGTATTCTTGATTTTCCTAGTTCCATTTGAAAGATATGTGAACTGGTTACAAACGAGTATGGATCTAGAGCCTGAAATGACAATTGCCTTCGCTCACGGATCCTTTAACATTGCTAATGCGGTTGTACAATTCCCGTTTATTGCAGTCCTCGCATGGATTGTCATTAAACTGGTACCAGGGAAAGATTCAGAAATTGACCATAAACCACAGCATTTGGATCCGATCTTTATTGAACAATCTCCATCCCTTGCTTTAGACCAAGCAAAAGAAGAAGTTGTTCGTATGGGTGAATATGCTTATAAAGGTCTTGAAGAGACAAGCCTTTATTTGAACAATAAACAGCAAAAGCACTCTGAACTTGCCATGCAGATTGAAGATGCTTTGAACAACCTTGATCGTAAAATAACAGATTATCTCGTGGATCTTTCTCAAGCTTCTCTTTCGGATGAGGAAAGTCATAAGCATTCGGCACTAATGGATTCTGTCAGAGATTTAGAACGTATTGGTGACCACTTTGAGAATATCATTGAGCTGATCGATTATAAGAACTCAAATAAAGTGAACCTTACCCCTCAGGCCATTGAGGATTTGAATACAATGTTTGACCTTACGCTAATGACCGTCAAGCAGGCGACAAGATCTCTTGAAACGATGAGCCGCGAAGAAGCATTGGCCGTCGTCCAAAAAGAGAATGAGTTGGATCGTATGGAACGTAGTTATCGTAAGAAACACATCATCCGTTTGAACGAAGGTGTGTGTACAGGACAAGCAGGTATTGTATTTGTAGACATGATCAGCAACTTAGAACGTATCGGTGACCATGCCGTGAACATTGCTGAGGAAGTATTGGGAGAAAAGGAAAGTCTATAAAGGAAAAAGGCGGCTGACACAGCCGCCTTTTTTTGTTTAACGGATATGTAATATAAAAAATGTTATTAAAGAATATGGCAGGATTGTGGAAGACTCGATTTCGAGATTTTTGTGAGAGTTTAGGGCTCCGGGAAAAGGTTCGTTTTCCGTTTGCGAGTGATGAGCCTCCTCGAGCTAACGCTCTGCGGGGTCTCATCTACCACGCACTTCCCACAGGAGTCTCACCGTTTCCCTCCGCCCCTTTGCCATATGAGGTTCTCGAAATCCCCCAAACAGTAACCTGCCGAGCTCTGTAATAAAGACCTGTTTACTCACGGCATTATAGAGTGGTTTTAACCATAGCATCTGCACGAATAAGGCCCGGGAATAGGGTCTGGGAAACGTCCGCATGAAAAACGAATAGAGACACAAACGTGTGTGTTTTGCTACTGACTGATTCAAAGCACTGCAAATCGTTGTTTCCCTGACCCTTTATCCACGGCCAGGAATTGTCATTCACTATTCCAACTAGGTCAGTCTTCCTTAAAGGATGCGTGGTATGTGCTCCTTGCGCTCCCACGGAAAGCGAGCTAGTACCCGCAGACCTCGTCCACTCACCAAAAGTCTCGAAACTGAGTCTTCTACAATAGGGAGCATATGTAAAAGTATATTCAATACATTATTTTTCTTTAAAAAAACCTTGATTGGAAGAGAAGAGCGTGATATATTATTTTTGTCGCTGATTTGAAAGAGAAAAAAACAGTTGACGCTTTTAAATGGAAATGTTATATTATTAAAGTCGCTCACAAGCGATATCAATTGGCGGTGTAGCTCAGCTGGCTAGAGCGTACGGTTCATACCCGTGAGGTCGTGGGTTCGATTCCCTCCACCGCCACCAAACATACATAAATAAAAAAACGTGGCGGTTGTGGCGAAGTGGTTAACGCACCGGATTGTGGTTCCGGCATTCGTGGGTTCGATTCCCATCAACCGCCCCATGTGGACCCTTAGCTCAGCTGGTTAGAGCTATCGGCTCATAACCGATCGGTCGCAGGTTCGAGTCCTGCAGGGTCCACCACAACATGTTACGGAGGAGTACCCAAGTTTGGCTGAAGGGAGCGGTCTTGAAAACCGCCAGGGGCTTTACGGCCCGCGGGGGTTCGAATCCCTCCTCCTCCGCCATGATACATAATTGATGAAAGATTATCGAGGCATGGCCAATAATAAATAATAAATATAATTATGGCTCGGTAGCTCAGTCGGTAGAGCAACGGACTGAAAATCCGTGTGTCGGCGGTTCGATTCCGTCCCGAGCCACTCAGTTTAAACAATCAAGTGATGCTTGGTTGTTTTTTTATGTTTTAAAATTTGCATTCAGGGAATTCTTAATATCGTGATGCAAAACATTTGCTAATCAATTTTCCGTTTGATAATGTAAAATATGAAGCGGAATGCTTCTGTTTTACATATTATTTTAAAGGAGGAGTTACATTATGGCTAAATTTGAACTACCAGAACTACCTTACGCTTATGATGCACTAGAACCTACTATTGATAAGGAAACAATGAACATCCACCATACGAAGCACCACAACGGATATGTGACAAAGCTTAACAATGCACTTGAAGGGCATGCAGATCTTCAAGACAAATCCTTGGAAGAGCTTCTTTCCAATAATCTTTCTGTTGTACCAGAGGATATCCGCACAGCGGTGCGCCGTAACGGAGGAGGCCACGCAAACCACAGCCTTTTCTGGACAATCATGTCTCCGAATGGTGGCGGTGAACCAACAGGTGATCTTGCTACGAAAATCAATGATACGTTCGGCGGTTTCGACCAGTTCAAAGAAAAGTTTGAAGAAACGGCCAAAGGCCGCTTCGGATCTGGTTGGGCTTGGTTAGTAGTCAATAATGGTGACCTTGAAGTAATCGATACTCTTAACCAAGATTCTCCGATTATGGAAGGTAAAACTCCAATCTTAGGTCTTGATGTTTGGGAGCATGCATATTACCTGAACTATCAAAACCGTCGTCCTGATTACGTTTCAGCATTTTGGAACGTTGTAAATTGGGATGAAGTGGCTAAGCGTTTCGACGCAGCTAAATAATTGAAAATAACTGAGAGGCATGGATATTAATCCATGCCTCTCTTTTTGTATATCTCCTTTTGTTCTGAAAACACTAAAGGTGAACACAAAGGAGACATGGATATGGTGAGTAAGCTGCGTGTGTGGCTCAGCCACGAAAATGTATCAAAAGATTTATTGCTGTTACTTCTCATTGGAGGCTTATACTCTCTCGGTATATTCTTATCCAGTACATTTGTGAATATATACTTATGGAAACAATCCAATAGCTACATTGACATAGCTCTATATAATTTAGCCATTTATGTCTTACAACCATTAACTTTCATATTAGCGGGCAAGTGCGCGAAGAGAATAGATCGTGTAATCGTGTTGAGAACCGGCGTGACCGTTCTCTCTTTGTTTTTTTTAACCGTGTTACTCGTGGGTGAAAGGGCCGCTACGTTTAATATTATGCTGGGTTCACTATTGGGGGTAGGGTATGGCTTTTATTGGCTTGCTTACAATGTATTGACCTTTGAAATTACCGAACCTGATACCCGGGATTTTTTCAATGGATTTCTTGGTGTGCTGCAATCTCTTGGTGGAATGACCGGTCCGATACTTGCCGGATATATCATTTCCAGGTTGAACAATTTTACTGGATACACCGTTATTTTCACTATTTCTTTCGGCTTGTTCATAATTGCTGTCCTTGTAAGTTTTGGTTTATCAAGAAGAAAGGCTAAGGGCAATTTTTCGTTCCGTAGAATTGTATCAGAGAGAAAGAATAACTCAAATTGGAGACGTATATTGAATGCTCATGTTTCTCAGGGCTTCAGAGAAGGGACTTTCTTATTTGCTGTTTCTATCTGGATCTTTTTAATGACTGAAGATGAGTTGTCTTTAGGTGTATTCAACTTGGTTTATTCTGGTTTTTCTTTTCTATTTTATTTTCTTGTCAGTCGGTGGGTTAAACCGAGGAGGAGGAAGAAGGCGATTCTCATATCAGGATTGGCTTTATATCTGAGCGTTTTGATTTTACTGTTCAGTGATACGATGGCTCTTTTGCTCATCTATGCAGGGGTTGCAGGTGTATTTTTCCCATTACTCTATGTGCCATATATTTCTTTGACGTACGACGTTATAGGAAAATCGTGGAATGCAGCTGAAATGCGGATTGAATACATTGTAGTCAGAGAAATTTTTCTTAATATCGGGAGAGTATTGTCCATTGTAATTTTCCTTTTTGCCATAACTCTTATCCCGCCGGAAACCGGAATCCCTTATATTTTGTTGATTGTTGGAGGCGGTCATTTCTTTATTTATTTCTTTGTGAAGGGTATTGACACGCAGTGCACAGAATCGTCACATAATTGAACCCAATAACCCATGAGCTTCGTCTATTCTATGGTGCATAAAAAATGCTATAATGAATGAAGCATGAAAAGAAGGAGAGGAGTTCATGGGAAAGAAGCAAAAAAACAAATCGAAGCACAAGTCACACCTTTCTTTCCGATTGAACGTGGTGTTTTTTGTTGTATTCCTAATATTTTCTGGGATCATACTTCAACTTGGGGTCGTTCAAATTCTAAACGGGGAAGAGGCCCAGGAAGAAATTAACCGTACAGAAAACACAACGACCAGCATACCAGTACCCAGGGGAGAAATGTATGATCGATATGGCCGTGTAGTGGTTGATAACCAGCCGTTGTATTCAATTACCTATACACCTCCAAAAGGTGTTCAACCTAAAGATAAGCTGCAATTAGCTGAAGAAATATCTAAATATATAGATATGGAATTTGAAGGGAAGTTAACGGATAGAGATCTTAAGGAGTACTTCTTTCTTCAAAATCAGGAAGAAGTTACTGCGCGTATTGAAGATGAGGATACATCAGAATTGGATAATGGTGAAGTCTATCAACTTCAATTAGATAGCATTAGAAAAGACGAAATTGCTGGCTATGACAACCAAACGAAGGAGATCATAGCAATTAAGAAGGAATTAGACAAAGCCTATGCTCTTGCTCCTCACGTTTTGAAAAATACGGATATCTCTGAAAGGGAATATTCTGTTGTGGCCGAACACTTAGCTGAGTTGCCCGGGATCAATGTGACATCGGATTGGGAGCGTACATATCCATATGATTCTGTTTTCCGCAGTTATATTGGCAGCATTACTTCGAAAGAACAAGGTGTTCCGCGAGATAAACTGGATTATTTCATGTCGCTGGATTACAGCCGTAATGATCGAGTAGGTACAAGTGGGCTGGAACAAGAGTATGAGGATGTACTGAGAGGTACGAAAGAAAAGGTCCAATACGAAACGGATAAGAACAATAATGTAATTAATTCCAAGGTGATTCGTGAAGGAGAGAAAGGCAAAGATCTCGTCCTGACGATTGATATGGAATTGCAAGAACGAGTCAACAAGATTGTTCAGGAGGAGCTGGAAGCAGCAATTCGCAAAGCGCCTGGTCCAAACAGACACCTGGAAAATTCGGTTGCGGTCGTCTCCGATCCAAATACAGGAGAAATTTTGGCGATTACAGGTCAAACCTACAACAGAAATCCTGAAGAGGGGGAATCCAGATTCTCCGATACATCCCATCAGGCTCTTTATAATTCCTATATGCCTGGATCCATAGTAAAAGGAGCAACTGTCTTGACTGGTTTACATGAAGGGGCCGTGACACCTAATACTTGGATCAATGATAAACCTATAACAATTGCTGGAAGGCAAAAAGGTTCCTACACGTCTAATATAGGTACAGTCAATGATATTGCAGCTCTTCAACAATCCTCAAACGTCTATATGTACTTCCTTGCGATGTACTTGGGTGAAGAGTATAGCAACAATTATGATATGAACTATCTGTCTTTAAAAGATGGAACATTTGATAATTTCATTTTTAATTTTAATCAGCTAGGCCTTGGCGTAAAAACAGGTATAGACTTCCCTTATGAAGGTTTAGGAGTCACTGGTGAAATTGGGAACCCAGGACACATCCTGGACTTCTCCATCGGACAATTCAGCACTTATACGCCGATGCAGTTAAACCAATATGTATCCACCATAGCTAATGGCGGTGACAGAATGAGGCCAAGATTGGTGAAAAGTGTTCATGAGCCGTCACTAGAAGATGGACTGGGTCCTTTGTACAAAGATTATAGTCCACAGGTGTTGAACCAATTAGAAATGGATCAGTCATATATTGAAAGAGTCCAGGAAGGGTTCAGGCAAGTGGCTCAAACAAATCAGGGGACAGCCAGTCATGTGTTCTCTAAAGAGCCTTATGCAAAGTATAATATGGCTGTCAAAACAGGAACAGCACAAGCATTCAAAGCTGTGTTTGATGAAAATGGGGAAAGAACAACCTATAAGAATCTATTGAATAAAACCTTAGTTGGATATGCACCCTCGAATGATCCTGAAATTGCTTTCTCCATTGTCTCCCCTTATTTAGGAGAAAACGCAACAAGCACGTTTGATATCAGCAACAAAATTGGTGCACGGATCGGGCAAGCGTATTTTGAACTGAAAGAGGAACGTAAAGAGAACGGTATACAAGCGAATAATTCAGATGAAGAAGCAGAAACTGAGGAGTGATACGACAAGTATCACTCCTTTTTTATATTAACGGAAGAATTGTGTGGATTATCCAAACATAAGGGTGTTTATTCAACAAAAAACGCCAATTTACAAAACCTTTACGTTTGATTCATATGTCATTAAAACTCTCTCGTTAATATATAAAATGTGAGATGGCCAAGCCGTCGAACAAAAAACATAACCACAAATATAGGGGGAGAAAGAAATGAAAAACTTTAAAAGTTTAGCACTAATGCTAATGTTCATCCTAGTGCTGGGAGTACTTGCTGCATGCGGAGGATCTGAAGAGGAACCAGCAGCTGAAGAAGGCAACAACTCAGAAGAAGGCACAAACGCTGAAGGCTCAGAAGAAGTATCCGGACCAATCGCGATTGATGGATCTTCTACTGTATTCCCGATCATGGAAAACTTGACTTACACTTACAATCAGGAAAACCCTGATGTGAACGTAACAGTAAACTCTTCCGGTTCCGGCGGTGGATTCAAAAAATCCACAGTAGGCGAAATTGACTTAAGTAATGCTTCTCGTCCTATTAAAGAAGAAGAAATGGCAACTGCTGAAGAAAACGGCATTCAATTGGAAGAACTTGAACTAGCTTATGATGGTCTTTCTGTTGTTGTTAGTCAACAAAACGATTTCGTTGAAGAATTGACAATTGATCAGTTGAAACAAATTTTCCTTGAATCTTCAGACGCTACAATGTGGTCTGATATCAATCCAGAATGGCCAGAAGAAGAAATTAAAATCTTCAGCCCTGGACATGATTCCGGTACATTCGACTACTTCAATGAAGTAATTCTAGAAGAAGAGCCGATGAAAGAAGGAGAAAATACTACACTTTCTGAAGATGACAACGTACTTGTGCGCGGTATTGAAAACGATCCAAACGCAATCGGTTTCTTCGGATATGCTTACTATGCTGAAAATGAAGATGTATTGAAAGTTCTTGGAATTTCTGAAGACGGTGAAGAATATGTGAAGCCAAATGGTGAAACAATCCAAGACGGTTCTTACACACCACTTTCCCGTCCGCTATTCACTTATGTAAACGTGAATGCATATAAAGAAAAACCACAAGTTCGTGACTTCGTAGAGTACACATTGAACAATGCTGGGAAAGCTGCTGAAGAAGTTGGGTATGTAGCTCTTCCAGAAGATAAGTATCAAGAGCAACTTGAAACAGCGAAAAGCTGGGCAGAGTAATTGATTTGAAAACCTAACAAGGAGGGTGAGACTTTATTGGGGTCTCACCTTGCCTTATGGATGAGAGGAGTTTTTAACATGGACAAGGGGTTACAATCAGAGGGGAAAATGATTGACGTCCAACAAATGATTGAAAGGAATAAGAAGAAGAAGAGTTTCGGGGAAAGAATAGAGAAAATCATTCCTTTTTTCTTGCTTCTTTGTGCTGCAGTTAGTGTCCTAACAACTGTAGGGATATTATTTACTTTGTTGAGAGAGTCTATTGGCTTCTTTTCCAATGTGTCTTTAGTTGATTTTTATACAGGAACAAGTTGGTCACCATGGTCCGGTGAGTATGGGGTTGCTCCATTGATTGGGGGTACATTACTCATCACTTTGATCGCCACGCTTGTAGCTGTACCTTTGGGGCTCATGTCGGCCATATTTTTGAGTGAATATGCAAATGATAAAGTAAGACGTGTGATCAAACCTGTGCTCGAAGTTTTAGCAGGAATCCCGACTGTCGTTTATGGTTATTTTGCTTTGACATTCATTACACCAATGTTTCAATCCTTCATTCCTGATTTAGGGATTTTCAACGCCCTAAGTGGTGGCTTTGTTGTCGGAATCATGATTATTCCTATGGTCGCATCTCTTTCAGAAGATGCTATGAACTCTGTTCCTAATGCTTTAAGGGAAGGAGCTTACGGATTAGGTGCAACAAAATTAGAAGTTGTATTTAAGGTGGTTTTACCTGCTGCACTATCCGGAATCATCGCATCCATTGTTCTTGCTATATCAAGAGCTATCGGAGAAACAATGATTGTAACGATCGCAGCAGGGGCTACACCTAATCTGACATTCAATCCGACAGAATCGATCCAAACCATGACTGCTTTCATTGTGCAAGCAGCAACAGGTGATACCACTTTCGGATCTACCATTTATTACAGTTTGTATGCAGTAGGGATGACGTTGTTTGTCTTCACACTCGTCATGAACCTTATTGCTCAGTACATTTCTCGTAAGTTCAGGGAGGAATATTGATGCTTGGTCAAAATGAACAAAATATCAAGAAACGTATGGAAGGGAGAGTAGCCTTCAACAAAGTCCTTATGGTCTTGTTTGGTATGGCTACTGCAGTGGGATTAGTCTTTCTAGTCTTACTTTTTTATCGTGTATTGACTCAAGGAATTGGTTATCTAAGTCTTGACTATATTTTGAACTTCCCAGCACCCTATCCGGAAGAAGCGGGTATTTATGCTGGTTTGATCGGTTCAGTATTCTTAATGATTATTGTTGCTATTTTTGCTGTCATTATAGGTGTTGCGACAGCGATCTATTTGGAAGAGTACGCACCTAAAAATAAGTTTACGGAATTTATCAGAGTAAACATTCAAAACTTAGCTGGGGTGCCTTCCATTGTGTTCGGACTACTAGGATTAACGTTCTTCGTTTATATGTTTAATTTCGGTTATACACTCATTGCTGGTGGACTAACGATGGCATTGTTGATTCTTCCTGTTATCGTAGTAGCTGCCCAAGAAGCTGTTCGTTCGGTTCCGGCCGAAATTAAAGAAGCATCCTATGGCATGGGAGCTTCTAAATGGCAAACCATTGCACGAGTGATTTTACCAGCTGCAATTCCGGGAATTCTTACCGGAGCAATTATCGCTTTGTCTCGTGCAATTGGTGAGACTGCGCCTTTAATTATCGTAGGTGCAGCCACTGCGATCTACACGTTACCGGAGTCATTACTTGCTAAATACACGGTGATGCCGATTCAGATCTATAACTGGACAGGTAGACCACAGGAAGAATGGCAGTATGTAGCAGGAGCAGGAATCATTGTTCTTTTAGCCGTGTTGCTACTCATGAATTCAATTGCTGTTTTGATCAGAAACAAATATCAACGTCGTCTTTAATTAGGATGAGGAGGGTTTCAATATGAATAAAGTAATGGAAGAGAAAACAAATAAAAAGGTGAACCAGAGAACAGCGAAGCCTGAGGTTAAAAAAGAGGGAATTAAAAAAGAGAAAACGAATAGCATTATCGAAGTCAATGATTTGAACTTATGGTATGGCTCTGATCAAGCTTTATACGAAGTAAGCATGGTGGTACCAGAGAAACAGGTGACAGCAATTATCGGGCCTTCGGGTTGCGGAAAATCAACATTCTTAAAGACATTAAACCGCATGGTGGAAATGGTGCCGATTGTAAAGACTTCCGGTTCCATTAAATATCGTGACCAGGAAATCTTCAACAGTAAATATAAAGAAGAATACCTTCGTACGAAGGTAGGTATGGTTTTCCAAAAGCCTAACCCGTTTCCTAAGAGTGTGTATGATAACGTAGCTTACGGACCAAGAATCCATGGAATTAAAAAGAAAGAAGTATTAGATCAAATCGTTGAGAAAAGTTTAAGAGGTGCGGCGATTTGGGATGAGCTGAAAGATCGTCTAAATGAAAATGCTTATGGTCTATCTGGTGGTCAGCAGCAGCGTGTATGTATCGCACGTGCTCTAGCGGTTGAACCGGATGTTATCTTAATGGACGAGCCGACTTCAGCTCTAGACCCGATTTCTACGGCAAAAGTAGAAGAGCTTGTTCAGGAGTTAAAAGAAAAATACAGCATTATTATTGTCACGCACAACATGCAGCAGGCCGCTCGTATTTCAGATAAAACAGCCTTCTTCTTAAATGGAGAATTAATCGAGTTCGCTGACACAGATAACTTGTTCCAGAACCCTCACGATAAGCGAACAGAGGACTATATTACTGGACGCTTCGGCTAATTTTTTAGGGGGGATATCCATGTCAATCCGTGTTCATTTTGAAGAAGAACTCGAAGATTTAAAGAAACAAATTAAAGAGTTAGCTCATAATGTAAAAGATTCACTCGACCAAGCGATCTATGTCCTATATCAAGGGGACGTTGAGGCGGCAAAAAAAATCCTGGAGGATGATGCAGCCATCGATCGTAAGGAAGAAAAGATAAACGATGATGCTATTCTGATGCTGGCAAAGCAACAGCCGGTAGCAAGGGATTTGAGAAGGATCATCATTGCTATAAAAATTTCTAGCGATTTAGAACGTATGGCCGATCACTCGACCAATATTGCGAAGGCAACGATTCATTTAGGTGAAGAGCATGGCATTGAAATTGACCCTGAGCTACGTGAAATGGCTGTCCTTGCTATGGATATGGTGGATTTGGCAATCAAATCCTTTGAGTATGAAGATATATCGTTAGCGAAGAAGCTTGCTGAAATGGATGATGTTGTAGACAAAAAGTATGGTTCGATTGTAAAAGAAATGCTGGAATTGACGGCGATTAATCCAGAACAGATCCAGCACATTATGCAGATGGCTTATGTAGCCAGGTATATTGAAAGGTTCGCTGATCATATTACGAACATCGGCGAAAGTATATTTTATCTGGTAAAGGGAAGAACTTACGATTTGAATAAATAATAGAAGAGAAGACATGAATAGATTGTTTCGGTTCATGTCTTTTAGTATTAACGTATTTGCCGTCTTTCGTTATTAGATGACGGTTATATGATTCTATATATGATGTATAGACCTCCTTAGATGCTTAAAAGGGTGGGGAGATTACGTTAATTTTAAAAGAAAAAAGAAGCCACAAAAAATACGGCTTCTTTTACTTCGATGTAATAGCTTCAGCAATTTCTTGAAGCGACATTTCTGAATTTAGAGTAGCTTGACCAATTTGTATATAACGGCTATAGTCATTTTCTTTCATAAAGGATTCAAACGCAGCATCATCTTTAATGATATTGGCCTGCAGCAGTTTTTCACTGATATCATCTGTTGTAGTACCTGAGACGATGTCAATGGAAAAGGTCGATATAGGTTCCTCAACAGGGGTAGGAGTCGATGCTTCTCTATTATCGTTTTCCTTGAGAGTTTCCCACTCATCCGTAGTTAAAGTTCGATATCCTTCCCTTTCGAGCTGTTCAATCAACTCTTCCGTTTTATACTCTTTTTCTACGGCTGTCGTGGATGTCGCATTTGTGTTCCAGTAGGATATAGCAAACACAAGAACCGCCGTAAGTAAACCTAGGGCGTAAGATCGTGTCCATTGTTTCATGTTTGAACACCGCCACTTTTTTGCTGTTGTATCATCGAATGGACATCATGCTCACTCAAATTCGTCTGTTTTGCTATGTAATGGGTCTTATAGCCTTTTTGATACATGGATCGAACAGTATCGACTAATGGAAGGGTTTGAGGTGCTTCTTTTTTCTTCGGAGGCTGGTTCATTATTTCTTGAGTTAAATCTTCAGCCAGAAGCTCTTCTTCCAAAACCTTCATTTTCTTTTTGAGCTGGTAGTTGCTTTGCATCATTGTCATATTGACCTGTTCGACTTGGTTTTCTAGTTCTTTCATGCGGTCATTCATAAAAAATGAAAGAACGAAAAGACCAAGGGCAACAGCAGCCATTGTACCAATCACATAAATCAAGCTGTATCACTCCTTTGGTTATCCACGTTTATTTATATCATAGAAACAGAGGCATGGCTATGGGATATTTCGCCGTTTTTACATGAATAACTACTTGAAAGGTCCAACTGTTTTTGGTATTATGAATTAGTCTGATAATGTGAATGAGACAGTGAATAGCTTTTATGATTAGGAGGAATAATAATGCGCGTAAACATTACACTTGCATGCACCGAAACTGGTGACCGCAATTATATTAGCACAAAAAACAAGCGTAAAAACCCAGAGCGTCTTGAGCTTATGAAATACAGCCCACGCGTTGGGAAGCACACGCTTCACCGTGAAACAAAGTAAGCAGTAGGATTATTTCCTACTGTTTTTTTTATATCTAAACCTCTGCTAATCGCCTGTATATTCGTTATTAAACAATATGGCAGGATTGTGGAAGACTCGATTTCGAGACTTTTCGTGGTTCGCTTGCCGTGTTGTGCGTCAGGGGTGGTTGGGAAGCTACTCGCTTTCCTGTGGATGAGCGCCGAGCTTCCTCGGACTACGTCCTGCGGGATCTCGCCTATCTCCTTCTTCCACGGGAGTCTCGCAGTTTCCCAACCACCCCATTCTATGAAGGTAAGAAACGAAACCTTTACTGTGGGAGGGGGCCTTCCACTATCCTGGTGTTATAAGCATAAAGCGCTCTATAACAAGCTTTTCGCATGCAGAATAGCGTCCTTAGGAGTTCATTCCCCTCCGCCCCCATCCACTCCACAAAAGTCTCGAAACTGAGTCTTCCACAAACGGGAGCTTTTGTAAAATTAATCTTATGAGTAGAAGATGAGGTGTGGAAAATGGAAAAGAACGAACTCAGGTTCAAAGGTAAGAAGATTCTTCAGGACATTAGTGTGAAAGAGCGACTCTTTATAGAAGCAAAAATGCAGGAGGAATTGTTCAACAGTGAAATTTGGAAGGATGCCCATATAGTGGGTGTCACGTTATCTCAAACGCATGAATGGTCTACAGAACCTATTATTGAGGAAGGGTGGCGGACCGGCAAGAAGATGGTCGTGCCAAAATGTATTCCTGAGAGTAGGCAGATGGAATTTTACCACCTGGAGAAGTATGATCAATTGGAGAGAGTCTATTTTGGTTTAAGAGAACCCAAGCCTGAAGCCTCAGCGCTGGTGAAGAAAAATGATATTGATCTTCTTCTTGTACCAGGGCTATTGTTTAATGAAAAAGGATACAGAATAGGTTACGGCGGGGGATATTTTGATCGTTTCATTGAAGGGTTTCCGGGGAAGACATTAATGATTGCATCGGATCGACAAGAATACTCACCACTTCCTTTCGAAGAATTTGACCAGAGAGTGGAATACGTGCTTACAGAAAGCGGCGTTCGATCTACATACTATCTTTAGTTCTGAGGATGTCACAAAACATTCATTCATTGTGAAGTATTGAGCAAACTTATGAGTTATAATGGGGTTAGATTAAATGAGGAGGGGTTGGATTGGAACATGTAAATCGAGTGGCACTAATCGGTACGGGTGCGGTAGGTTCCAGCTATGCGTTTGCTTTATTGAACCAGGGAGTTGCAGATGAATTGGTCATGATTGATTTGAACAAAGAAAAGTCGGAAGGCGATGCGATGGATCTGAATCATGGCCTTGCTTTTGCTCCTGCAAACAAGAAGATATGGTTTGGGGACTATGCTGATTGTGAAAGTGCGGATATTGTCGTCATTACAGCAGGGGCGAATCAGAAACCCGGCGAAACAAGGTTGGATTTGCTTGAAAAAAACACGGCCATATTTAAGTCCATTGTTGATTCCGTAATGGAGAGTGGTTTTGATGGTATTTTCCTTGTAGCAACAAACCCTGTTGATATCTTAACCTATATGACATGGAAGTTTTCCGGCCTTCCTGCTGAACGTGTTATTGGGTCAGGGACAATCCTTGATACAGCTCGACTACGTTTCAAGCTCAGTGAATACTTCAATATCGATACACGTAATGTCCATGCGTATATTATGGGGGAGCACGGAGACTCTGAGCTCCCGGTTTGGAGTCACGCAAACGTCGCTGGACGCTCTGTGTTCGACCGTATCAAAGACCATCCTGATTTGTATGATGAAAAAGACCTTGAAGGTATTTTTGAACAGGTCAGAGATGCCGCCTATCACATTATCGAACGCAAAGGAGCCACTCATTATGGGATCGCAATGGGGCTTGTTCGTTTAACAAAAGCGATTCTTCACAATGAAAACGCGGTTTTGACTGTATCGGGTTATCTACAGGGTCAGTATGGCATGGATGATCTCTATATAGGTGTGCCTGCGATTGTTAATCGAAGAGGAATTCAAGAAATCATTGAATTGAATCTTGATCAAGATGAAATGGAAAAGTTTCATGCGTCTGCTTCCTTATTAAAGGAAACGATGAAACCTGTCATTCATAACTATGTGTATAAGGATGGGGACTCTAGTGAAAGATAAGTTCACCTAACAAAAGAAGAGGTGGATGAGATGCGTCAATTTTTCAGATGGGTCATGATCATCGGCTCGGTTGTAGCAACGATTTATAAGTACCGATACAAAGCGTTGGACTTCGTTACGAAAATCCCTTTTCTTCGGAAGATCCTTGTCCGGTTGTCCATGAACATTCCTTGGATTCGGCAAAAATTTCTTTCACAAATGTTCCGTGGGCTATGAATATAATAAGCTGTCAGGATATATTCCTGGCGGCTTTTTTCAATGCTTTCAGTTAGCTCCTTAACAAAGGGGCATGATATGATGTAGGTGTTATTGAGGGGGATGCAACGTGTTTATTGAACAAGAATATTATTTATGGAAACTTACCTATGACCTGGTTGTAGCACAAGACTTTCAAGTGCTTAACATGAGTACAGAACGAGGGGAAGTTTGGCTTGAGAAAGAACATGATTGGCAGACGCATGTCATCCGTTTATCTCATAAACAAATCAATTGGAAGAATGAATTGCGGAGGGACCTGGAAAAATCATATCGACAGTTGTCTCAAAACAAAAAATTATTCCGAGGCGGAAAAGTCCAATTCCATGTTCTGTATGTTTCGGAGTACCCTCCTGTGGAAGAGTGGGAGAATGTTGAAAATGATATCCCTTCATCACAAAAAAATCCAATTTTTCTTTACTATATGGATGATAAAAACAAAACATTAGAAAAGAAGAAGCTTTATGATGCCTTTCAATTAGAACAACCTCTCATTGATCAGAAGATTAGTGAAACCGAAATGGAGGCCATGCTTCCATACTTGAAACATCAGCTTGTCAAAAAACAACAAGATCAAAGAAGACAAGTTATGTCGATATTCGATTATGGCAAACCTCGAATGACCTACTTTTTACTTGCTGTCAATGTATTAATTTTTCTTTACATTGAATGGGTGGGTGATAGTACTTCAGTAGAAACCCTTATACAATACGGTGCAAAATTCAATCCAGCAATCGTGGACGGGGCATGGTGGAGGATCGCCACCTCTATGTTTCTACATATAGGGTTTCTCCATCTATTTATGAATATGTTCGCCCTTTACTACTTAGGTACTGCCGTTGAAAAGTTGTACGGGACGTGGCGTTTCACCTGGACCTATCTACTTTCGGGTTTGTTTGGCGGTATGGCGAGTTTTATGTTGAATCCTCATGTGGCAGCTGGAGCATCAGGCGCCATTTTCGGTTTGTTTGGGGCGCTCTTGTTCTTTGGTGTCCAGCATAAACAGTTGTTTTTCCGAACAATGGGTTGGAATCTCATTTTTATCGTCATCATCAATATTTCATTCGGATTGCTCGTTCCTCAAATTGATAATGGAGCACATATCGGAGGAATGATCGGCGGTTTCTTTGCCACTGCGGTCGTACGAATGCCAAAGCAGAGGGATAGGTCTAAACAGTTGATTGCTTTTGTGATTTATTTATTGCTTATCTCAGGTATGGCGGTTACTGGCTATATGGGACTTTTCAATGATGAGGAAGGGTTGAGCGAGGTCCAGGAGACACAGGAGTTAAATCAATCGGGTGACTATGACGAAGTGATTGAAATCACTAGTAAAGCCTTGGAGGAACCTGGTAAATATGAAGCTGCTCTTCTTTTCAATCGATCTTTTGCGTATTTACAAAAAGGCGAAACCAGTGCAGCAAAGAAAGATTTGCTCCGTGTCCTTGAACTCTCCCCTGAGATGGCAGAAGCTCATTATAATTTAGCCCTCTTATACCAACAGGTAGGAGAAGAAGAGAAAGCGGCTGACCATGCGGAACGAGCCGCTGACATTAATCCTGATCAAAAGGATTTTAAAGAACTCTTCGACAACCTCCGTTAATAGGACTGAATGAGGCGATGTTTTTTCCCAGTATCATCCTCATAAAGGACGATCAAATGCTTTCCTTTTTTATCAAAAAGAATGAGTGGAATATAGCTTTGTATAGGGTGGGAGGATTTTGTATCACTAATGCCCACCACATAGTTTTTATACAAACCTTCCCAAAGTTGTCCTTTTATTCGTTCTGAGTCATCTTCATTCGTTCCAGGTAGCGGCTTGTCTTCAAATGCTGCGAGTTCAGTCAATGGAACAAGGGTGTAATCTTCTTTGTTGATGCCGTAGTATGTTAGCAACTCTTCCCATTGGACTTCGAGTTGTTGCTGAATGGAATGATCCAGTCGCTGTTTCCATTCTTCCTCCTCTTGATTTGCTGGTTCTTTGAATGCGGTTCGTTTTGAATGGGGAGAGTCGATAACATAAAGCTCGTCCTTCGAGCTTGCTTGGATGCTTCTTATCGGACCACTATCCTCATGTATTTCCCCGTGGTGGAAAGAGATAGCCTGGTATTTCTGACTATCTTCTCCGTGTAATGACGTTTCTTTCTTTATTTTTGATGTGTTTTCCTCCCACTTGCTCACCACACCTTTTAGTCTCCCATTTACATATAAAAGGGAGACGTCCTGTCTCAAGTACATGGCTTTATCACTCTCTGAGAACATATTCCATAGAATCTCATACTCGTCCTCATCTTCCTCGGAAGCGAAATTCAAGGTAGTCCCGTAAGAATGAAACCCACTTCCTTCATCTAAAGGGAAATATTTGATGACTGACTCTTCATTAAAATATTGAGTATATAATGCGATGAATATGGCTAAGGCCAAAGGAACAAGTACCCAATGTACCCACACTTTTCTCAAACCATCATCTCCTCATACATCCTCTCTGCATAGGTGATCTATAGTTCAGGATATGTCCCATTTTCCACGGACATGCGTATAATCCTACCTCTTCCTTCTGTGTATGAATAATTAAATTTGGAAGAAACTATGCAAAGAAGGTTAAGAGGAGGATGCGTTTTGGAAGAACAACGTTTATTTGATAGTTATGAAAAAAATGTATCGTATCTCAAAGATCGGCTTGGAGTGGAAGAAAGTTTCGACATGGTTCATCTTGATCTTGTCTACGCTGGACGAGGCATGTCCTTATTTCTCGTAGATGGCTTTGTAAAAGATGATATTCTTCACTATTTAATGAAGCTCCTCTCAAAGTTGGACCCAGATCAACTGGACCCGGATCCTCTTGAGAAGTTATTGAAAACCCATCTTCCTTATGTGGAGTTAGAGAAGAAAAAAGATTTGAATGCAGCTGCGGATTGGGTGTTAGCAGGCCCCACAGCGTTAGTCGTCGAAGGCGTCGATGAAATCATTATGATTGACGCTCGTACTTATCCTGTTCGTGGACTGCAAGAGCCTGATCTCGAAAGAGTAGTGAGAGGATCGAGAGACGGTTTCGTAGAGACTATTATCTTCAATACGGCTTTGACGAGAAGAAGAATCAGAGACCGTTCTTTAAGAATGGAATATTTGCAAATCGGACGCCGATCATTAACGGACGTGTGTATTTGTTACGTCAAGGATATTGCAGATTCCGACCGGGTCGAAGAATTGAAGAAAGTATTACAGGACATTGATACGGATGCACTCCCGATGGCCGAAAAGACCATTGATGAATATATCAGTGGCCGATATTGGAACCCCTATCCAGTCATCCGGTACACAGAACGTCCTGATACGGCAGCTGCCCACCTTTATGAAGGGCATATTCTCGTAATTATAGATGGATCACCGAGTGTCATGATTACTCCATCAACCTTTTGGCACCATTTACAACATGCAGAAGAATATCGACAAAAACCGTTGGTAGGCGCTTATTTGCGTGCCGTGCGATTTTTCGCTTTCTTTGCGTCGATCTTTATTTTGCCCCTGTATTTTCTTTTCTCTAAAAGGCCGGATTTGCTTCCTGAAGCCCTCGCATTTATTGGACCTACGGACACGGGAACCCTGCCGCTCATCGTCCAGTTTCTAATTGCAGAAATAGGCATCGATATGCTTCGTATGGCAGCGATCCATACTCCATCTACGTTAGGGACCGCTCTTGGTTTAGTGGCTGCCATATTGATTGGCCAAGTAGCTGTAGAGGTTGGGATGTTCTCAAGCGAAGTGGTTTTATATTTAGCTCTTGCTGCTATTGGGACGTTTGCTACTCCTAGTTACGAATTTGGACTGGCTGATCGGATAACAAGGCTTGTGCTGCTTCTCATAACTGGCTTATTCGGGTTAAAAGGGTATGTATTAGGGATTACTCTTTGGCTGCTTTATATTTCCAGCATGAAGTCATTCAAAACACCATACTTATGGCCGTTCCTACCTTTCTCATGGAAACCACTAAGAGATGTCTTGCTCCGTTCTCCGATACCTTTGAAAAACCGGAGACCGGCATTTTTACACCCAGATGACCCTGATCGATGATCGATCGGGGTTTTTTACGTTTTCAAGTTTGAAAGGTATTGGTATAATGAATGGTGGTGATGAAGAATGAAAACGATTTATGATATTCAGCAGTACTTGAAAAAATTTGGAACGATCATTTACATAGGTGACAGGTTGGCCGATTTAGAAATGATGGAAGATGAAGTAAGGGAGTTGTACAAGGCCCAATGCATGCCGTCAGAAGACTATCAGATGGCCATACTGCTTTTAAGAAGTGAAATCGCGAAACAAAAGGATCGTCTATTAGGGGAGGAAAAGCGATGAGTCATTACTATATTGGTGCAGACATCGGTGGAACAACAGTAAAATTGGCTATTATTGAGGAAAACGGAACAATCACTAAAAAGTGGGAGATCCCAACCAATACTGACAATCAGGGAGAAGCCATTCCTTCTGATATCGCAGCGTCCATTTCAAACACTTTGAAAGAAGAGGCCATTGACACGTCGATGGTTGTAGGGATTGGCGCAGGAGCACCAGGGTTTGTTGATACGACAACAGGTTATATTCATGAAGCCGTAAATATTGGTTGGAAAGATTTTGACTTCGGAAACCTTCTCAAAGATTTGACAGGAATGACTGTATGGGTAGATAACGATGCTAATTTGGCTGCTTTAGGTGAGAATTGGCTCGGTGCCGGAGAAGGGTGCACAGAACTGATTGCGGTTACTCTTGGTACTGGTGTAGGTGGTGGCATTATTGCAAACGGGCAGATTCTTAATGGAGCCAATGGTACAGCAGCAGAACTAGGCCATGTCACAGTTGTACCTGATGGTGGAGCTCCTTGTAACTGTGGAAAAACCGGATGTCTTGAGACCGTTTCTTCAGCGACTGGTATTGTAAGAAAGGCAAAAGAAGCAGCGGAAAAATACCCGGAATCTAAGCTGAATGCGTATTTAAATGATGCGACGTTGACCTCCAAGGATGTATTTGAAGCAGCCAAGGATGGCGATAAAGCAGCGAGTGGTGTGATTGCGGAAGTCACAGATGTCCTTGGAATGGCGATTGCAAACATGGCAATTGCTATCAACCCGGAAAAAATCGTGATTGGCGGCGGAGTATCCAAGGCAGGAGAATTGCTGCTGGAACCCCTTGAAAAAGCTTATCGGAAATATGCCTTACCAAGAACGGCTGAAGCGTCGAGTTTTGGCATTGCGGAATTAGGGAATGATGCCGGTGTCATTGGTGGAGCTTTCTTAGTTAAAAAGAATAATTAAAAAAGTTGGAGCCTCGGGGCTCCAACTTTTTTATGTTTCATTTGTATAATATTTGTAAAAAGATTTTAACCGCTAGGACTTCTTTTTATAATGTTTTTGTCTTATGATAAGAAAAGCTCCATCACATCATTTTGAAAATGATGGAAATTGTAAATTTAATGAAACCTTTATGGGACCATTTACGTCATATATGAAGAAAGAGTTTAATATGGATTATAAGTGGAAATTGTTAAAGAAGATAAGGAACCTGGTTAATTTTTGTTAAAAAGGACCAGTATCGTACTAGAGGAGGAACCATGATGCAATGGAGAATGAAGAACATGCCATTATTTATCATTGCGACATTGTTATTTGGTCTGAAGACATATGTCGTGTATAGATTCATGTTCGATTTATCGATTGAGAATCCAATGCAAGAATTCATACTTTTATTTAATCCGATTGCCAGTGCCTATTTGATTTTCGCCATCAGTGTATGGATGAAACCTAAAAATCAAATGAAATATTTACGATGGACGACGTTGATCGGTTCATTGGTCTTATTCTTAAACTTGATTTTCTATAGGAACTTTACAGACTTTATTACCATTCCTGTATTATTCCAGGGGAACAACGCCGCAGACCTTACAGGAAGTTTTTTGACATTGCTTCACATCGAAGACATTTTCATCTTCGCTGATGTGGCACTCGTATGGTATTTGAGCCGACAAAAGTTTGACCTTACTGTAAAACTCCCGAAACGTGGGAAAATTGCAGCTACAGCTGTAACATTTTTGCTTTTGGCAGGGAATGTTGTGCTTGCAGAGATTGAACGTCCGATGCTTTTTGTACGGGCCTTTGACCGGGAATACCTTGTGAAGAATATTGGTATATACAACTACCACCTTTATGATGCTACGATGCAAACGAAAACAAAGGCTCAGCGCGTCTTTGCTGATGGCAGTGAAATCAGTGAAATAGAAACGTATTTAAAAGAAACTTCTCCTGATCAAACGAATAAAGATTCCGAGCTATATGGCATTGCAGAAGATAAAAACGTTATTTTTGTAAGTGTCGAGTCTTTCCAGAACTTCCTGTTTGATTCAGAGATCAATGGTACAGAAACGACGCCGTTCCTTAATGATTTGAAACAAAGCAATAACACGATCACCTTTGAAAACTTCTATCATCAAACAGCACAAGGGAAAACATCCGATTCGGAGTTTATTGTTGAAAATTCCCTTTACCCGTTGGGAAGAGGCTCTGTGTATTTCACACATGCAGGGAATGAATACAATGCTTTGCCTGAAATATTGAATGAAGAAGGTTATGAAACATCTGTTTTTCATGCCAATAACGCAAGCTTTTGGAACAGGGACGTCATGTATGACAATGTAGGGTATGACCAGTTCTATGATGAGAAATCTTACGAAGTGACCCCTGAAAACTCTTTTGGTTGGGGACTGGAAGACAAAGCATTTTTTGAACAATCCATTAAATATTTGCAATCACAGGAAAAACCGTTCTACAGTAAGTTCATTACTTTGACTCACCATTTTCCATTTGAACTTCCTGAGGAAAAAGCGAATATCGATAAATATGATTCCAATTCAAAAACGTTGAATTCTTATTTTCAAACCGCTCGTTACACGGATGAAGCATTGGAACAATTTTTCCAGCAGTTGAAAGATGCCGGTATTTATGAAGATTCCATTATTGTTCTTATGGGTGACCATTATGGGATTAGTGATTTTCACAATAAAGCCATGGGTCAATTCCTAGGAAAAGAAGTAGACCCTTATGTGCAAACACAACTACAGCGAGTTCCATTTATGATCCACATTCCAGGATATGAAGGTGGGGGAGTACAAGATAAGGTTGTCGGTCAAATTGATGTTAAACCGACATTACTCCATCTCCTTGGTATTGAAGAGAATGGAGATTTAACTTTCGGTGATAATATGTTCGCCGAAAAAAATAAAGACTTCGTTGCTTTAAGAGACGGCAGCTTCATTACAAAAGATTATTTGTACTCAAATGAAACGTGTTATGATCGCTCCTCAGGAGAGCCTCTTCCTGAAGAGAACGCACAGGCCTGCCAACCCATTAAAGAAAAAGTGAGCAAAGAAATGAATTACTCGGATAATATCATTTATGGTGACTTGTTCAGGTTTTACGATTTTGATCACTCAGAAAAATAAGGAAAAGCCGCTGGGACATTGTCTTAGCGGCTTTATTTTTGTTTGTGTAAGAAATGAGAAACTTTCGATATGAAAACGGTTAGGCCCAAAAGGCATCTGAAGCGAATATCCAGTCATAAGCGGCCTTAAAATTTAGATATCTTAATAAAAACCTGATAAGCTTTATAAAGGAGGAGGAGGTTTATTTGAATTTTGATGGAAAGTCTCATTAAATCCCATCCTCTAAAGTGAAAATTTAGTAATCGAGGCATACGGAGGAACAGGGAGCGTTGATAGAAACACTAAAGCAGCTTTTACTCCGCTATTCACATAAATTCATACATATAAGGGTAATGATATTTACAAACAACGTTTTATGGAGAGAGAGGGAATGGTATGTTTCGTTTTGAGCATGTGTACCAAGGGGTTCTTCAAGATATTAATTTTACAATTGAAAAGCAGGACAAAGTCATCCTCTTCGGCCCTTCAGGCGCGGGGAAGAGTACATTATTATTCTTATTGAACCGTCTGAATGACCCAGATCAGGGGGATATTTACTTTAACGGGAAATCGATTGAAGAACATTCCATCACTGCCTTAAGAAAACAAGTGGGTCTCGTCTTGCAGGCACCTAATTTATTTCCGGGAACCGTATTGGATAACATTAAATACGGACCATCATTGTTTGGTGATTGGGAAGAACAGCAAGGGAAAAAATTATTGGATTACGTTCAACTCCCTTCCGATTATTTGGAAAGAGATGTGGATCAGCTTTCGGGCGGGGAGAAACAACGGGTATCCCTGGCAAGGACTTTGGCCAATTCACCCGAAGTTTTACTACTCGATGAGCCGACCAGCGCCCTGGATTATCGCACGGCAGAAGAAATTGAAGAGGTTCTGGAGTGCTTGATGGAAGAACATAAACTCACGATGCTCATGGTTACTCATAACTTAAATCAAGCACGGAGGCTTGGGAATCGGGGATTATTTATTAGTGATGGACGGATCGTAGAAGACGGAAAAATACCGGATATGCTTGATCATCCGAAAACAGAAGAACTTGCGAAGTTTTTAGAGCAGTAGGGAGGAAGAAGATTTGGAACCAGAAATATCGAATCAGTCACTATTCTTTTTAATCATATTCGTCATCGTTCCTTTAGCATTGTCTTATTATTACCAACTGGGTGTGAGCAAAAATGTCATTTGGTCTACGGGTAGAGGAACGGTCCAACTGTTTGCTATCGGTTACATATTAACATTCCTTTTTGATCTACCTGCTCGTTACGGCATCCCATTCATGTTGACAGTCATGATCATCATTGCAACCTTTCATGCCAGGCAAAAAGGGAAGGACTTGCCTTATGTCGGGTTTATTCTTTTTGGAGGCCTTTTGGCCATTGAGGTCGGAGTGCTGAGTTTGTGGCTTCTATTTGACATGATCCAGTTTAAACCTTCAGAGGTCATTCCGATGAGTGGAATGGTCATTGGCAACAGTATGACTGCTATGGGGCTTGCTCTTGAACGAATGAAGAATGAGTTTAAAGAAAACAACGGCCGGTTGCTCGCTTCCTTATCCTTAGGAGCAGAACCGAAGCAGGCCTCTCATCTGATTGTTCAAAATACGTTGCATGCTTCTTTAATACCTAACGTCGACCGGCTAAAAACCATAGGTCTTGTTCAGCTTCCGGGAATGATGACTGGTTTGATTCTGGGTGGTGTTTCACCTGTTATGGCCATCAAGTATCAGTTAGTCATCTCTCTCAGTATTTTTTCTTCCGTTTCATTGAGTGCCATGTTCATTACTTTATGTATGTACAGGTACTTTTTCAACAAAAACAAACAGTTGTTGCAAACGGATGAAGAAATTAGAAGTTCTCGTTCCTGATATAATCCCTATAAAAAAGCAAGCAGACCTAATAGGTCTGCTTGCTTTCACTGTTTAACCGAATAAGTTGTACCAGATGGTCATGACTGAGAACCATCCGAAAATCAATGCTGATGCACCTGCAAAAAGAACAGCAAAGAAGTTTTTTGTTTTAAGTTCACGGAAAATTGCCCAAACACACAAGATTGTTACGAGTAAAAGAAGAATAGCTGTTACCAAATTCAGCACCCCCTAAGTCTCTTTTCATTATTATCATCCACAAAGGATAGATGTTATACTATATGTAGTTATTATTGGTACTTATCTATTTTATAGTATAAACAAAAAATTGTCGAGTTATCTACATCTTTTTTACACATTGTACGATAAAGCCAATAAATTTAAAAAGAAACGAATAAATGAGGTGTAAAGAATGAAGAAAATAACCAGGTTACCGCTTGGGCCGATAGCGACGAATGCTTATATCATCCATGAAAATCATAAAGCGCTGGTCATTGATCCAGGTGGAGATTTTGAGAAGTTACAGAACTACTTACAGGAAAGAGAACTTGATGTCATTGCGGTCCTACTAACACATGCACACTTCGATCATATTGGAGCCGTAGATGCCGTAAGGGATGCTTATGGGGCTCCGGTGTACATACATGAAAAAGAAGCAGAATGGCTGGGGGATCCAGAAAAGAACGGTTCTGCCTTATTCGGGTTAGGGGAAATTACTGCTCGACCAGCGGATCACTACTTTGAAATAGGTCAAATGCAAATAGGTAACTTCCCATTTGAAGTCCGTCATACCCCGGGACATTCGCCAGGAAGTGTTTCCTTTGTCTTTAGGAACCAGCGTCTTACGATTGCTGGAGACACCTTGTTCCAAAGGGGCATCGGACGTACAGATTTACCCGGAGGAAGCAGGGAAGTTCTTGAGACAAGCATTAAAGAACAGCTTCTTCCTTTACGTAATGACATGCGCATCTTTCCAGGCCACGGCCAGCCGACAACAATAGGAGAAGAGCGGGAAGAAAACCCGTTTCTAACCTAATCAGTGCCATGAAAAAGAAGAGATAGAAAAAGAACCTGTCATCCTTTTTATAAGGATGACAGGTTCTTTTGTTTAGTGGCCACCAAATCCTGGTACTAAGATAAAGGAACAATAATACGTAAATCCGATCATGAAGACTGTCAAGTATGAGAAAAATATGTACACATACATACGTTCTGACAGCTTAAGGTAACCAATAGTAAGGAAAAAAGCCGTTTGAACTAGAGATAATAAGGAAGCTTCCATCATATCGCCTGTATAGAACATGACAGCGAAGATACCTGTCCAAAAGGCCATTACTCGAAACATACGATCCATGCTTTTTTCCCCCTCCTTTTCTATCGTTAAACTATCATTCATATTATAAACGACCCGGATACAATTGTAAATAAAACGTATTCATCTTTCATTTCTCAGTATTTGTATTCCCGCTTGTCCTTATTCCTTAACCCTCCAAGTTGTGAAAATTATTTGTCTAATAGAAAAAAGGAGTTTAAAATATTGTACAAAGGTTATACAATCAATATACAATAAAGTTATACAAAAAAGCGAGGAGCGTTAAACATGGAAAAGTTAAAATTCTACACATACCCAAGTTGTACATCCTGTCGACGCACGAAATCATGGTTAAAGAGTCAAGGGGTGGATTTTAACGAACAGCACCTGTTTCGTGAAACTCCTACCGCTGAGGAATTGAGGAGAATCTTGTCACTTACCACCCACGGGATTGATGAAATTTTAGCGAAAAGAAGCAAAGAATTTAAAACGCTTGACCTAGATGTAGAGGACCTAACATTGAATGAATTTCTAGAGCTGGTCATTGAGAAGCCTAAGCTGTTAAGGCGGCCGATTTTGACGAATGGAGATAAATTAGTCATCGGTTATGATTTGGATGGACTACGTGGGATTACAGATAAACGGATGGAATATAAACAAAACATTTCATAAAAGCATTGTCCCTCGATGAGGGGCGATTTTTTTATGGTCTTTGGAAAGTTCTTACCTGAGATTGATTACCGTTTACTACTATATTCCATAGGCATACCCATTGACTTTCTTCACGTGTGCATTCCGCCAAGCTTTCACCATCCGGTGTAAGAAAGGCAGAAGAGTATTGCTTTTGTTCTAAAGGGATTGTTTTTAATTCTGCATCCAATTTCATTCGTGAAGTGTCGAGGATATGTTGTTTTACAACCGAAGCTTGATGACTTTTGATAAGGATCAGGTGGTTTTTATACTGGTTGATGGTTGTTAATGTGACAATGAGAAGTAAAAAGCAAAAAATGAGCACCCAGGGGAAGACGATGCCATGCGCATTATGGAAGATGGATTTTTCTCGTGTAGGGTTGATCATGAATTTTTACCTCCATAAGAATTGAAGGAGATTCATGTACAAAAGAAATAGCTCCTACATTTTGAATGAGGGTTTCGTGTCCAGATCCGTCGACGGTTCGCCTGAAGATTTTTCCATACTTCTCCATGACAATATGGCGGTTTTGCTTATCAATCAATGAGATGGAATGATCTGAAACGTTGTAGGAACGACATTGGTTGATTTCCCATTGGATCACTGCGCTCAGCTGATCAACCGATAATTCAGAGTAATAGTCATATCCTTTTAGTAAAGAAAATAAGGGGACGGAGATCGTTAATAGAATCATGGTCGCCATTAGGCTGATCAATACTTCCGACAATGTAAACGCTCTTTCACTTGTCCTATTCCCTTTTTTCATGCAAACAGAACTCCTTGTTTTCATTTCTCTGGTTTTTCCATAATACGCAGCCTGCGATCCATTCTTCTTCTGATTGAAAGACTAGAGTGATTTCATGAGGCAATTGATGTTTTGCTGTATAAGGAAGTGGACCATTCCTTATCCTGTGTTCAAAGAATTCGTTATGAAGTAGTGAGATGGCTTCTCTTTCTGTTTGAAGATCCTTTTGGGCAGTCCTTATTTCGGTAAGTAAAGGAAGAGTAAATAGTGTGATGATCGTTAAAAGTGTAAAAGCACATAGGGTCTCAAGCAGCGTGAAGCCCTCAGATCTCTTCAATGCGTAACCTGCTTGATCCGAAAGGGAAAACGACTTTATACGTTTTATGTGGTGCATACAGGTACATCGTTCCTGCTCTTTGAATGATTCCCTTCTGATTGAATCGCACCGTTGGCTGTAGGGTAGTCAAACGCATCCCCCATTTCTCGGGCAATTTTCTATGGAAGATTGTTTTTCTTTCTTTTGTGTCATATAAAAAATAGCCTCCTGATTCTTGGTCGAAATTCACCGTATAGTAAGCATGTTCGTTCATGGAAAGGTGTTGGGTGAGGAGAAGGTCTTCCTTTAGTTGTTGAAGAGTAAGGGTTGCTTCAAGGTTTTGATAGGTGCGGTACTGTAAAGGGATGAAACAAGAGAGCAGAATGGACCAGCATAATAAAACGATGACCATTTCTGTAAAGGTGTAACCGTTATGTGCCTTCTGTTGGTGCTTGTTCACTTACATCTCCTTCTGAGCTTATGATCAATTTCGTACCATCTGGACATGTATCCTGCGATATATACTCTTCATCCACCAACGTTTGAATAGAGGCTGGGAACGCTCCTGTTTCAATGAAGTACGCCTGGACTTGGGCCTCTACGGTTTTTTGAAGGGCTTCACACCCTTTTGCCTTTACGGAATCACTGTTCTTAGACATGTTAGGGATTGTAATGATCAGCAGTACGGAGATGACAAGCAAAACAATGAGCATCTCAATTAATGTGAATCCTTTTTCGTTTTTTAACATGAGGGTTCCTCCTCGTTCAAATTTGGTTCATCCATTGGTATAGAGGCAGCATGATGGATGCGTAGATCAAGATGATGACGGTGGCGATGATGATGAAGAAAGCAGGCTGAATGATATGGAGCCATGTGGAGATTTTTTGGCTGAGATACTCCATGAAGAATTCGGCAAGAAGTTCAAGTTCATCTTTCAAAGCATCGATGTCGTTGGTATGATGAAAAATATTGGTGAGTTCCGGTCTGAACAACGGACAGCTGTAGATCGCCTGAGCAACAGTTTTGCCGTTTGACAGTTCATGTAATAGTTGCCTGCAGTAATGAGAGAGCAGTTCATATTTCTTATGACCATGGATCATTTCAATTGCCTCCTTTAGTGGAAGGCCTGCCTGGAGTAAAGAGTGGAGGTGGGTTGTGAATAGAAAGGAGACGGAGTAGGAATGGTACAGCTTTAAGAAAGAGACTCTTTCATATAACGACAGCTTTTTTTTTAATGTCATCCGCGGTAAGATAATCATAACGGCTATAAGCAGAAGGACAGTCAGAAGGACGAGGAGGCCTAACCCATTCATGACGTGCATGATGATGACCATCAGACGGAAGGTTCCGTCTTTCTCACCTTCAAATAGATTTAAAAAATTGGGAATCACTGTCCTTTGTAAGATTGTGCAAGCAATGATGAGGAAAACAAATAAGAAAACGGGGTACCGGATAACCTTTACAAATTTCTCTTTGTAATCTTTCTTTAATTGCAACATGTCTTTACACTGTTGAAAGCTTCTGGACAAGTTATGATGAACCTGACTGAAGTAGAGGAAGTTTGTAACAGAAAGGGAGAAGCGGGCTTCTATAAAAGCTTCATGAATGGGGTGACCAGCGCTGAGGTGCTGTGTCAAGATGTCACATGTGGATTTCAATTTTGAATCCCAGCCAGTCATTTGTAGAGCATCGAGAAGTGGATAGCCTTTGTCCAAAATATGACTGCACCTTTTGAAAAACAAAATTTGCTGACCCACAGGTAAAGGCGGGTCACGAAAACGGGTCCACTTCGTTTTTTGCAACGAAGCCAAGTGCATAGGCTTTCCTCCTCAAGTGTCTGAACGACTGGAAATTCTGCTGGTGTTTGGTCTGACTATCAATCGCTCTTTTTAATTGGGCCCCTTCTAATAGTTCCAGAATCGCCGCTCTCTTTGGTAGTTGTTTGGCACCTTCAAGAGAAATGAGCTGTTGAGAGGCGATGGCAATCATGGTTTGTTCGATATCGGTTTGTTTGATACCCATTTCTTTAAGACGGTGAATGGTTCCGTGTGCATCACGGGCGTGGATGGTGCTGATGACGAGGTGGCCGCTTAACGCAGCACGAAATGCGAACTGTGCGGTTGATTTGTCTCGAATTTCTCCGACCATTAATAGATCTGGATCATGTCTTAAGGCTGCTTTTAATCCCGTATCATAAGTCACACCTGCACGCTCATTCACTTGTACTTGAATGATGTTGTTTAAATTCTTTTCTATCGGGTCTTCAAGAGTAATGGCTTGAAAAGAACTTGTTGAGGTAAGGGATTGGAGCAAGGCATATAAGGTGGTGGTTTTTCCACTTCCCGTTGGTCCGGTGAAAAGGATCATGCCACTACGGTGTCTTAACCAGCGCTGGATTTTTTTTAATTGGTAAGGAAAAAGGAAAAGCTGTTCAAGCGGGGTATGGTCCATTGGTCTTAGAAGTCGAATGGCTAAACTTTCGGTACCGGTTATGGGGAGAGTAGATAGGCGTAAGTCAAATGTGTTCTGGTTGGAGCGATGCTGGATTGTTCCGTTCTGAGGTCGTTTGTGTTCTCCGATATCCATTCCAGAAGTGAATTTGAAGTAGGAAAGAAGCTTCTTATACGTGGGTAGCGGGGTCGTCGAGTGGAAAATACGGTTGCCATGGATGCGGAAATGGATGGAAGCTGTTTCTTCATAGGGGGAAAAGTGGATGTCCGTAGCAGTTTGCTGGATAGCAGAAACGATAAGTTCATGGGCATATTGAGCGATGGATTTCAATCATTTACCACCTCTTTCGTATTATTTGGCCTTTTATAACATTCGACATAAAGGGCCTAATTCCTGCAATGATTTTTATAAGGGGGAAAATTATCGTGATTTTTTTAATAGGATTCATGGGAAGTGGCAAGTCGACAATAGCAAAAATGGTAAGTGAAAAAACAAAATACCCATACATAGAAATGGATCAGGCCATAGAAGAAGCGGAAGGAATGAAGATCCGGGATATGTTTGCTTCAAAAGGAGAGCAGTACTTCCGGGATAAGGAAACAGAATTTTTGAGGCACTTAAAGGATGAAGTTGTCCTATCTACAGGAGGAGGAGTCATCCTCCGGGAGGAAAATCGAGTTCTTATGCAAGAGGGGACCGTTGTTTATTTAAAAGCAGAATGGGAAACCATCGTGGAAAGGTTGACCGGCGACACAGACCGGCCATTGTGGAAAGGTGAAGACTCGGAGAAGAAAAAGCGGTTTGATGAACGTTTGAGTTTATATGAACAAGCAGCAGATGTAGTCATTGATGTGGACCAGAAAACCCCTGAAGAAATCGCCGAAGAAGTGGTGGGATGTCTAAAATAACAAGGTTTGGAGCATACTAAAGGCAACAATGGAAAAAGAGGGGTTTTCATGAATCAGAATGATTATGTAAAGTTTTTGACAGAAGAAGTTGTCAAGTATATGCACATGTCTAAGGATGAGAAGCAGCAACGAAAAGAATCCAAACCCTCCAAAAAATCTTCCTTTTACTGGTTCGGATTGCTTCCTTTCGCTTTGAAAATGTTCAAAAGGAAACGAATCAACAATCATTGAAAGAATAAGAAAAGCCGCTGAGCAAGTCAGCGGTTTTTTTCGTTTTTTCATAAGTGAGCCTGTGCTACGGAATCATTTGGAGTTTACCTTCCGCCAGCTTTTTTGCTTATGGATTCTATTCTTTTACAGTGCCTGCTCCTTCGTTCTGCATCCAAGTCTTACTGGTTTCCTGTGAAATATAAAATAATCCCCCGTTGATGACTTCCATTTCAATGTAAGGCTTGTATCGATTGTCGAGCTGCTCCCGTTCTTTTGTGAAAGAGTCCAAACCGATGTCTTCAGACTCATAAAAGGATTCAAGTAAGTGGGTTTCTTTTTCAAGATGATGCAGAGAATCCTTCGCCCATTGGTGATCGAGCGATCCAACGTATGTTTCAATATGGCGTTCCATGCGTTTATAAGCATGGGATAAAGAGATCACAGGCCTCATAGGAAACGTGTAGTCCGAAACGGTTGTTTCAAAATTCATGTTAATAATCTTGTCCATCATTCCAAGCATCATCGTACCGTGGATTAAGTTGATTCCTATGGAAACGGGTTCGTCCCTAGTATATTTTCCCCGAAAGTGCAGCAGCCCATTAACCACCAGCCAGGGGCTCATAGCACGGTTTTGTCCTGTTGTCTGATGTACCACTTCATAAAGTCTAGCTGTCCGTGCTTTCGAAATCGCCGTATTGTATAAGCGGTGAAGTTTAGGTGTTCCTGCATGAAGGTAAATACCACCCGCCTGCTTCTGATCTGTATCGCTGAACGTCAGCTTCATAGGGACGCCTTCTCGATTCATTTTCTTCATGTAATGCCAGTAGAAAGGTCGATTCATGATCTCCTCATCCATCTCATTTGTGAGCTGTACAGTGAAATGGGAAGGAGCATCGTTTACGATCGAACAACCATGGGATAAAAAGAACTGTTTGACAAACGTTTTGTATGGATTAGGAGCATTCAACTCGATTCTCTCCTTTCATTCACCGTATGTTCGACATAACTGACCAAATTGTTGAGTTTAATGTCTACTTCACCTTGACTCTCCGACTGTTTGAGAATGGACTGGATTTGGTGCTCGAACGATCCACCTGGAATCTGCTCAAGGATATGATCCAGGTCACCGACCGCATTTTTGAACATTTCGATTTTCTCATACAGCATCTTCATGATGTGATCTTCGATTGTATCTTTGATCGCAAAATTAAAAATTTTAACATCATGCTCTTGTCCGAAGCGGTGAATGCGCCCGATTCTTTGTTCAAGCCGCATTGGGTTCCATGGAAGGTCGTAGTTGATCATGTGGTGGCAGAATTGGAGGTTGATTCCTTCTCCGCCGGCTTCTGTGGCCACCATTACCTGGGCTTTGTTCTTAAATAATTGTTTCATCCAATCCCGTTTACTCTTATTAAATTTTCCGCTGAATGGAACGGACGTGATTCCGTTCTGTTGAAGGTACCATTGCAAATAAAATTGAGTGGCACGGTATTCAGTAAAAACAATGAATTTCTCATCGGTTTTTTCAATGAGTTCCGTCATCCGTTTGGCTTTAACGTGATGAGGGACCTGACCAATCGCTTCAATATACTCATCATATAAGTCTGCTTTTTCATCTGGGGCGTTTTTCTTCAGTTGGTTCAGAGACATGTAACAAGCTTCTCTGGAAGAACACAATTCTTTTGCGAGTGTCAGCCATGTGAAGGACGGATGGTTCGATTTCAATCCTTCCAGTTTTTTGTACATATCCATTTCTTCATCTGAAAACGAAAGTCGTTCATTGACAACTTTCCGCTTGGAAGAGTCAAGGCCGGTGTCTTTTCTACGGTTCCGGATCATTAAATGTCCGACAAGGGAATGGATGTGTTGGATATTATCCTTATCGGCAGCATTTTCTTTATACTTCTTCTTAAAGTCGGTCAAGTTTCCGAGGTAACCGGGTTTAAGAATGGATACTAAATTAAACAAATCACTCAATTTGTTTTGAATGGGTGTGGCAGTTAATAGAAGGCAATACGTCTTTTTCAAAGACTGTACGAACTGGTAATTTTTCGTTTGATGGTTCTTGAGCTTATGAGCTTCGTCAATAATGATAAGATCGTAGTCAATATCCAGAATGACTTCCCTGTGGTTTTCACGTTTAGCCATATCTATGGAAGTAACCGTCACATCCCATTCTTTCCAAGAGGCCTGTTTCTTCCTTGGAGAAGCAGCCTGGATATAAAATTTTTCGTTTAATTCCTGTATCCATTGATTTACGAGGGAAGCAGGTGTCAAGATGAGAATTTTTTTAGCTCTTCCCCTGATCATATACTCTTTTAGAATCAGTCCTGCCTCCAACGTCTTTCCGAGCCCTACCTCATCAGCTAGAATGGCACGTCCATTCATCTGATGGACCGCTGTTTCTGCCGCTTCAATCTGGTGTTCCATAAAATCTACATGGGGAAGGTGTTCAAGAGCAAGAAGGCCATCGAATTTTGGTACGGTTTTAAATTGAGCCGCTTGATAAGCAAGCTTAAAACCATCCCATGTGGCGAGTCTGTCGGGATGTTCCAGGTTCTCGCTCAATAATTCAATAAATGACTGGTCTGGATGTATTTCGATCATATTTGTAGCCCTCCATCAATAGGAATGATAAAAGATTGTGAATTATTGTAGAATTATCATGTCTTTTGTGAAAGACGCGTGATATAATGATGCTGAAAATATACAAAACATTGTGTGAACGTTACACAATAGTATGCCCGGTAAAATCTAGAAAAATACGAAAGCGAATGACTGTAGAGGGAGAGACCACGTTCGTGGCGCCGAAGGAGCAAGCAATCATTTGTGAATCTCTCAGGCAAAAAGACCTCTATAGGACGCAACTCTGGAGAGTGTTTGCATTTTGTGTGCAAACCACCCAAGAAGCAAGCGTCAGGTTTTCCTGATGTGAAACTTTCTGGTGAAACGGACAGAGACTCCCGTGCAAGCGGTGAAGTCTCTTTTTTTATGGGCGAAATCAGTGATAAGGAGTGGTTCCAATGGCAGATTTAAAACGAACACCGTTGTACTCTGAATACAAGAAACTCGGAGCAAAAACCATCGATTTTGGCGGATGGGATCTACCTGTGCAGTTTTCCAGTATCAAAGAGGAGCACCAGGCCACTCGAACAGCCGCAGGGTTGTTTGATGTCTCTCACATGGCAGAAGTGATGGTGGAAGGACCGGATAGTCTTCCTTTTCTGCAAAAAATGCTGACGAACGACGTGTCTAAGCTGGAACCAGGGAAAGCGCAATACACGATTATGTGCTATGAAGATGGAGGAACGGTTGATGATTTGATCGTTTACCATCTTGCTCAAGACAAATACCTACTTGTTGTCAATGCAGCGAACCGTCAAAAGGACTATGAATGGTTAAAAGAACATCAGGAAGGCGACGTAACCGTGGAAGATGTCTCTGATGAATACGTACAGCTGGCTGTCCAGGGCCCGAAAGCGGAAGATGCGCTTCAGACCATCACGGAAACGGATCTTTCAGCCATCAAGTTTTTCCGTTTCGAACAAGGTGTGGAATTGAAGGGTGTCGATGGAAAGGCCCTTGTATCCCGCACAGGATATACGGGGGAAGACGGGTTTGAAATTTATCTGCACGCTGATTCCGGCGCCCAGTTGTGGCGAGCAATCCTTGAGGCTGGTGAACCGTTTGGCTTGAAACCTGTTGGACTCGGAGCTCGTGACACGCTGCGATTTGAAGCGAACCTTGCCCTGTATGGCCAGGAGCTTAGTAAAGAAATCACACCAATCGAAGCAGGATTGAATTTCGCCGTGAAAGTGAAAAAAGAAGCAGACTTTATTGGTAAAGAAGTTTTAAAAAGGCAAAAAGAAGAGGGGCCCGGACGAAAACTCGTAGGGATTGAGATGATCGACAAGGGGATTCCTCGTACCCATTACGATGTCCTGGACGGAGAAGAGGTCATTGGGTTTGTTACTACAGGGACACAGTCACCGACCCTAGGGAAAAACGTTGGTCTGGCCCTCATTAATAGAGAATACACGGCTGAGGGGACAGAAGTGACGGTTCAAGTCCGTAAGAGGAAATTGAAAGCGAAAGTCGTCAAAACACCTTTTTATAAAAGATAAATCAAGGGGGATGGAAGTATGGAGTTTCGTTATTTGCCCATGACAGAAACAGATAAAAAAGAAATGCTGGATGTGATCGGTGTTCAGCACTCCGATGAACTTTTCTCAGATATACCCGAAAGTATCCGTTTTAACGGTGATTTAGAAATCAAAGAACCTAAAAATGAATTTCAACTGATGAAAGAATTAACGGAACTTGCGGAAAAGAATGTCCATTTGAAATCTCATACCTCTTTTCTTGGGGCGGGTGTCTATGATCATTACATTCCTTCAATTGTAGATCATGTGATTTCAAGATCGGAATTCTACACGGCCTATACTCCCTATCAGCCTGAAATTTCTCAAGGGGAGCTGCAGGCGATCTTTGAATTCCAAACGATGATTTGTGAATTGACAGGAATGGATGTGGCGAACTCCTCGATGTATGATGGCGGGACGGCTTTAGCTGAAGCGGTCAACCTGTCTGCAGGACAAACGAAGAAAAAGAAAGTTCTCGTTTCGAAAGCGATTCACCCTGAATCATTAGCTGTTATCCATTCCTATGTTAAAGGACCTGGGGTTGAAGTGGTGGAGATTGACCATAAGGATGGCCGAACAGACCTTGAGCAATTAGAAAGAGAAATTGATGAAAACACGGCAAGTGTTGTGGTCCAGTACCCGAACTTTTTCGGTCAAATCGAACCACTGGAGCAGGTTAGAGCTATTGTGGATACACAGAAAAAAGCGATGATGATTACATCAAGCAACCCTCTCGCATTAGGATACTTAACGCCTCCAGGTGAATTTGGAGCCGATATCGTTGTCGGAGATGCTCAAGTTTTCGGAATACCAGCTCAGTATGGAGGCCCGCACTGTGGGTATTTTGCAACAACGAAAAAATTGATGAGAAAAGTACCGGGGAGACTCGTCGGTCAGACGGTGGATGAGGAAGGACGTCGCGGCTTTGTGTTGACTTTACAGGCAAGAGAGCAGCATATTCGTCGTGATAAAGCCACCTCCAACATTTGTTCCAATCAGGCCTTGAATGCTCTTGCTTCATCCGTAGCGATGTCTTCGCTTGGCAAACAGGGACTGAAAAAGATGTCCTGGATGAACATCCAAAAAGCAGCCTATATGAAGAAACAACTCCAGCAAAATGGCTTAGAGGTTGTTTTTGATGGAGCATTTTTCAATGAAATTGTAGTCAAATTAGACAAAGACGTAAAAGAGGTTAACCACAAGCTGCTTGATCAAGGGATCATCGGAGGTTATGACCTTGGTGAGGTCGATGAAAGACTGAAGAACTGTATGTTAGTAGCTGTAACAGAAATCCGGACAAAAGAAGAGATAGATACGTTTGTCAAGGAAATGGGGGATCTTCATGTCTAATCAGGACTTTCCATTGATATTTGAATTAAGCCAAGAAAGTCGTACGGGTTATAGTTTGCCAGAGTTCGATGTACCCGACACAGATGTCGATGACATGATCGGAGAAGCCTATGTCAGAAAAAGTGAACCGGACCTTCCGGAGGTAAGTGAGCTTCAAATTATGCGCCACTACACCGCCCTTTCCAAAAGGAATCATGGCGTGGATTCAGGCTTTTACCCTCTTGGATCTTGCACAATGAAATATAATCCGAAAATGAATGAAGATGTAGCGAGGCTGACTGGATTCAGTCATATCCATCCTTACCAGCCGGTAGAAAGTGTCCAAGGGGCTCTACATTTAATGTATGATTTGCAAGAGTCTCTGGCAGCGATCACTGGAATGGATACCGTTACTTTACAGCCAGCTGCCGGCGCACACGGTGAATGGACAGGATTAATGATGATCCGTGCTTATCATGAAGCAAGAGGAGAGACGAACCGGACGAAAGTCATTGTACCGGACTCTGCTCACGGTACGAACCCTGCCTCAGCTACAGTCGCAGGTTTTGAAGCGGTAACGGTCAAATCGGATGAAAGAGGTCTTGTAGACCTACAAGATTTGAAACGAGTGGTCGATGAGCAAACGGCAGCCTTAATGCTCACCAACCCGAATACTCTCGGCTTGTTTGAAGAGGATATTGAAGAAATGGCAGCGATTGTGCATGAAGCTGGTGGTAAGCTCTATTATGATGGAGCGAACCTTAACGCAATTCTTGGCTATGCACGACCAGGAGACATGGGCTTTGATGTCGTTCACTTGAACCTTCATAAGACATTCACAGGTCCTCACGGAGGCGGAGGCCCAGGGTCAGGCCCTGTCGGCGTAACCGCAGAATTCGCTGAATACTTACCAGCACCGATTTTGACGAAGGAAAATGATCTGTATGTGTTTGATTATGACCGCCCACAATCCATTGGGAGAGTGAAGCCTTACTATGGGAACTTCGGAATTAACGTCCGTGCCTATACGTACATCCGTACGATGGGACCAGAAGGCTTGAAAAAAGTGAGCGAATACGCCGTTATCAATGCGAATTACATGATGCGACGTCTTCAAGAGGAATTTGATCTTCCATTCGACCGTCATTGTAAACACGAATTCATTTTGTCAGGAAAACGTCAGAAAAAACTTGGGGTCCGCACATTGGATATGGCGAAGCGTCTCCTTGACTTCGGCTATCATCCGCCGACCATTTATTTCCCGATTAATGTGGAAGAGGCCCTCATGATCGAGCCGACGGAAACGGAATCAAAAGAAACGCTGGACGACTTCATTGATCGTATGATTCAAATCGCACAAGAAGCTAAGAATGACCCTGAAATAGTCCAAGAGGCTCCTCATACAACGATTGTGAGTCGTATGGACGAAACGCAAGCAGCACGTAAACCTGTATTAAGATACCAAAAAGAGCTATAACAAAAACCCGGAGTCCATCTACATATGGACTCCGGGTTTTATCTCTTAAACAATATGGCAGGATTGTGGAAGAATTGATTTCGAGACTTTTGTGGGAGTTTAGGGGCTCCGGGAAAAGGTTCGCTTTCCGTGGGGAGCGATAGTTTAATGGGAAGAAAAAATAAAATCCCGGTTCTTAGGGAACCGGGAGGGTGATTACTTTTTCGCTTTGATTTTGCCATTCCACTTTTTGAATCCACCTTCAAGCATATTGAGGTCTTCATATCCTTGTTTGTGGAGCATCATTGCGGCACGTGCAGAACGGGCACCGCTTTGGCAGTATAGATAAACAGGTTTGTCTTTACGGATTTCAATAAGGCGGTTTTTCATTTGAGATAAAGGAATATTTCTTGCTCCCAAGATGTGGCCGCCATCAAATTCCTTCGGTTCACGAACATCAATCAACTGGGCTTTTCTGTAGCCTTCGCGGAACTTGTCTTCTGGTAATGTGGTCATGATTTTTCTTGCTTTGAAGAATCTATACAAACCGAAAGCGATAACCAATAGGACCGCTGCGATTAAGATCCATAAATCCATCTTTCCATCCCCCTCATTTCTCTATTCCTCTATCTATTATAGGAGGGAATGAGGAGTATTTCAAAAAAATTTTTACGAAACTTGAGTGAAAGTGTTATTTTGTCGAGGATTGTAGATGGTAGTTGTATGCAAATGATGAAAAAGCTGAAAGAAACAACAGAGAGCTGGTTTTTCTTTTAATCTCTGGGTCATACGTTTAATATCTCAAGATTTTTTGATTGACAAGTTTCTACACATTCGTTCAACAGCACAATATATGGTGACTGAAAATTACCACAACACAATATATTGATTATCTTTTTGTAGATGTGGTATGTTACTTATATCAAATGAAAATTATTTAGTTTTTAGTTTAAAGGGAGAGATGCAAAATGCAGACGACCACCTCCATAGATGTACACACGAAAATTGATGTGGAGCGCCTTAATGCTGATATCAGGCAATTTCCACAGGTCCATGAGATAACTGAATCCATGACGATTACGCACAAAGGTGTTTCAAGACTAGTGATGCTTGATAGGTATGCGTTTAAAGATACAGAAAAGTTAACTCTTGCAGAGGGAGATTTCGTTGTTCTTACAGTTAAGGACGATCCGAAGTTTCCTGCTCGGGGATTTGGGTTTATTCATTCCATTGATTGGCAGTCCCACCAGGCGATTGTGAGAGTGGAAGATGAATTTGTAAATGTTCTCGAGCATGAAGAAGAACGAAAGACAGGATTGATCAAACGTAATCTTGATACAATCGATAAACCTCTGGAAGTCTATTACGAACAGATTGCACTTCGTAATGCGTCCGGGCTCTCAGAAGTAGAAACAGATCCAGAAAAGAAACAACAAAGCTTTAACGATTTTTATGAAGAATTATCAGGGTTGAATTTCATTCCAGCTGGACGTGTTTTGTACGGCGCAGGTTCACAAACCGACGTAACGTATTTTAATTGTTATGTGATGCCATACATTCAAGACTCCCGTGAAGGAATATCGGATCACCGTAAGCAAGTGATGGAGATCATGTCCCGTGGAGGTGGAGTTGGAACAAACGGCTCGACGCTACGTCCTCGGAACACGCTGGCTAGAGGAGTGAATGGTAAATCTTCAGGTTCGGTTTCCTGGCTCGATGATATAGCGAAGCTTACACACCTAGTGGAACAAGGCGGTTCAAGACGCGGGGCGCAAATGATCATGTTAGCTGACTGGCATCCCGACATCCTGGAGTTTATTATTTCTAAGATGCAAAATACAAGAATTCTCCGTTTCCTCATTGAGAACACCGAGGATGAGTCGATCAAGCAGTTGGCTAAAGATAAATTGAAGTTTACGCCTCTCACTGAAACTGAGAAAGACTTGTACCAGAGTGTGGTCAATTATAAGCACATTCAAGGACAAGGAGGATTTACGGACCAGAGCATTCAAGAAGCTGAAGAGAAGCTTTATTTGGGTGGAAATTATACTGTTCATAATTCTGAATTCCTGACAGGAGCCAACATCTCTGTTTGTATCACGAATGAGTTCATGGAAGCAGTGGAAAATGACGCGGATTATGACCTTCGCTTCCCGGATGTTGAAAATTATACAGCGGAAGAAATGGAAATCTACAATGAAGAATGGCATCAAAGTGGTGATGTTCGTGAATGGGAAGCGCGCGGATTCGGTGTGCGCACGTATCGTAAAGTAAAAGCGAGCGAACTATGGAACCTCATCAATATTTGCGCTACGTATTCGGCTGAGCCGGGTATATTCTTTATTGATAATGCCAATGAAAAAACAAATGCAACTGCATATGGGCAGAAGGTAGTCGCTACGAATCCTTGCGGGGAACAGCCGCTTGCCCCTTATTCTGTTTGTAATCTGGCGGCGGTCAACCTGGCAAATGTTGCAGATAAAGAGAGTAAGCAGGTCGACTTTGAAAAGCTAAAGAAAACGGTTCGTCGTGGTGTCCGCATGCAGGACAATGTAATTGATGCAACCCCTTATTTCCTGGAAGAAAATAAAGTACAGGCCTTGGGAGAACGAAGAATTGGACTTGGTGTTATGGGGCTGCATGACTTGTTGATTTATTGTGAAACCACTTATGGATCAGAAGAAGGAAATCAACTGGTCGATGAAATCTTTGAAGCCATCGCGACCACGGCCTATCGTGAATCCATTGAACTTGCGAAAGAAAAAGGAAGCTTTCCGTTCTTAACAGGAAAAACGGATGCAGAGACGAAAGAGCTGCGCGAACGTTTTATTCAAACCGGTTATATGAAGGAAATGCCAGAAGATATACGCCAAGATGTGCTTGCGTATGGAATTAGAAACTCCCATCTCTTAACCGTTGCACCTACAGGAAGTACAGGCACAATGGTTGGCGTAAGTACAGGACTAGAGCCTTACTTTTCATTCTCCTATTACCGAAGCGGACGGTTGGGTAAATTTATCGAGGTGAAAGCAGATATTCTTCAGGAATATTTGGATGCTCATCCGGAACAAGATCCAAATGAGCTCCCAGATTGGTTCATCACTGCAATGACAATGAGTCCGGAAGCCCACGCAGATACACAATGCATTATACAGCGCTGGGTGGATAGCAGTATATCTAAGACTGTCAACGCTCCGAAAGGGTACACAGTCGAAGAAGTGGAAAGAGTATACCAACGACTATATCGTGGAGGTGCCAAAGGTGGTACGGTGTATGTCGATGGAAGTAGAGATAGTCAAGTATTATCTTTGAAAGCAGAAGAAAACGACTTCGAGGGAGAACAGACGGAACTGTTCGAAGATGAAGACAAAAAACCACACGTTGTTCTTATGGATACTATCCATGAACTCGACAAGACTAACGTGACGATCGGATCTGAAGTAGGAGATACGTGTCCAGTTTGTCGCCAGGGAACGGTTGAAGATATTGGTGGTTGTAATACTTGTACGAATTGTAACGCCCAACTGAAGTGTGGATTGTAAAGAAAACAACCGGCCGTTTTTAACGGCCGGTTAATTTTTTTCCATATGCTTCATCAACTCTTGCTCTATCCATAAGTTTGTTCGTGTTCGAGAGACAAAAAACACATGAGCACAGGCCTTGCTTGTCACCGTTAGGAATCTGGTGTATCATTTGGATGTGGAAACATATGCTATAAAAACCGTCCTTCATACAGTTCAGGGCGTGTACATAAGACAGGGTATTGGGGGTTCAACATGCCGACACCTAGCATGGAAGATTATATTGAACAAATATATATTTTGATTGAAGATAAAGGATATGCACGAGTTTCTGATATTGCTGAAAATCTGCAGGTGCATCCATCATCCGTTACGAAGATGGTTCAAAAACTTGATCGAGACCAATACTTGAACTATGAAAAATACCGAGGATTGATTTTAACACCAAAAGGAAAAAAAGTCGGAAAGCGTCTCGTTTATCGGCACGAGTTATTAGAGCAGTTTTTAGAGATTATCGGGGTCGACCAGGAGAACATTTACGATGATGTTGAAGGAATTGAACACCACATGAGTTGGAATTCCATCGACCGCATCGGTGATCTCGTTCAATATTTTGATGAGAAACCAGACCGTGTAGATTCGTTAAGAGAAGTACAAAAAAAGAATGAAGAACAGAATGATGAATAGAAAAAACGCATGGAATTCCATGCGTTTTTTTTGCTGATGGACTTCTTTACCCATAGGATAGGTCAGTCATCTTGTAGGATTAATTGCGAAATGTTTATGGTTCTTCAGGGACGTGTGGGGGGATCGCTTTTCGGCAACCATTCCCCGCTCGAAAGTCTCGAAACTGAAAAGGAGGTACTAAGTGTCAGAGAAAGACAGGGTTTAACAGCATAAATGTCCTTCCATTTGGATTCGTTTGCTTTCGTTCTAATTTGCCAAACCCGGGTTTATAATGTAGTAAAGTGGGGTGAAGCAGGATGAAAGTGGACGGAGTTTTTTCCGGTGGCGGTGTGAAGGCCCTTGCTTTCATTGGTGCTCTTGAAGAACTAGAAGAGCAAGGATACACATTCAAACGAATGGCTGGAACATCCGCTGGTGCCATTTTAGCGAGTTTGACAGCTGCCGGCTACACAGCTAAAGAACTGAAGGAAAGACTCAATAATCTTTCGTTTCTTAGTCTAGTAGACGTTCCATTGACGGATCGCCTGTTTCCATTTATGAAATGGCTTCTTTTGTATTACCGTATGGGGCTGTATAAAGGGAATCAGTTGGAAAATGTGTTGGAGGAGTGGCTTAATGAAAAAGGTGTTCGAACTTTTGCGGACTTACCGCCTGGGTCATTAAAGGTGATCTGTTCTGATTTGACGCTAGGGCGAATTGTCGTCATCCCTGATGATTTAAAGAAAGTTTACGGCATTGATCCGGCTACTTTCTCTGTAGCAAAAGCAGTAAGGATGAGCTCAGGACTCCCGTACTTTTTCATTCCAGTAAAAATCCATGGGAAACGCGGAAGGTCTATTATTGTAGATGGTGGCGTATTGAGTAATTTCCCTCTGTGGATTTGGGAAAAGCAGGACGGATGCCGTACCAGGCCTGTAATTGGAATGAAGTTAAGTGATGAACCAGATAAACTACCTGAACAGAAGATCAAAAATGCGATTCAAATGTTCCACGCACTTTTTAAAACGATGCAGCAAGCTCATGATGCAAGGTACATTTCCAAGGCTTTGAGTAAGGATATTATCTTCATTCCGGTCAGTGGAGTGGAAACGACGGATTTTGATATGAGTAAAGAAGAAAAAGAGACTTTGATGGAATTAGGTCGTGAACATGCGAGCAAATTTTTACGAAGGTGGAGCAGATGATACGAAAATATGAAATAAAAAAATCGAGCCATTAAAAGGTGGCTCGATTTTTTCCTTTGCTTTTATTTCCTTCAATAACACGAAGCTGAGGCGCATTCGAACGTTTTCGGTTTTTTCTACCTAACGAAGAGGCCTTGGTCTGTGCTTTGGCTACAGGACTTTTCTTAATTGCAGGAGTTGGTTGCTTGTATTTCTGTTTGGATTGCTTCACCGCTTGCTTGTATTTTTTCATTTCATTTCGGTTTCCACCTGCTGCTCCTCCAAAACCGCGTTTGCGGAGGAAGAAGAAGTAGATGGCTCCATAAATGAGAGCGGCGATTCCGATCATCATGACGATCGAAGTGAGAAAGCCAGTCGTGTTCGTAAACAGCTGAATGCCAACAAAGAAGATGGCTAAACCGATCAATGTGTAAATGATAGGAGTCATCCAATTACGCATGATATTTTCCTCCCTTCTCGTAGTGGTCGACTATGAATATCTGGTTATTGAACTATACCCTTATTTCAACACTATTCATCATCAGATGCGGCGGATTGTAGGCTGTTATGTGCTATTTAAGATTGTTTCCTTTATAGAATAAAATATGCAGGCCCATCATTATTTTTGAATGGTGAAAGAGTACCTTTTAGTAAACTCTTTCCTTCAAAAGGGCTTTTTAAACAATAGAATAATAAAATTGGTTGGACTTTTATTTTACCTCAAATCTTTATGAATCACTAGCCCAACAATTGAAAAGAGCATGAAAAAATTGGGGTTGGTTAAAATGAGAATAGAGGTGATGAAGATGGCTGAAAAACAAAAAGACCAAAGACAACAAGAGCCACAGCAAAGTGTCATAGCAAAAGCATTAGTCACAGGTTTTACTGCCGGGATTTTATGGAGTGGTTTAGGGGCATTCGCTTATTATTTCAATTTCACAGAGGTGTCTCCTGCATCCTTCATTTTCCGTTCATTTTGGCAGACGGATTGGACCGGAACATGGCTTGCTGAAGTGTTAGCTGTGCTCATTGTTGGTATTTTATCATTGGGAACGGCTCTCATTTACTACCTTCTCTTGAAAAAAAGGAATGGCATGTGGCCAGGGGCCTTTTATGGAATAGGGCTATGGGCAATCGTTTATTTTCTATTGACCCCGATTTTTCCGGCAATTCCAACCTTTATGGAATTGAATAGTGATACATGGGTTACAACAGGCTGTTTATTTATTTTATACGGGGTTTTTATCGGGTATTCCATTTCCTATGAATACAGAGAGTTCAATGAGACAGTGAATTCTTATTCAAATAAAGGGAGAGTATGATAAACTTAAAGTGTATGACAATTTTGGAAATGGTGGGATTGGTGAATGGGGAAGAAGCGGCTGTTTTTAATCAATGGGCCGAATTTGAATAGGTTAGGCAAGAGGGAGCCGGATACGTACGGAAAAAAGTCTCTTGATGATGTTGTGACATTGGTGGAGCAAGCGGCCGCCGATTATGGGTATGAAGTCACATCTTTTCAATCCAATCATGAGGGAGATCTCGTAGACTGGATTCAGCGGGCTGAAGAAGAAGCTGAGGGTATCATCATTAACCCCGCAGCTTATACACACACGAGCATCGCTTTACGGGATGCCATCAGTGCAATCTCAAAACCTGTGGTAGAGATCCATATTTCAAATGTCCATGAACGGGAATCTTTCCGCCACATCTCGATGTTAGCGCCGGTATGCTCAGGACAAGTGGTCGGATTTGGAATCGATGGCTACCGATTAGCAGCTTTGGGGATGATCCAAAAGATAGAAAGTGAAGGGAGAAATCATTCGTGAGTAAACTTTCAAATTTAAGAAAAGCGATTGCTTCAAATGAATTAGACGGTCTTTTAATTATGAGTCCGAAAAACAGAAGGTATATATCAGGTTTTGCCGGTTCTTCCGGAGCTCTTATAGTGACGAGGGATGACGCTGTTTTAATTACAGATTTCCGTTATACAGAACAAGCGGCAGAGCAAGCGAAAGAGTTTGAAATCCTCGAACATAAAACGCCTATGCCGAAAACGGTAGCTGAAAAAGTTAAAGAATTAGGGTTGAAACGAATAGGGTTTGAAAAAGATCATGTCACCTACACCCTTTTTGAACAATATGACGAAGCTTTAGAAGCAGAACTTGTCCCTACATCAGGCCTTGTGGAAAAATTACGCTTGATTAAGACGGATGAGGAGATTAGTATATTAAAGGATGCCGTTAAGATTGCTGATGATGCTTTTGAACATATTCTTGGTTACATAAAGCCCGGTGTGAAGGAGATTGATGTATCGAATGAACTTGAGTTCTTCATGCGTAAACAAGGGGCAACCTCTTCAAGTTTTGATATTATCGTTGCATCAGGCTACCGTTCAGCTCTGCCTCACGGGGTGGCCTCCGATAAGGAAATCCAATCCGGAGAGCTTGTGACGCTCGATTTTGGTGCCCTTTACAAAGGGTATTGTTCTGATATCACAAGAACTGTAGCTGTAGGCGAAATCAATGATCAATTAAAGGAAATCTATGATACCGTTTTACAAGCCCAGTTAAAAGGTATGGAAGGAATAAAAGAAGGCATCACCGGCAAGGAAGCGGATGCGCTGACACGTGATTATATTAAAGAAAAAGGGTATGGCGAGTATTTCGGTCACTCGACAGGTCATGGTATTGGACTGGATGTCCATGAAGGTCCTGGACTTTCCTTCCGTTCTGATGTCACGCTTGAAGAAGGTATGGTCGTGACCGTAGAACCGGGCATTTATGTTCCGAACGTCGGCGGCTGCCGAATTGAAGATGATACAATCGTTACGAAAACAGGGAATGAACGATTGAGCAAGTCTACCAAAGAATTAATCACGTTGTAATTAAAAGGAGGAAGTCAAATGATTTCAGTAAACGATTTTCGTACAGGTCTGACGATTGAAGTAGAAGGTGATATCTGGCAAGTGATGGATTTCCAACATGTAAAGCCGGGGAAAGGCGCGGCTTTTGTTCGTTCGAAACTCCGCAACCTTCGCAATGGCAATATTCAGGAAAAAACGTTCCGTGGCGGTGAAAAAGTAGAGCGTGCTCACATTGAAAACCGTAAAATGCAATACCTATATGCTAATGGCGATATGCATGCATTTATGGATATGGAGACATATGAGCAAGTGGAAATCCCTACAGCTACCATCCAGGAGCAGCTAAACTATTTGAAAGAGAACATGGAAGTACAAATCCAGTCCTATGAAAGTGAAACGATCGGTGTCGAATTACCGAAGAACGTTGAGCTCGAAGTTACAGAAACAGAACCTGGCATTAAAGGCGATACAGCAAGTGGAGGTACAAAACCTGCAACGCTTGAAACTGGCCTTACTGTCCAAGTGCCATTCTTCATCAATGAAGGTGAAGTATTGGTCATCAGTACAACAGATGGCAAATACGTATCCCGCGCATAATCTTGATCTTCAAAAGAACTTGTCCAATCAGGGCAGGTTCTTTTTTTTGTGTTAAACATCCAGAAACCCCAAAGCGAAAAACTATTCTTCCATATAAGCTCCCGATTGTGGAAGACTCAGCTTCGAGATGTTTCCGGGGTTCGTTGCCTGGTTGAGCATCGGGGCGGCTGGGAAGCTACTCGCTTTCCTGTGGGGGAGCGCCGAGCTTCCTCGGACTGCGTCCTGCGGGATCTCGCCTATCTCCTTTCTCCCACGGGAGTCTCACAGCTTCCCAACCACCCCATTCGATGTAGGTGAGAAACGAACCCCTTTACCAAGTTGGATTGTCTTTCACTATCTCACTGTTAGAAGTATAAAGTGCTCTGCATCAAGCTTTTACGTTCTGTGGAGCGGTTTATATGATCCACTATCGTTAATGGTAAAAGCTGATTTTCTAGAAGTGGTTTCGAGAATCTTCCATGGCAAAGGGGCGGAGGGGAATGGCGAGACTCCTGCGGGAAATGAGTGCTCGGTGAGACCCCGCAAGGCTTTAGCCTGAGGAGGCTCAATGCGCTCCCGCGGAAACGAGTCATTCCCCGTAGTCCCATCCACTCAATAAATATCTCGAAACTGAACCTTCAAGAATCCTGCCATATAGCTTAAAAGGTATGGCAAGTAGTTTCTATCAATCGCTCTATCACCCCCTCTAGTTCCTCTCTCGAAATCTTCTAGTTTTATACCATATCACAGTCATAAGCCCGTAAGAAGCACATACATATGAAGTAAACCTAATAAAGGAGTAGGAGAGGATGAAGGAGATTTTACGTTTGTTCCCGCCCTCTATCCAACATCTCTTAAAAAGTGAGGTCCAGTGGAAGAGTGTGCAGGAGATCCGTTTAAGGATTGGTCGTCCGATAGAGATTCTTGAAAATAATCGTCATGATTCCATTGATACGGCAGTCATGACTGTTGATCACCTCTCTTTCGTCCTGAACCAGATCAGCCAGTTCTCACTCTATCGTTTCAAGGAAGAGTTGAAAGAAGGCTTTATTACGATTGAGGGTGGTCACAGGGTAGGTTTAGCAGGAAAGACGAACACCCATCAAGATCATGTGGAAACGTTAAAGCACATATCCTTTATGAACATCAGGGTGGCAAGAGCTACTTCCGGAAATATTGAACCTCTCATTCCGTACCTTTATCAATCCGGGCGATGGATGAGTACGATGGTCATCGGGCCTCCGCATTCAGGGAAAACAACACTTCTTCGGGAATTGGGGCGTTACATTGGATCCAATCAAGAGGGGTATCGAGCAGCAAAGGTCGCCATTGTGGACGAGCGTTCTGAAATTGCAGCAAGCATGAGGGGGGTTCCTCAGCTGGATGTCGGGTTCCGCACAGATGTGATGGATGCTTGTCCTAAAGCAGAAGGCATGATGATGATGATCCGTTCCATGTCACCAGAAGTATTAATTGTAGATGAAATTGGTGGACAAAAAGATGCGGAAGCTGTCCGGGAGGCGACTTATACAGGGGTAGAGGTCATTTGCAGCATTCATGGTCAAAGTTTTTCGGGTGTAAAGAAGCGTCCATCAGCAAAACAGTTGATGGAGGAGGAAGTATTTCAACGTTATGTTGTCCTGGATCGAATGTCATCTCAAAGAGAAAGAAATTGGACAGTACTTGATCACACGGGAGTAGTACTGGGGCATGGCAAGGGGAGGGGATCGGATGCAATGGATCGGGGCCGTCATCGTATTGACCGTTACGACCTGGGCAGGGTTTGATATGGCTTCCCGTTTCAAGAAGCGCCCAGGTCATATTCGCCAATGGAAAAATGCATTACAGATGATAGAAGCAGAGATGGTCTATGGACAGTCTTCGCTTTTGGAAGTGTGTGAGAATTTATCTACACATTTACCGAAACCTATAAACCAGTTCTTTGGAGGGATCCTGAACGAAAATGGAGTCTGGGATGACTTCTATTCCTTATGGTCCAAGGAGTTAAAGAAACACTGGTCGCTGAACGCAATGTCGAAAAACGAATTTGAAATACTGATGCAGTTTGGGAGGACGCTTGGACAGCACGACCTGGAGCAGCAGCAAAAACAAATTCAACTTACCATCCATCACCTGGACCGCGAACTTCATGATGCCCTGGAAGTCGGTGATCAATATCAGAAGATGGCGAAAGGGATGGGGATATTAAGCGGGCTGCTCGTCATCATTTTAATCATTTAGCTCGTTTCGTAAGGTAATCATGGATTTTACAAAAGGGGGAAGAGGCATTGTGCTCCAAGATGCAACGATATTATTCCAAATCGCTGGTGTAGGTATTATTGTCGCGATGATCCATAGCATCCTGAAACAGATGGGAAAAGAAGAGATTGCACAGGCTGTGACGTTGACAGGTTTCATCATTGTATTATTCATCGTCCTTCACAGGCTCGCCGATCTGTTTCAAGAAATTAAGTCTGTATTTCTTTATCAGGGGTAACCCATGGATATCATTCAAATTGTCTCATTAGGATTAGTTGCGGCCCTATTGATTTTACTCTTAAAGGAACACAAATCTTCGGTCGCTTTTCTTCTCCTTTTATTTACAGTCATCATCCTGTTCTTAACCATTCTTGATCAGGTCAGGCATATCTTTGCACTGTTGTCTTACATGGCAGAAAAGGCTCAGGTTGAGCCTGTGTATTTCAAGACGATCCTGAAAATTATCGGCATAGCCTATATTGCAGAATTTGGAGCTCAGCTTATCCGAGATGCTGGACTCAATTCCTTGGCTTCTAAAGTGGAATTAGCAGGGAAATTGTTTATATTGATGCTTGCCATACCGATTGTTACAGCTGTCATTGAGACCATTCTGGATTTTATTCCAGGGGCATAGGAAACTCGGGAGGGATGCCATGAAACGGATATTGTTGTGTTGCCTAATTGTTATCGGTTGCTTGAGCTCTCCAATCGTCGTTGCTGCATCTCCCTCCCCTGCAGATTCTGATATTTCTATGCTCGACCATGTCTCCACAGAAGAGTTGGAGGAAAATTGGAATCAATTGAATCAGCAGTATGGAGATTATCTACCCAGCTTTCATACGAATAATTTTCGTGAATTTATTCAAAGTGAAAGTTCAGTTGAATCATCGGATTGGTTTTCTGGGATTCTGGAGTTCTTTTTCCATGAGCTTCTCTTAAACGGAAAGTTGCTTGCTTCCTTATTGTTTTTAACATTATTCAGTACTTTGCTTCATTCGGTGCAGTCAGCATTCGAAAATTCTGTAGTAAGTAAGATTGCCTACATGGTGGTTTACCTTGTTTTATTGACACTTGCACTTGAGAGTTTCCGGCAAGTTATTGAATATACACTAGGGGCCATTGAACGGATGAGCAGCTTCATGATCGGATTGATTCCTCTTCTTCTAGGAATCATGGCTTCATTCAGTCACTTGATGTCGATTTCCTTTTTTCACCCTATTATCATTGCACTCGTCCAATCCAGTGGCCTGCTGGTTAAATACTTACTCATCCCATTGTTTGCATCCTCCGCTCTCTTGCTGATTGTGGGAAGTTTGAATGAGACGTATAAAGTGGATCAACTGGCTGAACTTCTGAGGAAAACTGGCATGGCGATCATGGGTGTGTTTTTAACCATATTTCTTGGAGTGATATCTGTCCAGGGGACGGTGACCGCGGTGCAAGATGGCATTACGATGAAAACGGCTCGCTTTGTCACAGGAAATTTTGTACCCGTGGTCGGGAGATTGTTTACGGATGCCACCGATACAATCCTTGGGGCTTCCCTTGTACTAAAAAACACACTAGGAATTGCGGGTGTCGTCATATTACTAGGAATCGCAGTATTTCCTGCTATTAAAGTGTTAGCCATAGCGCTGATCTATAAAATTGCAGCAGCTCTTCTTCAGCCGCTGGGAGACGGGCCGATCATCCAGGCGATGGATGTCGTCAGCAGGCACATTTTTTATATATTCGCAGCACTACTAATGGTTTCCATGATGTTCTTTCTTGTCATCGTCATCATGGTGGCGGCAAGTAACATTACGATGATGGTCAGATAGGGTGGTGAACATGGAATATCTCATTGAGTGGATCACAAAAATTGTTCTGTTTCTCTTATTAGCGATGGTAGCTGATGCCCTTCTCCCGTCTGGCGTAATGAAGAAGTACGCCCGGCTGGTCATGTCTATTTTGCTACTACTGATCTTTATGGGGCCGCTTTTACAAATTTTAAATATTGATCCTGATCGCCTTGTCCAACGTGCAGATCAGACGATGCAGCAACAATTGGACGCAGAAGTTTTCGAGGAAAATGTAGAATCCAAGAAAAATGAAATACTCGCCGGACAAGATGCATATAAATTAGAACAAGTTACCCAGGCTCTTGCAGCTGAAATTGAAACACCATTAAAGGAAGAGCAAAACCTGGTTCTCGTCGATGTGGAAATGAGCTTCCATCAACAACCTTACAGTTTGGAAACGCTGGACAAGCTGACTCTCACACTTTCTCGTAATGAACTGACCCAGTCGGTCGAAGATGTAGAGATCTCTGTCATGGATGAAGGGGATACAGAAGAAGAAAAGCAAGATCCAGAATTATTAAAATGGGTCGCTGACTATCTTGACTTGAAAAAAGAACAAATCATTATCCGCTGGGAGGATGAGGATGAATAAATGGTGGAACAAGCTGACGGAACCTCTATCAAACAAAGAGGGGAGAAAGCTGAATAAAACGAAGTATTTGATCGCCATTGGCATTATTGGAGTGTTGATTATTTTAACAAGCAATTGGTTTCAGCCGAACGACCCTCCTTCACCAGCTCTTGATGAAGGAAATGTCCAGAGTCAATCAGGAGAGGGCGCAGCGGCTGCACAAACTCCTGAAATGACGGACTCTATTTCACAGTTGGAAAAAGAATACGAAAAACAGCTCAAGCCTCTTCTTGAAAACATTCAAGGGGTGAGCGCTGTGGACATTATGATCAATCTGTCATCGACACATAAAAAGGTGTACGATAAAAATTTAATCGTCGGAAAACAAACCACCAAGGAAAATGATAAGAACGGAGGGGAACGTGAAATTGAGGATTATTCGAGAGAACAGCAGCTAGTTCTCGTCCGCCAAGGCGATCGAGAAGTTCCGCTGCTAACGCAAACATCTAAGCCGGACGTAAGCGGGGTTTTCGTAACAGCCGAGGGGGTCGATCAAATGCAGGTGAAAGCGTGGGTGGTGGAGGCTGTCTCTAGAGTTTTGGATGTCCCGACTCACAGGATTTCTGTTTTGCCTAAACAATAAGGAGGGGTTACTTTGGTTAAAAAACAAACAGTTTGGTTGTTGACAATGTTGAGTCTCTTGATTGTTCTAAGTGTATATTACATGACATCCCCGGACAATGGTGAAATGGCCTTCATCCAGGAAGACGAATGGGCAGAAATTACAGAAGATGCAGCAGGAGAAGAGGGTGTGGAAACCACAGGTGATGGTACGGTCATTTCGCAAATTTCTACAGATGAACTTTTCTCAGCAATCCGTCTGGATATGCAAAATCAACGGGATCAAATGCAAGAACAGCTATCCGAAATCGTTGCCTCCAGTGACTTTAGTACAGAAGAGAAAAATGAAGCTTTAGAAAAAATGGAAACAATCAAAGCAAACCAATCCAAAGAATCCATCATCGAAAATACAATCCGTGCAAGTGCATCCTATGATGATGTACTAGTAAGAGCGGAAGATGACGTCGTCCACGTTACAGTAAAAGCGGATGAGTTATCGAAGACAGAAACGAACAACATCATTCAAATGGTCTCTGATGAATTCGGGCAAAAAGAAGTCCAAGTCCAATTTCAGCCAGCAGGCTGAAAATGAAACAAAAGCCTCACTCCTTAAAAAAGGAGTGAGGCTTTTTTATGGTTTTCCTACATTTGTTATTAAGCTATCTGGCAGGATTCTTGAAGACTCAGTTTCGAGAATTTTATTGAGTGGATGGGGGCTGCGGGGAATAACTCGCTTTCCGCGGGGCCCCACACGATGTGGGGTCGTTCGATGTTGGCACAGGACGTGCCGAACTTAATCGAACTTCTTCTGTCTTCTTGAGCCTCCTCGGACTCCGTCCTGTGGGGTCTCACCTAGCCCTCTCTTCCCGCAGGAGTCTCGCCATTCCCCTTCGCCCCTTTGCCATGTAAGTGTCTCTAAACTATGTCTGGAAACGCTGCTTGTGTACTCAAGCTAAATGGATAATATCATACTCTCTACAGTAGTCATTCAAAGCCCGAAAGTCTGATATAAAGCTCCTTATGCCTACTTCTGAGTATGGTGTGACCCCCCCTCATCTTGGCATAGGGGTTCGTTTCTGTTCCATATGGAATGGGGTGGTTGGGAAGCTGCGAGACTCCCGTGGGAGAAGGAGACAGGCGAGATCCCACAGGGCGCAGCCCGAGGAAGCTCTGCGCTCCCCCACAGGAAAGCGAGTAGCTTCTCAGCCACCCCTGACGCTCAAAAAAAGCAAACAAACCCCGGTTATCTCGAAACTGAGTCTTCAAGAAAAGGGAACTATTGTGGAATAGTTGTCAGAATATTACTGGGGGTTCTTCTTGTCGCGAGTTGCAGGGAGGTGGTAATGTATAATAGAATATGAAGAGGTATTAGTACCAGTTTATAAAAAGTAACTTTACATAAGAGGGGTGCCACAAATGCTAAAGGTACAAGAAATCAGAGAAATCATTAAGTTGATTGATCAATCCAATATCGATGAGTTTTCTTATGAAGCAAACGGAACTAAAGTCCACATGAAAAAGCCACAGGGAGAGGTTGTTTCTCAACCTGTACAAGTCCAACAACCAGTACAAGCTCCACCAAAAACAGAGCCTAAACAAGAAGCTGTTGAGCAAGCGCCTAAACAAGAGGCTAAAGAAGACACAGCTGAGAAAGAAGCTCCTAAAGCTCAAGGGAACGCCGATTACGATGCAGAGGTGAAATCACCGATGGTCGGAACTTTCTACGCATCACCTTCTCCTGAAGAGGATGTGTATGTGAAAGTAGGAGACACAGTCAAAGAAGATTCCGTTGTCTGTATCGTTGAAGCGATGAAATTATTTAATGAGATTGAAGCGGAAGTATCTGGGGAGATCGTTGAGATTCTCGTTAAAGACGGTGAACTAGTGGAATATGGACAGCCGTTGTTCCGCGTGAAGTCCAAGTAAACGGGGGTTTGAGACGTTGATTAAAAAAGTTCTGATAGCAAACAGAGGAGAAATCGCAGTCCGGATCATCCGCGCTTGTAAAGAGGTGGGGATTGAAACGGTCGCGGTTTATTCTGAAGCTGACAAAGAAGCATTGCACGTTCAGATGGCTGATGAAGCGTATTGTGTCGGTCCGACGCTTAGTAAAGATAGTTATTTGAACTATACGAACATTATGAGCCTAGCCACATTGACGGAGACAGATGCGATCCATCCAGGATACGGGTTCCTTTCTGAAAATGCAGAGTTCGCAGAGATGTGTGAAGAGTGTAACATCACTTTCATTGGACCTTCCTCCTACGCCATCCAAAAGATGGGGACGAAGGACGTTGCTCGTGAAACGATGAGAGAAGCAGGTGTACCAGTTGTTCCTGGCTCAGCAGGCATCATCAAAGACGAAGAAGATGGGTTAAAAGTTGCTGAAGAGATCGGTTACCCTGTCATTATTAAGGCGACAGCAGGCGGGGGCGGAAAAGGGATCCGTGTAGCCCGCAATGAGGAAGACTTGAAAAAAGGAATTCGCATGACCCAGCAGGAAGCAGAGACTGCTTTCGGAAATCCTGGTGTCTATATCGAAAAATTCATTGAAGATTTCCGCCACGTCGAAATTCAGGTCCTTGCCGATAACCACGGCAACGCTGTTCACCTTGGTGAAAGGGATTGTACCATTCAACGCCGCCTTCAAAAGCTGATTGAAGAGACACCGTCTCCAGCTATTTCAGAAGCTATGCGTGCGAAAATGGGAGATGCAGCAGTAAAAGCTGCTCTTGCCGTTAACTATTCAGGTGCGGGTACCGTTGAGTTTATCTACGACAAAGAAGATGATTCTTTCTACTTTATGGAAATGAACACAAGAATCCAAGTTGAACACCCCGTTACAGAAATGGTTACAGGTGTAGACTTGATCAAAGAAATGTTGTTGATTGCAGATAATAATGAACTTTCCTTCAAGCAGGAAGAAATTGAATTCGAAGGTTGGTCCATTGAATGCAGGATCAATGCGGAAAACCCTCACAAAAACTTTATGCCTTCAGCTGGAAAAATCGATATGTACCTACCTCCAGGAGGCCTTGGTGTAAGAGTCGATTCAGCTGCCTATCCTGGCTACATGATTCCGCCTTATTATGATTCTATGGTCGCTAAGTTGATTACGTATGGTCGTGATAGAGATGAAGCGATTCGCAGGATGAAGCGAGCCCTTGATGAATTTGTGATTGAAGGTGTTCATACGACGATCCCGTTCCACCAACGCATGATGGAACATGAAGTATTTGTTGGCGGAGACTTTAACACAAAGTTTTTAGAGAAATATACTATAATGAAGGATGAATCATAAAAAGGAGTGGTCATTGTGAGTGATAAGCAATTGTTGAATGTGACAGATGGATCGACATTAGGTAACATCGAGATTGCTCCTGAAGTCATCGAAGTGATCGCTGGAATCGCTGTTTCTGAAGTAGCTGGAGTTGCTTCAATGAGAGGCAATTTCGCATCTGGCGTAGCTGAGCGCTTGGGTAAGAAGAACCACGGAAAAGGCGTGAAGGTGGAGCTCACTGAGAATGGCATTTTAATTGATGCTTATGTAGTCATGGACTATGGGATTTCCATACCTGACACAGCACAAAAGATTCAGGACAACACAAGGCAAGCGCTTAGAAACATGACAGCACTTGATATTAATGAAATCAATGTCCACATTGTCGGTGTACAAATGGAAACAGGTAAAGAGGAAGAAGTAGAAGTAGAAGAATTGTGAGAGTAATCAGAAAGGGGGCCGCTCCCTTTCTGATTTTTTTGTTTTCCTCCTGCTCTTTCGTTTGAAGAGCAGCAAAATTTTGAGATCACCTGATTACAATGGCTTTTATCAAGCTAAAATGTTATTATTCTAACGGATATTACCTTAAAGGAGAATGAAGATGAAACGACGCACAGCACGTGAGAAAGCTTTCCAGGCGCTTTTTCAAACGATTACGAGTGATATTGAAACCGATGAGGCCATTGCTCATGTAATCGAAGGCCAGGAAGTGGACGAGTTTTTATATGACCTCGTACATGGAGTCATGCAAAATCGAGAAGAGTTGGATCAATGGATTTCTGACAATCTCGACAATTGGACGTTTCCACGGTTAGCCAAAGTAGAAAAGACCGTCCTGCGAATGGCTGCCTATGAAATGAAATACAAAGAAGACGTCCCTTCGCAAGTAGCCATTAATGAGGCGATAGAGCTTGCGAAAATTTTCGGGGAAGATGAATCAGGTAAGTTTGTAAACGGCGTATTATCCAAAATGGTTTAAACAAATAAGGGGGAAATGGGACATGTCAGCAGAAGTGATTTATGGAAAACAACTGGCAGAAGATCTTCGTCAAGAAATGAAAGAAGAAGTGAGTGCACTGCATACAAAAGATATCCGTCCGAAGTTGGTCGTCGTCATATTGGGTGAAGATCCTGCTTCGATGTCTTATGTAAAAGGAAAGCAGCGAGCTTCTGAGAAAATCGGTATGGATTCTGATCTCATTGAATTACCAGTGGAAACTTCTGAACGGGAACTGCTGGACTTGATTGAAAAATTGAATCAGGACCCTACTGTGCACGGAATTCTTGTTCAATTACCAGTGCCTGACCATATTTCTGACCAAAAAATCATTGAAGCCATTCATCCAGAAAAGGACGTGGATGGATTTCACCCGGCAAATGTCGGAAAAATGATGACTGGCCAGGACACCTTTTTCCCATGTACACCGTATGGAATACTCGTCATGCTTAAACGTGCAGACATCACACTTGAAGGAAAGCATGTGGTGATCATCGGCCGTAGCAACTTGGTTGGGAAACCAGTAGGTCAACTGTTGCTCAACGAAAACGCAACAGTAACCCATTGCCACTCCCGTACAAATCATTTGCAGTCGCATACGAAGCAGGCAGATATTCTTATCGTTGCTGCAGGTAAACCTTCCTTAATCTCAGCCGAAGATATTAAAGAAGGAGCGGTTGTCATTGACGTTGGAGTCAACCGTGTGGATGGTAAGCTGACAGGTGATGTGGATTTTGAGTCTGCGAAAGAAGTAGCTTCCCATATTACTCCAGTGCCTAAAGGTGTAGGGCCGATGACCATCACCATGCTCCTCTATAATACGATTAAAGCGGCCAAGCGAATTCATAATCAGTAAGGAGGATGGGTATGCAGGATCAGTACTTGAGCGTTACGGCACTAACGAAGTACATTAAGCGTAAACTTTCAGGGGATCCGCATTTGAAAACGGTTTGGTTGAGGGGAGAAATTTCAAATTTCAAACACCACAGCCGTGGGCATATGTACCTCTCCTTAAAAGATGACCAGGCCAGAATTCAGTCCGTCATGTTTGCTGGAAATAACCGTTCCCTGAAGTTTGTGCCTGAGAATGGAATGAACGTCCTCGTCAAAGGGGAAATCAATGTTTATGAACCTATGGGTCAATATCAGCTGTATATTAAAGAAATGCAACCGGACGGAATCGGAGCTCTTTACTATGCTTTTGAACAGTTGAAGGAAAGATTGGAAAAAGAGGGCTTGTTTTCTCTCGAACGTAAAAAGCCTCTTCCTACATACCCAAAACACATTGGTGTCATTACTTCTCCTACAGGGGCAGCTGTTCGAGATATTATGACAACGATAAAAAGGCGCTATCCTATTGTGCCAGTCACAGTCCTGCCTGTGCTCGTCCAGGGGGAGCGGGCGGCTTCCTCTGTAGTCAATGCCATTCAGTATGCGAACGAAAAAATGGATGTTGATGTTTTGATTGTTGGTCGGGGCGGAGGCTCTATCGAAGATTTATGGGGATTCAACGAAGAAGTGGTTGCAAGAGCGATTGCTGCATCTGAAATCCCTATTATCTCAGCCGTGGGTCATGAAACGGACACGACCATCAGTGATTTTGTGGCAGATGTAAGAGCAGCAACACCGACGGGAGCAGCTGAAGTTGCTGTTCCATCCATTGTAGAGTTACGGGATCAAGTCAAGGCGATGGATCACCGTCTTCAAAGGGCAATGGAAGTGAAAAAAACAGAAGCGAAGCAACAATTGGAGCGTTTAAAAAAGTCATATGCTTTCAAGTATCCTGAACAGATGATGAAGCAAAAAGAGCAAGACTTGGATAGGGTCATAGAACGTATGGCCATTCAAATGAAGCACCTTCATCAAACGAGTCATGTTCATTGGGGGAACATGGCTCGGAGGTTACGACAGCAAGGGCCTGAGTTAAAAATCAAAGAAGGCGCAGAGTCTCTGGAGCGCCAGACGAACCAGTTGCAGAAACGGTTTCAAGCCCTTATTCAGCAGAAAAAGGAACGGTTCTATGCAAATGTCGATAAACTGACCTTAGTCAACCCTTTAGACATTATGAAGCGAGGCTTCGCTGTTCCCTTTGACATATCTGGAGATGTCATAAAAAGTACTTCGGAGATCACAAAAGGCCAATCCCTCTCCTTGAAAATGCAAGACGGAATCGTTGATTGTCACGTAACGGATGTAAAGGAGGATGACAATGACAGATAAGCAGGAAACCATCAGTTTTGAGGAAGCGATGAAACAGCTTGAAGAAATTGTAGAGAAGTTGGAAACAGGAGAAGTTCCCTTGGAAAAAGCGATCCAGTATTATCAGGAGGGAATGAAGCTGTCCAAGCTTTGTAGTGAAAAACTAGGAAATGTTGAGACTCAAATGCAACAAATCATGAATGAACACGGTGAGTTGGAACCGTTCTCTGTCCAGGAGGAAGACTGAACGGTGCATTTAGCTGACTACCTTAAAGAAAAAAGACAACGAATTAATCAGCAACTGGAAATGCTTGTCCGTGACTATACGGTTTCAGGACGTCTTCAGGACTCTATGTTATATTCCATTCACGCTGGAGGGAAAAGGTTGCGCCCAATCCTATTAATGGCGACAGCTCAAGCTTTTCGTGTTCCTGAAGAGAGAGTGATGGGAGTCGCCTCAGCACTCGAGATGGTTCATACTTATTCCCTGATTCATGATGATCTCCCTGCCATGGACGATGATGATTTAAGACGAGGAAAACCAACGAATCACAAGCGCTTCGATGAAGCAACCGCGATTCTTGCAGGAGATGCATTATTGACGCTAAGTTCCCAGGTGATTACGGAGGATGCGGGATTAAGTGATGCTGAACGCGTTTATTTAGTTCGTGAATTGACGAAAGCCAGCGGTGCGAGAGGCATGGTTGAAGGACAAATGCAGGACATGCTGAGTGAAGGTACTGAAATTTCTTTAGAAGCCCTTGAGAACATTCACAGGAATAAAACAGGGCAATTGTTGAGGTTCTCTATCCTCGCTGGAGCGTATTTAGGCGGAGCCTCAGAAAAGGTCCTCGGAGAAATGACCGAGATGGCTGAAGCACTTGGGCTTGTTTTTCAAATTCAAGATGACATCCTAGACGTCACAGGAGATTCTGAGGTTATCGGGAAACCTGCGGGCAGTGATGAAGGCAACCATAAAAGTACTTACCCACAGCTTCTTGGATTAGATGGAGCAATAGCGCAAAAGGATAAATACGTTCAACAGGCTCAACAGGCTCTGGTAAATGCAGGTGTTGAGGGAACCACTCTTTCTGAGCTTATTCACTATTTGAGCACACGTGATCATTGAGCAGAATGATTTCGATTGAGCCACGTGACAAAATGTGATATATTATGATTACAAAAGGAATGGTGCAGTATTCTAGTCGGCCCTCCGTTCCTGAAGGCGGGCCTAAAAATCCGCCGAAGGGCACATCGATGAAGTTCCTTGTGTTGGCTTGAGGCGCCCAGCCTTGGGTCGATGCTGGGAGTTAAGGTCGCAGGGCGATCCACAAAGGCATGTGGGCGTTGACCCTGCTTCCGCGGAGGCCCATTATTGTAATGGCATCTGAGCCAGGTGCTGTTATGAAATGGGGTATGAACCTGCAGCATATGGAGTAACATCTAAATGCGCAGCGTAGCCTGCCTTGAGTGGTTCTTGAGGGGATTATAGTCAGTGAACATCACGCAGCTTCAGATGGCCACTGAGGTGCTGATGCAGAAACTATATGAAATCAGAACTGCAAAAGAGGCTAAGGAACGGCTAAAGGCTGTCGGGGAAATCCCCTAGACTGTTCCCAGGACATGATTTAGGAATTATAGTGCGGACTAAGTGGCAATCTAGTCCAGCTGCCGGAGACGGGGCTGAGTCGAGTTTAAAGGGGAACCGCCAGAATGGTGACATTCGGTACTCGACTGGGAAAACCTACTAGACCTAAGCCGCAATTTTTACTTGAATCATGACCATTCCTTTCCTTACATAAGACACGTCAATTTAGTGATATAGAGGGTATATATGGATAACAAATTAAAAAAATCTTTAAAATTCAGTTTGAGTATCGCCGTTATCACATTCGTGTTAGCGGCTATTTTTTCAGTTATATCTTCTTCCGTTTTAAGTGGAGTGGTATGGATCATCGGCCTCGTCCTTGTATTCATTATCGTCTTTACGGGTGTCGTCTTCGACATGCTAGGTATCGCAGCCACAGCTGCTCAGGAGCAGCCTTTCCATGCGATGGCGTCTGAAAAGGTGAACGGAGCAAAAGAAGCGATTGCCATTGTCAGAAACGCTGATCGATTCGCAAGTTTCTGTAATGACGTAATAGGGGATATATCTGGTATAGTTAGTGGTACGGCGTCTGCGGTTGTCGTCATCCAACTGGCCAACAACTTCGGCTATAGTGACGGATCAACGGTCCAAATTGTCATATCTGTGATCCTGACAAGTATTGTAGCTGCACTTACTGTCGGTGGAAAAGCCCTTGGTAAATTTTTTGCCATCAATAAGTCCACAGATATTATTTTCTTCGCTGCAAAGGTCATTTCATGGTTAGAAAAGCGGCTGAAAGTAAGAATAGTAACAAGTGCACCGTCGTCCACTAAAAAATCAAGATAAATACAAGGGGGTCCTTCAATGGATCTGTGTAAAATTAAAGACCCTTCAATTCTGAAGGATATGAATACCAACCAACTAGAGCAATTGGCAGATGAAACGAGGCAGTTCCTCATTGAAAACCTGGCTACGACAGGAGGCCACCTGGGAGCGAACCTTGGGGTCGTTGAGCTTACCCTCGCTCTTCATAAAGTATATAAAAGCCCGGAAGACCGTTTTCTATGGGATGTAGGCCACCAATCTTATATCCATAAAATCTTGACCGGTCGTGGAGGTCAATTCGATACGCTCCGCCAATATAAAGGGCTGTGCGGCTTTCCGAAACGTGACGAAAGTGAACATGATGTATGGGAGACAGGACACAGCTCCACTTCTTTATCCGCAGCGATGGGAATGGCCATTGCGAGGGACTTGAAAGAAGAAAAGCATTCGATTTTACCGATCATCGGTGATGGAGCACTTACAGGTGGAATGGCTTTAGAGGCCTTGAACCACATCGGACACGAGAAGAAGAATGTAACCGTTATCCTGAATGACAATGAAATGTCGATCGCTAAAAATGTCGGGGCTCTTCACGGGGCGCTGGGAAGGATGAGAAGCGCAGGGAAATACCACCGAGTAAAAGACGATCTTGAGTGGGTATTGAAGAAAATCCCTGCTGTCGGAGGAAGAATTGCACAGGCGGCAGAACGGCTGAAGGACAGCATGAAGTACTTTGTAGTACCAGGGATGTTCTTCGAAGAACTTGGGTTTACGTATTATGGTCCAGTAGATGGGCATGACTTCAATGATCTTATCGAGAATTTGAATTACGCCAAAAAGACGGACGGCCCTGTCATCGTCCATGTAATGACACAAAAAGGAAAAGGCTATCATCCTGCAGAGACCGACGTAAAGGACAAATGGCACGGTGTAGGTCCATACAAAATGGAGTCAGGTGAAAAAATTAAACCCGTGGGTGCTCCTCCTGCTTGGAGTTCTGTTATCAGTGAGGCATTGCGTAAGGAAGCAAAGCAGGATGATCGTATCGTTGCCGTAACACCAGCGATGATTCTCGGGTCTAAATTAGAGAAATTCGGTGAAGAGTTCCCTGATCGTCTTTTTGATGTAGGAATAGCTGAACAGCATGCAACGACAATGTCAGCCGGTTTAGCTACACAGGGAATGAAACCGTTTTTGGCTATCTATTCTACCTTTTTACAGAGGGGATATGACCAGGTCGTCCACGATGTGGCCAGGCAGAAATTAAACGTTATTTTTGGCATCGACCGAGCTGGATTAGTAGGGGCGGATGGAGAGACCCATCAGGGTGTTTTCGATATTGCTTTCCTACGGTCTGTTCCGAATTTTGTGATTTCTATGCCTAAAGACGAAAATGAGGCGCAGCATCTTGTTCATACTGCTACCCACTATGAGGATGGTCCTTTTGCCATTCGTTATCCAAGAGGGAATGCGAAAGGTGTACAAACAGATGAACAGCCCGAGATTATTCCAATCGGAAGCTGGGAAGTCTTAAAAGAAGGAACGGATGCCGTTATCCTGACCTTTGGTACGACTATTGACATGGCTCTTGAAGCTAGTGAAAAAATGAAAAACGATGGCCGTTCAGTGAAAGTCGTGAATGCGCGATTCATCAAACCATTGGACGATGCGATGCTTCATGACATCATGAAAGCGGGTATGCCGATCCTCACTGTAGAAGAAGGTGTCCTTCAAGGTGGATTCGGTTCAAGCGTTTTAGAGTTTGCAGAGGAAAATGAATACTCCTCTCAATGGGTCAAACGTATGGGTGTACCAGATCGTTTCATTGAACATGGCAGTGTCCAAAAGCTTTGGGAAGAAATCGGGTTAACGACCGATCACATCGTACAAAATTTGAAACAAATGATACCGAATAAACAGCAAAGGGCTTAAGTATATGGGAAGAAAAGTAAGATTAGATGTATTTTTAGTAGAAAAAGGGTATGTGGAAACTCGCGAAAAGGCGAAGCGAACCATTATGGCAGGGCTTGTTTTTCATAATCAAGTCCGCCTGGATAAACCTGGTCAAAAAATCGCAGAAGACACAGAGCTTACAGTCAAAGGTAAAGCCATTCCTTATGTAAGCAGGGGCGGGTTGAAACTTGAAAAGGCCTTAAAGTTTTTTGACCTTTCAGTAAAGGATAAAGTGATGATCGATATCGGCTCGTCTACCGGAGGTTTCACAGATTGCGGTTTGCAAAATGGAGTGAAGCTTAGTTATGCGATCGATGTCGGTTATAACCAGTTGGATTGGGGCCTTCGTAACCATGAACAAGTCATTGTCATGGAGAGAACAAATTTCAGGTACGTGACAAAAGAAGATTTGAAGGAAGGCCAGCCACAATTTGCTTCGATTGATGTTTCCTTTATTTCGTTAAGAATCATTCTTCCAGTACTAGCGACGCTGTTGGATAAAGAAGGCGATGTCGTTGCCTTGATCAAACCTCAATTTGAAGCTGGACGTGAGCAGGTAGGAAAAAAAGGAATTATCAAAGACCCGTCCATACATAGACAGGTAATTGAAAATATTCTTGATTTTGCAACTCAACATGGCTATTCTGTACATGGACTCACTTTTTCGCCAATCACAGGCGGAGACGGGAATATCGAATTTCTTGTCCATTTACGTTTGAATGGAGATGGACAAGGCGGGATTTCAGAAGAAATCAATATTGAGGCGGTCGTTGAAGAAGCGCATGAAGCGCACCGTAAAAACGCATAATGAACGTAAAAGGGCTTATGAAAAGCCCTTTTCTTATGGAAGGACTGGAAACGGAGGATGGTCATGAACAAAGGACAACGTCATATCAAAATCAGGGAATTGATTACGAATGACGACATTGAAACCCAGGATGAGTTAGTCGATCGATTAAAGGGTATGGGCTATAATGTTACTCAAGCTACAGTTTCAAGGGATATTAAAGAATTGCACCTTGTCAAAGTACCTATGATGGATGGGCGTTATAAGTACAGCCTCCCGGCAGATCAGCGTTTTAATCCTTTTGAAAAATTAAAACGTTTGATGATGGATGCGTTTGTCAGCATCGATCGGGCAGGTCATTTCATCATTTTAAAAACTCTGCCAGGAAACGCGAATGCGGTAGGGGCACTCGTCGACAATTTGGAATGGGATGAAATCATGGGTACGATTTGTGGGGATGATACATGTTTGATCATTTGCCGCAGTGCAGAACAAACAGAAACAATAAGTGAGCAGCTGCTCAATATGTTATAACTGAGGTGAAAGTTTCATGCTAACAGAATTGTCTATTCGTGATTTTGCAATCATTGATCGAATTTCAATTACGTTCAAAGAAGGTCTCACCGTACTCACAGGAGAAACAGGTGCGGGTAAATCGATCATTATCGATGCCATTCAACTGCTATCTGGTGGACGAGGGTCTGTCGAGTTCGTGCGCCATGGAACAAAAAAAGCCGAAATTGAAGGATTGTTCACCGTAGGAAACGATCATCCTATTCATAAAGTTGGAAACGAGTTTGGCGTCGATATTGAGGAAGATGGAATGGTGGTTCTACAACGGACTATTACCCATCAAGGAAAGAGTATTTGCCGAGTGAACGGGAAGTTGGTCACACTTGGAATTATGAAAGAATTCGGTCATTCCTTAATCGATATCCATAGTCAGCATGAAACACAATCGCTGATGGATCCAGACCGTCATATCGAACTCCTCGATATTTTTTCAGATGACGATATGAAATCTTCATTGGAAGAATACCATCGGGTATATGACAAATACCGTGTCTTGAAGAAACGCTACAAGGAACTGAGCGAAAATGAACAAGAAATGGCGCAGCGATTGGATTTGCTTGAGTTTCAGCTGCGAGAACTCCAAGAAGCTGAAATGCAGCCACTAGAAGACGATGAACTCTCAGAAGAGCGTAAAAAGCTGATGAATTACGAAAAGATTTATCAAGGAATCCATGATGCTTATTATTCCTTATATGGCGAACAAAAAGGCCTGGACTGGCTGAGTCATGCTATGACCTCTCTAGAGAGTACGGCAGACGTGGACGAGGAACTGGCCAAACTTTCAGAAGAAATGTCGAACTCTTACTATATCATCGAAGAGTTGACCTTCCAATTAAGCAATCAGATGGCAGCGCTTGAGTTTGATCCTGAGCGTTTAAATCAAATCGAATCACGGTTAAACGAGTTGAACCGTTTGAAGAAGAAGTATGGGGCAACGGTCGATGACATGCTTCAATACGCTTCGAGGATTGAGGAAGAGATTGATGAGATTAAAAATAAGGATTCTCACTTGAATAAGATGGAAAGTGAAATTCATGAGCTGGGTCAGGATGCTGTGCTGGAGGCGAAAGCCCTTCATGACATTAGGACGAGTTCAGCAGCGACTTTATCAGAATACATCCATGAAGAATTAAGGGATTTGTATTTAGAAAAAGCGTCTTTTGCTGTCGATATCAACTTGAAAGAAGGACGGGAATCCGATCCTGAACTTGACGGGCACCCCGTACAATTGCTCCCAAATGGTATAGACATCGTTAAATTCCTAATTACCACAAATCCAGGAGAACCACTAAAAGAATTACATAAAGTTGCATCGGGAGGAGAAATGTCGCGGATTATGCTCGCTTTGAAGCGCATCTTTTCACGACACCAAGGCGTTACGAGTGTGATTTTCGACGAGGTAGATACGGGCGTCAGCGGTCGAGTAGCTCAAGCGATTGCTGAAAAAATCTACGGAATATCGGAAGGGTCACAAGTCTTGTGTATCTCACACCTCCCACAAGTAGCTGCTATGGCCGATACTCACGTGAGAATTGAAAAAAGAGTGGATAATGATCGAACTCATACAGCAGCAAAAGAATTGACATATGATGAGAAAGCAGATGAAATATCCAGAATGATTACAGGCGCAGAACTAACAGAAACAACGGTTGAACATGCGCGTGAACTGCTTCTCATGGCTGATAAACATAAGAAACGTTGAATGAACAAAGGATAAGCGTATGGATGTTACATCCATACGCTTTTTTTATTTATCCTATAGTCTCCTCAAAATTCCATTCTATATTCCAATCTTTACATATACGTTGGAGAATGTTTCTACACAAGGGAAAGGGTACTATAATTACTGTGATTATGCTCGTTTAAAAATCCCTGTGGAAGACCACATTATAAGTAAGCCATTTAGTTGGTACTGGAGTGATAAGGAGTGTGAACCCGTGAAAGATCAACAGACATTTAAATATATATGTGGTTCCGTTCTCCTGCTGTTCATGCTCATTTTACCTTTGATAGCCCCTGTTCATGATTATCTGTCCATCCCTACCGATGTAAAAATCAGTGCATCCAATGATTCAGAAGTCTTTTCTGATTTTGAAGATACAGAAGCGTTGACTGCTTTTTCATCCACTGATGATCACCAAGTTTTTTATGAGTTCGCCGGAGTTCCGCTCAAGAAAACAGATGTCACTCAAATGCGTGACATCCGTTTGATTCCTGGCGGCCAGTCGGTGGGGGTCGAATTGCATACAAAAGGAGTTCTAGTCGTCGGACACCATTTAGTCAATGGTGAAAGGGAGACGAAGAAATCACCGGGGGAGGAAGCGGATGTCCTCGTTGGTGACATTCTCCTTGAAGGCAATGGTCAAGAACTCAATAGTATGGAAAAGCTGTCCTCCATCGTCAAAGAGTCCGGCGAAGCGGAGAAACCCATTGAACTAAAGATCAAGCGAGGGAAAGAGATAATTTCCACCTCATTAACCCCTGTTTTTAACGCCCAGGAGAAGGAATATCAAATTGGTCTCTATATCCGTGATTCAGCTGCTGGTATTGGGACGATGACGTTTTATGATCCAGAAACAAAGAAATATGGCGCACTTGGCCATGTGATTTCCGATATGGATACGAAGAAACCAATCGAAATTCATGAAGGGACGATTGTTCGTTCCCACGTAACATCTATTGAAAAAGGAAGCCAGGGAATTCCTGGAGAGAAAAAAGCAAAATTTTCTTTACGAGATGATCGTTTAGGAACGATTACCAAAAACACACCATTCGGCATTTTTGGGGAATTGGATGGGGATATGAAGAATGAGACGTATCCTAAAGGAGTCCCTGTCGGATTTGCAGAAGAAGTCGAAGAAGGACCTGCACAGATCATGACTGTGTTAGATGGTGAAGAAATGCAGACCTTTGATGTAGAAATCGTCAGTAACATGCCGAAAAAATCGGCGGTAACAAAAGGAATGATTGTCAAAATCACAGACCCTGAACTACTTGATAAAACAGGTGGTATTGTTCAGGGAATGAGTGGAAGCCCAATCATTCAAAATGGAAAAATCATTGGTGCAGTCACTCATGTGTTCGTCAATGACCCGACAAGCGGGTATGGTGTACACATTGAATGGATGCTACAAGAGGCCGGAATAGAATTATACGAAGATAATATCAAGAAACAAAAAGCAAGTTAGAAGAGCCTTCCTACGGCTCTTCTTTTTTTTATGTAATCCATTACTATTTAATCGACAAATTTCGACAAATGATACAAGTGAATGTCGAATTTGTGCGAATGCGTGAGTATTTTAAAGCATTTTCAAGATAATCTCAAATATTGAAATTTTTTTGTTATAATAAAAGAGGGTTAAATTCCTGGGTGTCGAATATGTGTATTACGGAAAAAAGAAGGACTATTTTGTAAGGAGGAAAAATAAATGGAAAAGATTCGAGTCTGTTTGGCTGATGATAACCGTGAGCTTGTAAAGCTACTTGAGGAATATTTTGAGGATGCATCAGATATCGATGTCGTTGGTACGTCTTATAATGGAAAAGATTGTCTTCAAATGGTTGAGGAGAAGAAACCAGATGTGTTGATTCTGGATATCATCATGCCGCATTTAGACGGTCTTGCTGTCTTGAACAAATTGAAAGACATGGACAAGCATCCGGAAGTCATTATGCTGACGGCGTTCGGTCAGGAAGAAGTCACGAAGAAAGCGGTTGAACTTGGGGCAGCTTACTTTATGATGAAACCATTCGACCTCGACCATCTTGGTGAGCAAGTACGTCAAATTAAACATGCGGGTGACCCGATCAATCGTGCATTAGGGAACAGTTACACATCAACCAAATCGAGAAAACCTGATCTTGATACAAGTATTACTCACATTATCCATGAAGTGGGAGTACCTGCACACATTAAAGGTTATCAGTACTTAAGGGAAGCCATTACGATGGTCTACCATGATCTTGAACTTCTAGGCTCGATTACAAAAGTCCTTTATCCTGATATTGCAACAAAATATAACACGACGGCATCCCGAGTGGAGCGTGCCATCAGGCATGCGATTGAAGTCGCCTGGAATCGAGGAAATATCGATGCCATTTCCTCCCTGTTTGGATACACGATCTCCAACACGAAAGCAAAACCGACAAACAGTGAGTTCATCGCCATGGTGGCGGACCGCTTGCGTTTAGAACATAAAGCTAGTTAAAAGAAAAAGCACGAGAGATGTAAAAACATCTTTCGTGCTTTTATTTTTATGTTGTCATCAATTCAGTAATTTCTTTGGCAAGGTTAATATCTTCATATATGCCTTCGTCAATTTCATCAATTTGGTTGTACAAAAAATTAGAGAGCTCTTCCTCTAATAAAAATAATCCGTCTCTGTTGATCAACCGGTAACTGAAAGGGAGGTCCAGGTATTGAATGATTACAAAGGTGTTTCCTTGATCCTCGTATGTACATAGTATGGATAATTCACTATTTTCGGGATAATACCTGGATCCACCAAATCCATCCCTTTTTAAAACCATAGAACCACCCTTCCTCTTATCATCCATCATATCTGAAAATGCCAAAAGATGTAACAAATTTATAGAATAAATGTAAAAATTCCCATGTTTCCGTCAAATTTCGCTGTTCGTTTTTTTTTTTTCTAAAATTTGTTCAATTGTACACCTCTTTTGTGATACAATTCTTAATTATTAATTACTTTCGTTCACTAATGGGGTGTTGTATAAATGAAAGTCGTAAAATTCGGAGGCAGTTCTCTTGCAGATGCCGGACAATTAAAAAAAGTGAAAAACATTATTGATTTAGATGAAGACCGACGCGTAGTTGTCGTGTCCGCTCCAGGAAAACGTCATAGCGAAGATGAAAAAGTGACGGATCTCCTCATTGCTCTAGGGACATCCATTCAAATGCACCAAATGGATGAGTCCGTTTATAAAAAAATTATCGATCGCTTTCAATCGATGACAGAAGAGCTCGATCTCTCCTTACATGTTGCGGAACAAGTAAGAGATAAAATCGATGAAGCGATCGAATTGGTGAAAGATGGATCTGAGCATGCTCTTGATGCCTTGAAAGCTTGTGGAGAAGATGGCTCTGCTCATATTTTAAGTGCTTATTTGCAGAAGGCAGGGTCTGATGCATCTTATGTAAATCCAAAAGAGGCGGGAATTCTCGTGCGAGACCAACCTGGTGGAGCATTGGTTTTAGAAGAAAGTTTTGAGAAATTGTATAGCTTGAGACATCGTAATGAAATCCTTGTTATTCCTGGATTTTTTGGCTATACGCCTGAAGGTGAATTAGTAACATTCTCCCGTGGAGGATCAGATATTACCGGGTCGATTGTTGCGGCAGGATTAAAGGCGGATTTGTATGAAAACTTCACCGATGTCGATTCCGTCTATTGCGTTAATCCCATGTACGTAGATCAACCCAAACAGTTGACCTCCTTAACATATCGTGAGATGCGTGAGCTTTCCTATGCAGGTTTTTCAGTCTTTCATGACGAAGCTCTTATTCCTGCATTTAAAGAAAAGATTCCTGTATGCATCAAAAATACCAACAATCCTGCGGCACCTGGTACGATGATTGTGGCTGATCTACCTGAAAGGGAAAGTCACGTTGTTGGTATTGCAAGTGATGACGGATTTTTGAACTTATATGTGAGTAAATACTTAATGAACCGTGAGATCGGCTTCGGTCGTAGGTTACTTCAAATTTTAGAAGATGAAGAAGTATCCTTCGAACATGCTCCGTCTGGAATCGATGACATGTCCGTTGTCATTCGTGAACATCATCTTCCACCTGAAAAAGAGGAAAAGGTCGTGAGGCGGATTAAAGAAGAGTTAGAAGTGGATACGGTCTTGATCGAAAGGGAAATGGCCATGATTATGATCGTAGGGGAAGGAATGAACCAGACGATCGGTATCGCCAGCCGCGCAGCAGCAGCTTTCCGCGAGGCAGAGGTCAATATTGAAATGATTAACCAGGGGTCATCTGAAGTTTCAATGATGTTCGGTGTCAAGTCCGCAGGTTTAGGCAAAGCCGTCCAATCTCTGTATCGAACGTTCTTCGAATAGCCCTATTAACTTTTAATGGTGAGGGAAATTATTATAGTATATGGCAGGATTGTGTAAGACTCGATTTCCACATGTTTGAGGGTTCGTATGCCGTGTTGTGCGTCAGGGGTGGTTGGGAAGCTACTCGCTTTCCAGTGGGGGAGCGCCGAGCTTCCTCGGACTCCGTCCTGCGGGATCTCGCCTATCTCCTTCTCCCACGGGAGTCTCGCAGCTTCCCAACCACCCCATTCGATGTATGTGTAAAACGAACCCCTTTGCCGAGGGTGAGTGTTTTTCACAATTCCAGGACTATAGTAATAAAGCGCTCTATAGCAAGCTTTTTCTTCCAGAATAGCAGGCTGGAAGCTCAAATTGCTCCACTTTCCTTGTGAGTAAAACAACTTATTCCAGAAGTTGTTTCGAGATACGTATATGGCAAAGGGGCTACGGGGAATGGCTCGCTTACCGCGCTCCCGCGGAAAGCGAGCCATTCCCCGTAGCCCCCAGCTAATCAAAAAAGTCTCGAAACTGAGTATCCCGCAATCGGAAGCGTTTGTGAAAAGACAGAAAAACGAAGCAGTGATCCTCACTGCTTCGTTTTTTTCTGTTGAGATAACACTTCATTCAATTGTTCTAATGTGTGAACGTCATAGTCAATCGTTTTTGAAAGCAAATATCGAAATAGCTCTGCCGTCATAATGGCATCATTCAATGCGTGGTGTCGTTCCCTTTTATCAATGCCTACATACTTTAGCAAAGGGTCAAGCTGGTGCCTTACATTCGGCAGGAGCCACTGCGCCATAAGCTGAGAGTCGATCACGTGTGGTTCATAATCAGGAAGCTTCCACCTTTTTAACATGGCCTTTAAGAACCGCATATCAAATTTTGCGGGGTGGGCTACAAGAACAGATCCTTCACTGAAATCCATGAAATTTTGAAAACCTTCAATGAAAGGGCTGGCATTATTGAGGCGGTCCCGGGATAATCCTGTTAAACGCAGCGTCTGTTTGTTGACAGGGCGAATGGGTCGGATCACCTGATGGAACTTCTCCATTCGGCAGGCATGCAGACCTTGGAGCCTTATTGCACCTATGGATATGATCTCATGTCCGATCTCTGGTAAGAATCCGGTTGTCTCAAGGTCAAAGATGGTAAAGTCCAAGTCCTTTAATTGCTTCTGGTGAAAACTTTCCTTCTTATTGAAAATGGTCAGCTGCTTTTCTAATTCATGGTATGTGTGCCATTTCAAATAAGGTTTAATCTTGAAATAGTACATCGGTTTCTCAAAAAGCAAATACTTAATAATTTGTAAGTCAACTGGAAGCATTAGACCACCCGATTTCGGTTATAGCTCAATTCCAGCACCTGCTGAAGGCGTTTGGCGATAATGAGCGCTTCTCTAAGTGATCGACGTTCCTCTTTTTTCATAGGTCCAAGTTTTAAATCATTGCTTAATGGTTCTTCGTCATCCAACTGTTGAAGGTTGGCTTTCAACCGAAACAACATGAGACGGTGTAAGGCTGTTTTCGCGTTTTCCACATCCCGGGGGTGGAAACGTTCTTGTTCAGCTAGTGCTTCAAGCCTATTTACGGTATTAATCTCTTCGATTCCATATTTCATACTGTAAATACGGATCGCATTGACAATTTGCATAATCGCTGACTTTTTCAAGTTGAGCGTTCGTTTTTTTCCGATTCCTGAAATTCTTCCGAATGGCTGGACAGGGACACGGAACCGAAGTGTATCTTTCATAAGCAACTGATGCAGATTCAATGATTTCTGAACACGTTTTGTTACATATTTCTTTAGATCATAAGCAAGGGAATAATCGCCAGTAATCGGACGGAAGTCCATGAAAATGGTGAAATCCCGGATTTCTTCTGCATCCATTTTGTTGATCCACTGATCGATACTCCCATGCCAATCGCTCATCTGCTGACGCCATTTCGGTTCCTTGGCCATAATGCCGCCTGTACAGTAAGGAAAACCACATTCGTTCAACATATCATTGATTTTATTGGTGAAGATTTCGAAATATTTTTCGATTTTCGCTTTATGCTTACTGTTGTCATAATCGGCAAGGATGATGGCATTATCCTGGTCGGTGGAAAAGGCCTGTTCTTTCCGTCCTTCACTGCCCATGACCAGGAAACAGTAATTGATCGGTGGAGCTCCATACCCTTCACGGATCATTTCGTCTTCGGCAATTTGCACGACTTGTTTGTGAATACGATCGTTGTAGTTCGTCATCAATTCCGCGATGTCATAAGCGAACATATGATCTTTAATCAAGCTCGCCACGAATTTTTGGAAGCGTTCATTATGAATCGGTGACAACGGTTTGATTTCTTCAATAGTAATAGCATTTGAAATTTTATAAGTCAGGTCGAAGTAAACGGAATTTTTAATTGTGAAAAACGAGGACTGTCTTAAAATTCCGACGACCTTGTCCTTATGAAGAACAGGGATGATTTCTGTAGGATGGTGCTTCAAGTAACTCAAAGCATCATAGATAAATTCCTGCTCATTAATTTCATAGGCCTCTTCAGCCATATATGCTTTGACTGGATTTTTGTGATCGTTCTCAAAGTAAGCTCTCAGTATTTCCCCATATCCAATCATTCCGAGCATAGATTGCTGATCATCGCTTACAATCAGAGCTTCAATCTTTTGCTGTTGCAACATACGGGCAGCTTTTTCGATCGAGGCTTCAGGGTGTATGAACGTAGGCGGTTCCATATAAGCGTCTGCACGTTTTTTGTAAAGTTCACGATCATCCTGTTCATCTGTCGTAGAGCTCTTATATTTTACTTCATCGTATAAGCTTTTCATCAAGTGGCTGATGCCATCCATCACGACTTTCGAAAAGTGATTGTTGTTTGACATCACTTTCAAGAAGGATTCACGTTCAAAACAAATGGTTTTGATTGGTTCTAAAGCCTGAACAGAAAAGCGCATTTCACCACTTGTGAGGAGGATCATCACACCTACCAGGTCTCCGGGGTAATAGAACCTTACCGATAATTGCCGGCCGTTCGACCGGTGCATGATGTTTTTAGCAAGCCCGGAGACCATGAAGTGGATATCGATCGTATCATCTTCCTGGTCTTCATGGATGATGAATTCGTTTTTTGAAAATTCTCTGACCATGGCTTTACCAAACACTTCTTCAAACTCTTCCTCAGAAAGCAAATCGAAAGGATATTGCTTTCTAAACATTTCAAACTCTGTCACAGAGCAAAACTCCTTCATCATAGTTGTTGTTTTCACCTATGGCCTAATCCTTTTGTTTGAACCGTCCTTTGGTCAAGTTGCGCTTTCTGTCCCTGTGGAGGATAAAGCCACCAATGAAGGCCAATCCTCCAACTACAAATAGAATGCCAACAAGCCCCTGGATGGCAATGTGAAAAAAGATGGTGTGAAATTCTCCGAAAAGAGCATCTCGAATCAATTTTATTCCATAAACGGCGATCACACCGGGGGTGACTAATAAAAGTAAAGCAATTAATCGCATACTCGTAACTCCTTTAATTCAATCCATGAATAAGTATATCAAATGGCAGGGCAGGTTGGAACTATAGACGTACTTGCTAAAACATGCAGATTAGGGTACGATAAAGTTACGCAAAAAGTTGCAGGGTGTGGTGAAATGAAACGTGTGTTGATTGTCGGAGCAGGGAAAGGTGGAACTGCCCTGTTGAAATTGTTGAAGAAAATGGACCGTATGTTAGTGATTGCGGTTACGGACATCGACCCAAATGCCCCGGGGATAGCGCTTGCTGAGAGTTACGGGATTTCTACAGACCGCCGCTGGCAGGATTGGATACATAGAGAAATTGATATCGTGATCGAAGCCACAGGGGAAGAACATGTGTTTAATGAAATCCGTGAAACCAGAAAACGCTCGACGGTTGTCATTCCAGGCTCGGTAGCTTATGTGACCGCAGAATTATTGGAAGAAAAGGAATCGCTTGTGCAAAAATTGAAACAGCAGACGGAAAATCAGCACCTGATTTTGAACAGTATTCATGATGGGATGATTGTTATAGATGAGGAAGGGAAAGTTTCATTTATCAACCGAAGTGCGGAGCGCATTGTAGGTATGGGGCGGTCATCTATGATTGGAGAACCCATAAATGAAATCATTCCGGATTCGAGGCTTCCTCAAGTCCTCGCCTCCCGCGAAGAAGAAGTGAATCAGAAGCTTGCCTTAGGAAACGGGAAGAAAGTGGTGACCACAAGAATTCCGATGATCGGGCAAAATCAAAGGGTGATCGGTGCTTTTGCTGTTTTCAAAGATATTACGGAAGTAGTCAATCTTGCTGAGGAAATCACAGATCTTAAAGAAGTGAAAACGATGCTTGAGGCCATCATTCATTCTTCGGATGAGGCGATTTCGGTTGTCGATGAAAATGGAAGCGGTTTAATGATTAATCCTGCATATACGAGGATTACCGGACTCTCTGAAGAAGAAATCGTTGGAAAGCCCGCAACGGTCGATATATCTGAAGGAGAAAGTATGCACATGAAAGTCCTTCGCACAAGAAGGCCTGTCCGGGGGGTGCGTATGAAGGTAGGACCTTCGAAAAAAGATGTCCTCGTTAATGTCGCCCCTGTTATCGTGGATGGAAAGTTGAAGGGGAGTGTCGGGGTCCTTCATGACGTTTCGGAAATTCAAGCGTTGACGAGTGAACTTAAAAGAGCGAGACAAATCATTCGCAGCTTGGAAGCGAAGTACACGTTTGATGATATCATCGGAGATTCCCAGGAAATGACCTTGGCTCTGGAACAAGCGAAAGTCGGTGCGCGCACGCCTGCTTCCGTCTTGTTGAGAGGGGAATCGGGAACCGGGAAAGAACTTTTCGCCCATGCGATTCATAACGAGAGCAAGCGGCGCCATAATAAGTTTATCCGTGTCAATTGTGCGGCCATAGCTGAATCCTTACTGGAAAGCGAATTGTTTGGATACGAAGATGGTGCTTTTTCAGGAGCGAAACGAGGCGGTAAGAAAGGGCTGTTTGAAGAAGCAAACCACGGAAGTATTTTTCTTGATGAAATCGGTGAACTGACATTGCCGATGCAGGCAAAATTGCTGCGGGTGCTACAAGAGAATGAAATCATCAGGGTCGGAGGTACGAAGCCTGTCCATGTGGATGTCCGCGTAATTGCTGCCACCAATGTCAATTTGGAGAAAGCGATTATGAACAAGAATTTCCGTGAAGATCTTTATTATCGTCTGAACCGGCTTCCGATTTACATTCCTCCCCTTCGTGAAAGAATCGAAGATGTCCAGCTTTTGACCGACCATTTGATTCAAAAGCTGAATGAAGACTATGGAAGGCATGTAACCTCAGTCGATGAGGAGGCTTTTCGTATGTTGAAAGAATATGATTGGCCGGGAAATGTAAGAGAGTTAGAAAACATTATCGGCCGAGCGATGATTTATATGGAGAATATGGAAGATACGATAAAGGTGGAGCACCTTCCTCGGCTGAAAAAGGCGACGACGGAATCAGGCCGACCTACTGAAAATGCGCCATGGCTGGGAGAAACCTTGCAGCAGGCTGTAGATGAATATGAAAAGAGTTTGCTTGCCGACGCTTACCGGTCTCATGATTTTAATAAAACGAAGACAGCCAAAGCTTTAGGTATCTCCATTCGGAATTTATATTATAAATTAGAAAAATATCAACTAGACAAAAACAGCATGCAAAATTTTTCATAGTGCAGACTTTTGCAGAGGTGCAAACCTCCAGGTGAACCTATTCTGGTGTTTATAGAAGTTGGCATGAATATTGCATGTATAGAAGAGGGGAAGAGGTGACGCATGAAAAAGTTAGATGAACTAGTCGATCAAATTGACCGTCGTTCACTGAAAACGGTCTCTGTTGCTCAAGCGGCAGATGATGAAGTATTGAAAGCAGTTAAAATGGCCCGGGCATCCAACCTGGCTGATTTCTTTCTTGTAGGAGATCAAACAGAGATTGAAAACAAGTCAAAAGCTGTTGGGTTGGATTTATCACAGGAAGGCATTGAAGTGATTCATGCAAGTGAAAAGGATAGTGCACAAGTCGCTGTGAAAGCCGTCCACTCCGGTGAAGCTCATGTTGTCATGAAAGGCCATATCGATACAAAATCTTTATTGAAAGCAGTCCTGGATAAAGAATACGGGCTCAGGAAAGGTTCGGTACTGTCCCACGTGGCTTTGTTTGAAATTCCAGGCAGGGATAAACTGATTTACCTCACAGACGCAGCGATGAATATTGCGCCAAGTCTGGAGGAAAAAGCTCAAATCATCAATAATGCCGTGGAAGTAGCTACACGGGCAGGCTGGAAGAACCCGAAGGTAGCTCCGCTGGCAGCAGTAGAAGTAGTGAACCCTTCCATGACAGCCACTCAAGATGCTGCGATGCTTACGCAAATGAACAGGCGCGGGCAACTGAAGGGCTGTATCGTGGATGGTCCTCTTGCCTTTGACAATGCGGTTGATCCAAAAGCAGCAGAACAAAAAGGAATTGTATCAGAAGTAGCGGGGCAGGCGGACATACTTGTTGTGCCATCCATTGAAGTGGCCAATGCCTTGTACAAGTCATTCATATATTTCGCCAATGGAAAAGTGGCGGGCGTGATCAGCGGCGCTAAAGCTCCGATCGTATTGACTTCTCGAGCGGATGATGCTCAAAGTAAAATTTATTCACTGGCTTTAGCTTTACGAGCCAGTCAACAATAGGAGGATTCACAATGAAAATTTTCAGCTATATGCAAGAATATGATTACGAGCAATTGTTATTCTGTCAAGATGAACAATCAGGTCTAAAGGCAATCATCGCCATTCATGATACAACGCTTGGACCTGCTCTCGGAGGCACACGTATGTGGACATACGCTTCTGAAGACGATGCAGTGGAAGATGCCCTGCGTCTGGCAAAAGGAATGACATACAAAAATGCTGCAGCCGGCCTCAACCTTGGTGGAGGAAAAACGGTTATCATCGGTGACCCTAAAAAAGATAAAAATGAAGAGATGTTCCGTGCTTTCGGTCGTTATATCCAAGGTCTGAATGGTCGCTACATTACTGCAGAAGATGTAGGCACAACCGTTCAGGACATGGATCTGATCCATGAGGAAACGGATTATGTGACAGGAATCTCCCCTGCATTCGGCTCTTCAGGAAACCCGTCACCAGTGACTGCATACGGAGTGTACCGTGGTATGAAAGCGGCGGCGAAAGAAGGATTCGGCACGGATTCCTTAGAAGGGAAGACGGTAGCTGTCCAGGGGGTCGGGAATGTGGCCTTTACCCTTTGTCGTCATCTTCACGAAGAAGGAGCCAATCTTGTTGTTACAGATATCAACAAAGAAGCGGTTCAGCGTGCCGTAGAAGAATTTGGTGCAAAAGCGGTTGATCCTGACGATATCTACAGTGTGGATTGTGACATTTACGCTCCTTGTGCTCTTGGTGCAACGATTAATGATGAAACAATTCCTCAACTAAAAGCGAAAGTCGTTGCTGGTGCGGCGAATAACCAGTTGAAAGAAACGAAACATGGCGATATTCTCCATGAAAAAGGCATTGTCTATACGCCGGACTATGTAATCAATGCTGGAGGCGTCATCAACGTAGCAGATGAGCTTCACGGATATAATAAAGATCGTGCGATGAAGCGCGTAGAAACGATTTATGACAACGTATCACGCGTATTTGAAATTTCACGCCGTGATAATATTCCAACATATGTAGCTGCAGACCGTATGGCAGAAGAACGGATTGAACGTATGCGCAGGTCCCGCAGTCAGTTCCTTCAAAATGGTCAACACATCTTAAGCAGAAGACAGAACGGTTAACGGGGGTTTCGTAATTGCAAACACATCGTATTCTGGTCATCAACCCAGGCTCCACATCTACGAAGATCGGAGTCTTTGATGATCAGGAAGTCGTTTTTGAAAAAACCATCCGTCATACGGCGGAGGAAATCAGTTCATACAAGCGAATCATTGATCAATATGAATTCCGTAAACGTGTCATTCTCGACGAGCTTGACCGTGAAGGCATCAACATCAGCAAATTGAGTGCCGTGTGCGGGAGAGGCGGATTGCTGCGTCCAATCGAAGGTGGGACATATGAGGTTAATGAGGCAATGCTTGAAGATTTGAAAAATGGATACAATGGAGAACATGCGTCAAATCTTGGTGGGATCATTGCCAATGAAATTGCTCAAGGGTTGAACATTGGTGCTTATATCGTCGACCCGGTCGTGGTGGACGAACTCCATGAATTAGCCCGTGTTTCTGGTGTACCTGAAATACCAAGAAAAAGTATTTTCCATGCCTTGAATCAGAAAGCTGTCGCGAGAAGAGCGGCAGCAGATCTCCATCTGTCCTATAAGGATGCCCGCTTGATCGTCACTCATATGGGCGGTGGAATTACAGTGGGTGCCCACGTTGGCGGCCGAGTCATTGACGTCAACAATGGTTTACATGGAGACGGACCGTTTTCACCAGAGCGGGCAGGTACCGTTCCTGCTGGTGACCTTGTTTCCTTATGCTTCTCCGGCCAATATTATCGCGATGAAGTGATGAAGAAGTTGGTAGGGCAAGGGGGCCTTATGGCTTACTTGGATACAAACGATGCCCGTGAAGTCGAAGAGATGGTTGCTAATGGTGACCGAAAAGCAAAAGTTGTCTTTGAAGCTATGGCTTACCAAATTGCCAAAGAAATCGGAAGTATGAGTGCCGTGATGGAAGGCAAAGTGGATGCGATTGCGCTCACAGGTGGTCTTGCTTATGGAAAAGCGTTCGTAGAAGAAATTTCAAAACGTGTCCATTGGATTGCAGATGTCCTCGTCTATCCTGGTGAAAATGAGCTGGAAGCATTGAATGAGGGGACGTTACGTGTCCTCAATAAAGAAGAAGTTCCAAAACAATATCCTAACTTTCAAGAATAGGAAGGAGAGTCCAAGGTGGCACAAGAATACGATTTGGTCATTCTCGGAGGTGGCACAGGCGGTTACGTGGCCGCCATCCGAGCTTCAAAATTAGGCCTGAAAACAGCGATTGTAGAAAAAAGAGAACTTGGTGGGACATGCTTACACAGAGGGTGCATCCCTTCGAAAGCTTTGCTTCGAAGTGCTGAAGTATTTAAACAGACGAAAGAAGCCGATCGGTATGGTATTTCAACAGAAAACCCAACCTTGAATTTCACGAAAGTCCAAGAACGGAAACAATCGATTGTAGACACACTACATAAAGGTGTTCAAGGATTGATGAAAAAAGGGAAAATCGATGTCTTTGAAGGTTTTGGCCGGATTTTAGGTCCTTCCATTTTTTCACCGACAGCTGGAACGATTTCTGTGGAGATGAACAATGGGGAAGAAAACGAAATGTTGATCCCTAAAAATGTGTTAGTGGCGACAGGTTCCCGTCCTAAATCATTGCCGGGACTTGAAATCGATGGTGAAGTTGTCATGAGTTCTGATGAAGCTCTTCATATGGAAGAACTACCAGAATCGATCATCATCGTCGGTGGAGGGGTCATTGGAATCGAATGGGCATCTATGCTTGCAGACTTCGGTGTGAAAGTGACGGTTCTTGAATATTTGCCACACATTCTTCCTACAGAAGACGAAGATATTTCCAGGGAAATGTTGAAGCAGATGAAAAAGAAAGGCGTCGATATTGTTACGAGCGCCAAGGTTCTTCCTGATACGATCGAGAAAGAAAGTGGTGTAAAAGTTGATGCAGAAGTGAACGGCGAGACGGTTACTTACGAAGCGGAACGCATGTTGGTTTCTGTCGGTAGATCAGCGAACGTCGACAATATCGGTCTTGAAAACACAGATATTCAAGTCGAAAACGGGATTATTCAAACGAATGATGTTTATCAGACGAAGGAAAGCCACATTTACGCAATCGGTGATGTTATCGGAGGCATGCAGCTGGCCCACGTAGCTTCTCATGAAGGGATGATCGCTGTTGAACATATGGCTGACCAAAATCCACATCCGATGAACCAGGATCAAGTGCCATCCTGTATATACTCCAATCCTGAAGTTTCAAGTGTCGGTTTGACGGAAAAAGCGGCAAAAGAAAAAGGGTTTGATGTGAAAGTAGGCAAGTTCCCATTCCAAGCGATCGGGAAAGCACTCGTTCATGGAGAAACAGATGGTTTCGTTAAGATCGTAGCAGATAAAGAAAGCGATGATCTATTAGGCGTGCATATGATCGGGCCACATGTAACGGACATGATTTCAGAAGCAGCTCTGGCTCAAGTTCTTGATGCGACCCCATGGGAAATCGCTGAAACGATTCACCCACACCCAACGCTCTCGGAAGCGATCGGGGAAGCGGCTATGGCCGTCGACGGCAACCAAATCCATGGATAAAACTGAAGGAGGGATCCTCATGGCTGAAAATCGCCATAAAGCTTTAGGCTTAAGTGATGATCAAGTGTTGGACATGTTTCGCACGATGTTGTTAGCAAGAAGAATCGATGAACGAATGTGGTTGCTAAACCGCGCAGGTAAAATCCCATTCGTCATCTCCTGTCAAGGTCAGGAAGCTGCCCAAGTAGGGGCTTCCTATGCTCTTGATCGAGAAAAAGATTATGCTCTGCCTTACTACCGTGATATGGGTGTCGTTCTGTCATTCGGCATGACCGCTCAGGACTTAATGCTCTCCGGTTTTGCTAAAGCAGAAGATCCAAACTCGGGCGGACGCCAAATGCCGGGTCACTTCGGTCAAAAGAAAAACCGAATTGTTACCGGTTCTTCACCCGTTACTACACAAGTGCCACATGCAGTGGGAATCGCTCTGGCTGGGAAGATGGAGAAGAAAGACTTTGTTTCTCTCGTAACATTCGGTGAAGGTTCTTCCAACCAGGGAGATTTCCACGAAGGTGCGAACTTTGCAGGTGTACACAAACTTCCCGTTATTTTTATGGTCGAAAACAATAAATATGCCATTTCTGTTCCAGTATCGAAACAGTTGGCCTGTGAAAAAGTTTCTGACCGTGCTATCGGTTATGGCATGCCTGGTTTCACAGTGGACGGTAATGATCCGTTAGCTGTTTATGAAGCGGTGAAAGAGGCAGCGGATCGTGGGCGTAAAGGAGAAGGACCAACACTGATTGAGACTGTATCCTACCGCCTCACTCCCCACTCCAGTGATGATGATGACCGTACGTACCGGGAGCGAGAAGAAGTGGATGAAGCGAAGAAAAAGGATTCGATCGTCACTTTCGCTCAGTATTTGCGTGACACAGGTGTTCTGACAGATGAGAAGGAAAAGGAAATGAATGACGAAATCAGTGAAATCGTCAATGAAGCGACTGACTATGCCGAGAATGCGGCTTATGCGGAAGCGGAATCAGCAATGAAATATGTGTACGAAGAGTAAGGAGGGGGAGCAATAATGGCAGTTATATCTTATATTCAAGCCGTCACTCAAGCTTTGAAAGAAGAAATGAAGCGGGATGAAAAAGTGTTCGTCCTTGGTGAAGATGTTGGAAAACGTGGAGGCGTATTCCGCGCGACTGACGGTCTTTATGATGAATTTGGTGAAGACAGAGTTCTTGATACACCACTAGCTGAATCCGCAATCGCTGGTGTTGGAATCGGTGCAGCTATGTATGGCATGCGTCCAGTAGCTGAGATGCAGTTCGCTGACTTTATCATGCCGGCGGTCAACCAGATTATTTCAGAAGCCGCTAAAATCCGATACCGTTCCAATAACGACTGGAGTGCTCCGATTACAATCCGCGCCCCTTATGGCGGCGGTGTCCACGGAGCCCTTTACCATTCCCAGTCCGTTGAAGCGGTTTTCGCGAATCAGCCCGGATTGAAAATTGTGATGCCATCGACGCCTTATGATGTTAAAGGTTTGTTAAAAGCGTCGATCCGTGACAATGATCCGGTCCTTTTCTTTGAACATAAACGTGCCTACCGTCTCATTAAAGGCGAAGTGCCGGATGAGGATTATACCCTTCCCATCGGTAAAGCAGACGTAAAGCGCGAAGGTTCGGACATTACGGTTATTACCTACGGCCTATGCGTCCATTTTGCCTTGCAAGCAGCAGAGAAGTTGGCTGAAGAGGGCATTGATGCACATATTCTCGATTTGCGTACAGTGTATCCTCTGGATAAAGAAGGAATCATCGAAGCTGCATCCAAAACGGGTAAAGTCCTGCTTGTAACTGAGGACAATAAAGAAGGTGGAATCATCTCAGAGGTGTCCGCAATTATCAGTGAGAATTGCCTGTTCGACCTGGATGCTCCCGTTCAGCGACTCGCAGGTCCAGACATCCCTTCGATGCCTTATGCTCCGACGATGGAGAAGCACTTCATGATGAATCCAGATAAAGTAGAAAAAGCGATGAGAGATCTCGCGGAATTTTAATTGAAGGAGGAGATTTCCTGTGGGTTTAGAAAAAATCAATATGCCTCAGCTTGGTGAAAGTGTCACAGAAGGAACGATCAGTACATGGCTTGTCCAGCCTGGAGATCAGGTGAATAAATATGATCCCATTGCAGAAGTCATGACAGATAAAGTGAACGCAGAAGTCCCATCTTCTTTTTCCGGCGTGATCAAAGAGCTCGTCGCATCTGAAGGAGATACCATTGAAGTCGGTGAACTCATGTGCTACATCGAAGTAGAGGGAGCAGGGTCTGCCGAAGAGCCTTCATCAGAAGAAAATAAACAAGCGCCTGCACAGGAAACGCCGGTCGCTGAAGAAAAACCATCTGCAGCTTCCACGAAGCCTGAGAAAAAACAGGACAAAGGCAATAAAAAGCGGTATTCTCCAGCGGTCATGACGCTTGCACAGGAACATGATATTGATTTGAATCAAGTCGATGGTTCCGGTCGCGGTGGAAGAATTACACGTAAAGATATTGAGAAAATCATTGCGAGCGGAGATATTCCAAAAGTTGGAGAAGAAAAAGCAGAAGCACCTGCGGAGCAGCCTGCACAAGCAGAGCAGAAAGCTGCTCCAACGCCAGGCTCTTCGCCACAGACGCCGAATGTACAAGCCGGTGAAGGAGACATCGAGATTCCTGTCACAGGTGTCCGTAAAGCCATTGCAGCGAACATGGTGAAGTCTAAGACAGAGATTCCACATGCATGGATGATGGTTGAAGTAGATGTCACGAATTTGGTTGAACTTCGTAATGCTAAGAAAAACCAGTTCAAACAGCAGGAAGGCTTCAGCCTGACCTATTTCGCATTCTTTGTAAAAGCTGTCGCTCAAGCATTGAAAGAATATCCGCAGTTGAACAGTATGTGGGCAGGAGATAAGATCATTCAGCGCAAAGCCATCAACTTGAACATCGCCGTGGCTAAAGACGACCAATTGTTCGTTCCTGTTATCAAAGATGCTGATGAAAAGAGCATTAAAGGAATCGCAAAAGACATTACAGATCTTGCCAACAAAGCACGTCAAGGCAAGCTGACATCGAAAGATATGGAAGGCGGTACCTTCACCGTCAATAACACAGGCTCTTTTGGTTCCGTACAGTCCATGGGTGTCATCAACCATCCTCAGGCTGCTATTTTACAAGTAGAATCCATTGTGAAAAAGCCGGTTTATCAGAATGGCATGTTCGGAGCGCGTGACATGGTCAACCTATGTCTATCCTTAGACCACAGGGTTCTTGACGGTCTAGTGGCCGGTAACTTCCTTGCTCGCGTGAAAGAGATCTTAGAGAAAATGTCAGAAGACAACACATCTGTATACTAATGCAAAGAAGCTGTCCCCTATCATGGAGGACAGCTTTTTATCATCTTCTTCATCAAGGCTTTTTCTCTCATAGGTGATTAGTTCCGAAACTTTTATAGAAGGTATAATGTCTGTGGAACTACTCTTATGGATAGAAGACTTTTGCGATTTCGAGAATCCTATATGGTAAGGGGCGTTTGGAAAGCGATCCCTTCCCAAACGTTCCTATGCTTTTTCAAGCATCTCGAAATCAACGATTAGACAATTCAATTGAAAGATGTCAGATATCTTGGTAAAATGTTCATAGCATTTCTATAAAGGGGCCATGTTAAATGGATTTTAATATTTTTATGAACGACGTTGTTTCAAAAGCACGTGAAGAAATTACACAAGCAGGATATACGGAACTGACGACACCTGAAGAAGTCGATCAGGCACTAAATAAAGAAGGTACAACCCTTGTGATGATCAACTCTGTATGTGGTTGTGCAGGCGGTATTGCCCGTCCTGCGGCTGCTCATGCGATTCACTACGATAAGCGCCCAAATCAACTTGTTACTGTTTTTGCTGGGCAGGATCGTGAAGCGACAGATCGTGCTCGCGAATATTTTGAAGGATACCCGCCTTCCTCTCCATCTTTTGCACTTTTGAAGGACGGTAAAATCCAGACGATGGTTGAGCGTCACGACATTGAAGGATTTGAGCCGATGGAAGTTATCGGAAAACTTCAACGCAGTTTTGAAGAGTATTGCGAAGAAGTATAAGAATACAATAAGCCCAGGATCTTTGTTTTTAAAGCAAAGATCCTTTTTTACGTAACGCACGGTCCTTACATAATGAAACGCTTGATTTTCTTAGGTCAGTGTTATAAAGAAAGAACGGAGGTGAACACAGCATTGAAAATAGGATATCGGACAATTAAAACAGCATTGGGAACACCATTTGCCATATGGATTGCTCAGATGCTTCAGCTGGAGAATTTCGCATCAGCAGGGATCTTGACCATTCTCTGTATCCAAATTACGAGAAAACGCTCATTTTTAAGTGCGTGGCATCGCTTTTCCGCTTGTTTATTAGCGATGGGATTTTCATTCGCTTTTTTTGAGTTATTGGGATACAACCCCATTTCGATCGGACTGATGTTATTTGCCTTTATTCCTGCGACGGTGTGGTTTAAAATCACACCTGGAATCGTAACCAGCTCAGTCATCATCCTTCACCTCTACGGTTCAGGGGATATCGGCTGGAGTATTATATGGAATGAAGTGGTGTTAATAACAGTGGGGATTGGAACAGCCTTACTGCTGAATTTATATATGCCTAGTCTGGAGAAGAAGTTGAATCAGTATCGAAAGCAGGTGGAAAGCAACTTTTCCATTATTTTGAGAGAAATTGCTCAATTTCTACGGAATGGAGATAATGATTGGACAGGTAAGGAGTTAACGGAGACCGCTAATCTTCTGGAAAAAGCCAAATCTCTCTCTTATCGAGACGTAGAAAATCATTTGTTGCGTTCCCACAATCATTTTTATCACTATTTTCATATGCGGACCAAACAGTTTGAACTCTTGGAGCGTATGCTTCCTCTTGTAAGCCGTATATCGTCTTCAGACATCCACGGCATTCGCATGGCTGAGTTCTTCGATGATTTAGCCGATGCTGTTCATCCCGGGAATACAGCTGTCATCTATTTGAGGATGTTAAAAGAGATGAAAGAGGACTTCCGGGAAGACCGACTGCCGGAAACGCGGGAAGAGTTCGAAGTAAGAGCGAGCCTTTTCCACTTATTAAATGAAATAGAGGACTATCTGATCATTAAGCGATCGTTCAAAAAGAGTGATGTATAGGGGGAGAACGTGAGGGGAAACTCTTAGTAAAAGAGGATGATTAAGTTGTACAGCTTCCTTTTACTTTTCAGTTTATTAAACCCTTTACTTCCTCCTCACACACCGGCTGAGCCCGTTATTATTGTAAACAAAGCGACCCATGAGGTTGTGCTCTACCAAAGCGACAAAGTTCTCTTCAAGGCACCTGCGGCCATAGGGAAGACGAAGGACTTGACGCCGGAGGGGCAGTTCAATGTTAAAGTGAAAGCCAAAGATCCGTACTATCGTAAAAAAGATATTCCGGGCGGTGATCCAAAGAACCCACTTGGGAGCAGGTGGATCGGTTTTGATGCCAGAGGGACAGACGGTAGGATTTATGGCATTCATGGAACCAATCAGCCGGATTCCATAGGTAAATCAGTCTCGGCTGGTTGTATCCGGATGAATAACAAAGATGTCGAGGCTCTATTTGACATGGTTCCTGCTGAGGCGGATGTTTTGATTGTAGATAGTAAAAAGGAAATGCCTGATTTATATCGCTTCTGGGAAGAAAACCAATTACAGAAACAACTCTAGAAACTAAGAAAGCCGAAGAGATGGAAGTTCCATCTCTTCGGCTTTTTTCATTCATTTATTATAAGAAGAAACTCGCGCCAGCCAATGCACTAGATAGAAGCATAGACAGAATCATGACATAGATCACGACTTTCATACGGCGTTCGCGTTTTGAACGTTTTTTTGTAGCCAAGGTGTGTAACCTCCTTCTCAGTCAATCCTACTGACATTCTACCTAAAAAAGAGAAATTGGACAAGGGCGTGAAATCATTTACAATAAAATTGTGAATGATAGTAATTTTTAGATAGGTAAGCGCTTCATTTCTGGTATGCTAGTAGTGTGAATGGACTGAATAAGGAGGCCTTTCTTATGAACACATCATCAAGTGACCAACACCCGAAGCAAAAATGGGAAAAAGATGTAGAAAAAACGACGGAGCGTTTTCCGGAACGGAAAAAAGCGTTTCATACAAGTTCCGAAATTCCGGTCGAACGATTATACACGCCGGAACAGATGGATGAGGACTACATAGAGGAGATCGGCTTTCCAGGCCAATATCCTTATACAAGAGGGATTCAGCCGACCATGTATCGAAGCCGCTATTGGACGATGCGTCAATATGCAGGATTCGGATCGGCGGAAGAAACGAATGAAAGATTCCGCTATTTATTGAAACAAGGGCAGACCGGTTTATCGGTCGCTTTCGATCTGCCGACACAAATCGGTTATGACTCTGATGATCCGATGGCAGATGGGGAAGTAGGGAAAGTCGGTGTCGCCATTGATTCGTTGAAGGACATGGAGCAGTTATTCGATCAGATTCCACTCGATAAAGTTAGTACATCAATGACGATTAACGCACCGGCCAGTATTCTGCTTGCGATGTACATCGCTGTTGGAGAAAAACAGGGAGTGGCTCCTGAAAAACTGACAGGGACGATTCAAAATGACATTTTGAAAGAATATATCGCTCGAGGTACGTATATCTATCCACCGAAACCTTCCATGAGGCTGATCACAGATATTTTCGGGTACTGTCAGGAACATTTACCGAAATTCAATACCATCAGCATCTCCGGCTATCACATCCGGGAAGCAGGTTCTACGGCTGTGCAGGAAGTCGCCTTTACGATTGCGAACGGCATGGCTTATGTAGATGCGGCGATTGAAGCTGGACTCGAAGTCGACCAGTTTGCGCCAAGGCTTGCCTTCTTCTTCAATGCTCACAATCAATTTTTTGAGGAAGCAGCCAAGTTCCGGGCAGCTCGCCGCATGTGGGCAAAAATCATGAAAGAACATTATGGAGCAGAAAACCCGAAAAGCTGGAAGCTCCGTTTCCATACACAAACAGGCGGAAGTACGCTGACGGCTCAGCAGCCGGATAACAATATTGTGCGTGTCACATTACAAGCACTTGCTGCTGTCATGGGAGGAACGCAAAGCCTGCATACCAATTCCCGTGATGAAGCTCTGGCTCTGCCTACCGAAGATTCGGCACGCATTGCTTTACGTACTCAGCAGATCATAGCCAATGAAAGTGGCGTGGCGGACACAATCGATCCACTGGCTGGTTCTTACTACGTAGAGTCGCTTACAGATCAGATCGAAAAAGAAGCCAATGCTTACTTGGATCGCATCAAAGAATTCGGAGGAGCGGTCCAGGCCGTTGAGGAAGGGTATATGCAGCGGGAAATTCATAAAGCTGCTTATGATGCTCAAAAACGAATCGAATCGAATGAGGACATCGTCGTCGGCATGAATGAATACAAACTTGAAGAAGAGATACATGCAGACTTGTTACGCGTGGATGAAGCGCTCGAACAAGCACAAATCCAGAAAACACAGGAAGTGAGATCTTCCCGCGATCAGGAATCTGTCGACCAGTGCCTTAAGAATCTTAGGGAAGCGGCGCAAGGAACGGAGAATGTCATGCCTCATATTGTGGCGGCGGTTAAAGTTTATGCCACAGTCGGGGAAATCGCGAACGTTTTAAGAGAGGAATTTGGAGAATATACCGGAATGTAGGAAGGGATGATGAGGATGAAACCAATACGTGTACTTATAGCGAAACCAGGGTTAGATGGACATGACAGAGGAGCTTTAATTATCGCTCAGGCACTCAGAGACCATGGAATGGAAGTCATCTATACAGGCCTGCGGCAGTCGGCTGTGCAAATTGCCAGAGCGGCCATTCAGGAAGACGTGGATGTCGTCGGACTTTCCTCTCTTTCCGGTGCTCACAAATCATTGTTTCCTAAAGTGGTCCAAGCACTGGAAGAGCAGGGAGCATCGGATATTCCAGTCGTCGGGGGCGGTGTCATACCTGCAGAAGATATTCCTTTTCTTGAGGAAAAAGGGGTCAACAAAATCTTTACCAGCGGGTCACCGACAGATGCAATCGCTGTATATATCAAGCAGCTTCTTAATAAGGAAACGATAGAAGCACCGAAACGCATCGCCCATATCGGAATCGCTGTGGAAAGCATTGATGCAGCCTTACCATTTTACCAGCATAACCTTCACTTAGAGCTTGAAGCTGTAGAAGTCGTGGAATCAGAACAAGTCCGCGTGGCTTTTCTTAAAATCGGTGAAACGATGTTCGAGTTATTAGAGCCTCTGAGTGATGACTCCCCGATCCAATCGTTTTTGACGAAAAAAGGAGAAGGTGTCCACCATATCGCATTGGAAGTGGACGATCTCACAAAACGTTTGGAGCAGTATAAAGAACAAGGCGTACGTCTTATACATGAACAGCCGAAACGAGGCGCTCATGACAGCCGGATCGCCTTTTTGCATCCGAAAGCAGCGAATGGTGTCCTGTTTGAACTATGTCAGCATGGAGAGGAGGAATAACGATGGACATTTTTGATAAAATCAATGAATTATATGATAAGCGCCGCCAAGTTGAATTAGGAGGCGGAGATGAACGGATTGACAAGCAGCATGATAAAGGGAAATGGACAGCGAGGGAACGCATCGAACACCTGTTGGATGAGGAGTCTTTCATTGAGCTGAATCCATTTATTGAACATCGTCATGATGCCTTTGGGATGGACGGCAAGTCAGCGCCGGGTGAAGGGGTCGTGACAGGTTTTGGTAAAATTCATGGGCGTGATGTGTATTTGTTCGCTCAGGACTTCACGGTTTACGGTGGAGCCTTAGGGGAAATGCATGCGAAAAAGATTGCCGCTGTCATGGATCTTGCTGCGAAAAATGGAACCCCTTTTATTGGCTTGAACGATTCTGGAGGGGCACGCATCCAGGAAGGTGTATCTTCCTTGGATGGGTATGGACAAGTCTTTTACCGCAACTCCATTTATTCTGGGGTCATTCCGCAAATATCGGTCATTATGGGTCCTTGCGCCGGCGGAGCTGTCTATTCTCCAGCAATCACTGATTTCGTCATCATGGTAGAAAAAACATCGCAAATGTTTATTACCGGCCCGAAAGTCATTGAAACAGTGACTGGTGAGCAAATTTCTGCAGAGGACCTTGGTGGCGCTGGTGTTCATAATTCCTTGAGCGGGAATGCTCACTTGAAAACCTCTGATGAAGCTTCTGCTCTGGATGCGGTCCGGGATCTTGTTAGTTACCTGCCGCAAAACAATGAAGAACTAACCCCTGAAGTTGAAGTGGAGTTTGATGATGACTTCAGAGCTGACATTACGGATAAAATTCCTTTCGATCCGATCCGTCCTTATGATGTACGGATCGTTATCGATGAGTTCGTTGATGAGGACTCCTTTTTCGAAATTCATAAGGACTTTGCTAAAAATATCGTCGTCGGATTTGCGCGTCTGCAAGGGAAGACCGTGGGACTTGTTTGTAATCAGCCGAAATATATGGCTGGTGGCCTTGATATCGACTCTAGTGATAAAGCTGCCCGTTTCATTCGTACGTGTGATTCTTTTAATATCCCTCTCATTACATTTGAAGATGTGACCGGATTCTTCCCGGGCATCAAACAGGAACATGGGGGAATCATCCGCCACGGAGCCAAAATTTTATACGCATATTCCGAAGCCACCGTTCCGAAACTGACGGTCATTACGAGAAAGGCTTATGGTGGAGCCTATGTCGCTTTGAACAGTAAATCGATCGGGGCCGATCTCGTCTATGCCTGGCCAAATGCGGAAATTGCCGTGATGGGTCCTGAAGGCGCGGCAAATATCATTTTTGCCAAAGAAATCAGAGAAAGTGATACACCAGAAGAAACGCGGCAAAATAAAATCAATGAATACAGAGAACGATTCGCAAATCCATACGTAGCCGCAGGACTCGGGATGATCGATGATGTCATTGATCCAAGAGAAACACGGTCAACACTGATCAAAGCTCTGGATATGCTGAAGAATAAACACGAAGAACGCCCGTATAAAAAGCACGGCAACATCCCTCTATAATTGACACCGTCCTCCAGTTCCGCTAACGTACTAAGAGGAATGTGTTTACATATGAAGGAGGAAGACATATATGGTAGCCATTAACAAAGAACGCTTGCTGGAAGAGTTCTTCGAGTTGGTACAAATCGACTCAGAAACAACGCAGGAAGCTGAGATCGCTAAAGTATTAAAAAAGAAATTCGAGGACTTAGGTTTGGAAGTGCTTGAAGATGATGCTGCCTCGATTACTGGTCACGGGGCAAACAACCTGATCTGCAATTTAGAAGGTTCTAAAAAGGACGCAGAGCCGATTTATTTCACTTCCCACATGGATACAGTGGTCCCAGGGAACGGCGTTAAACCTTCTGTAGAAGACGGGTATATCGTAACAGATGGTACGACAATCCTTGGAGCGGATGACAAAGCAGGCGTCGCTGCCATTCTTGAAGCGATCCGTTCTCTTCAGGAACAAAATATCGAGCATGGAGACCTGCAGTTCGTCATCACCGTAGGAGAAGAAAGCGGCCTTGTCGGCGCGAAAGCTCTTGATGCTTCCATGCTCAAAGCGAAATACGGGTATGCACTCGATAGTGATGGTCAAGTCGGAAATATTATTGTAGCTGCTCCTACCCAGGCAAAAATCAATGCGATCGTCAAAGGGAAGACAGCTCATGCAGGAGTTGCCCCTGAAAAAGGAATTTCGGCAATCACACTGGCTTCCCGCGCGATTGCTAAAATGCCGCTTGGACGTATCGATGACGAAACGACAGCGAACATCGGACGCTTCGAAGGTGGTCAAAAAACGAATATCGTTTGTGACCACGTAGAAGTCCTAGCCGAAGCCCGTTCCTTAGACCCTGAAAAAATGGAAGCGCAAGTGGAGAAGATGAAGCGAGCGTTCCAAGAAACAGCGGAGGAAATGGGTGGCGAAGTCGAACTCGATGTGGAAGTCATGTACCCTGGCTACAAACAGCAAGCCGGAGACCAGGTCGTTGAAGTCGCACGTTCTGCTGCGAAACGCATCGGCCGCGAAAGTGAACTGCTGACAAGTGGCGGTGGAAGTGATGCCAACGTCATCGCAGGCCACGGCGTACCTACAGTCAACTTGAGTGTAGGTTACGAAGAGATTCATACAACCAACGAGCGCATGCCAGTAAGCGAACTTGAGAAAATCACAGAGTTCGTAACAGCGATCGTGGAAGAAGTCGCACAATAACAAGCCAAGACTCCCTGAATTTTCAGGGAGTCTTTTTTTATGATCTAAATTACAGTCTTCCACATAAGCTCCCTTTTCTTGAAGACTCAGTTTCGAGACTTTTGTGTGCGTTTAGGGGCTGCGGGAAAAGGTTCGCTTTCCATGGGGCGGGCGGTGAGCCTCCTCGAGCTTCGCTCTGCGGGGTCTCACCTGTCCCACACGTCCCATAGGAGTCTCACCGTTTCCCTCCGCCCCTTTACCATATAAGTGTCTCGAAACTACTCCCAAAATAAGCAGCTTTCGAGGTTTATAAAAGTTAATGGATTCACTCTTGAAACTGGACACATGTATTCTGAAGCTTGCTTTAGAACCCTTTTCAACTAGAAAGCTGTTGTTTTGGAAGATGCTCCTACTGTGTATGTGGGTTCGTTTCTCACATCCATGGAATGGGGTGGTTGGGAAGCTGCGAGACTCCCGTGGGAGAAAGGAGATAGGCGAGATCCCGCAGGACGAAGTCCGAGGAAGCTCGGCGCTCCCCCACAGGAAAGCGAGTTGCTTCCAAGCCACTCCTGACGCTCAACATGGCAACGAACCCCGAAAACATCTCAAAACTGAGTCTTCCACAATCCTGCCAGTTAGTTCAATAACATGATTATGAGTTTTATGTATTAGACAAACAATAAATGAAGCGTAGATGAACAATAACGAGGCATATCATGATATAATAGAGAACAAATGTTCCAATGGAGGAAGAACGTTATGCAGTCCAAATGGTATCCAAAAAAAGGACGCGTCATTTTTCATGTCGATATGAACAGTTTCTATGCGTCTGTGGAAGCAGCCTTTGATCCATCATTAAAAGGAAAGCCGCTTGCCATCGCAGGAAACCCTGAAGAAAGACGCGGGATTATTGTCACAAGCAGTTATGAAGCCCGCAAGTACGGGGTTAAAACGACGATGCCTTTAGGAGAGGCTAGACGGTTGTGCCCTGAACTCATTGTCATGGGACCGACGTTTGAACGGTACCGTACAGCGTCCAAAGAGATGTTCAAAATTCTAGCTGATGTGACGCCGCTCGTTCAGCCGGTTTCCATAGACGAGGGTTATATGGATATTACCGACTGCGCGGACCAAGGTTCTCCTCCAGAAATAGCCGAACGTATCCAGCAGCGGATTAATGAAGAACTCGATCTTCCATGCAGTATCGGGGTAGCTCCAAATAAATTTTTGGCAAAAATGGCTTCTGATATGAAAAAGCCTATGGGAATCACGATCTTACGGAAAAGAGATCTTGAAACAAAATTATGGCCTTTACCGATAGAAGAAATGTACGGAGTCGGGTCGAAAACAGCAGAGAAATTAAGGAAAGTCGGCATAGAAACCATTGGGGATTTAGCCAAACACCCTGTCCTTGAGTTGAAGGGTGTTCTTGGAATCAATGGAGAGCGACTAAAAAATAGAGCGAATGGAATGGATGATCGGCCTGTTGACCCTGAGGCTGTTCATGAATTTAAAAGTATCGGCACATCAACAACGCTTCCCCAGGATACGACGGATGACACGGAGGTACAAACGGTCATTCGCAGACTTTCCAATAAAGTGGAAGGTCGGATGAAAAATAAAAAGGTTCTTGCGAGAAATGTGCAGTTGACGATTCGTTATCATGATCGTAAAACAGTGACTCGTAGTCGGCAGCTGCAGGAATTCATCCATTCGTCTGAAGATCTTTTTCAAGTGGCGATGCAATTATTCGATGACCACTGGAATCAGCAGCCTGTTCGTCTGCTAGGCGTTACCGCGAGCGACCTGGCGGAGAAATCAGAAGTCAGTCAACAACTTGATCTCTTTAATTTTGAACAATATGCCAGCAAGGAAAAATTGTATCAAACGATTGATGATCTGACTGAGAAATACGGCAAAAACCCTTTCCGTAACCTCAGTAATCCTACGAACCCTCAGGTGAATACGAGCTTTCAAAAGGATTTTCTCGACGATTTCAAAAAATGATTCCCAGGCATAGCCTCCCTTTTCTTTTCCATACTAAAAGAGAAGGGAGGCGTTCTAGAATGGGTAGAGATCGACAAGAGAAAAAGTTGAAAAAATCCGGCAGAGTGGAGTCCGACCGTGATCAGCGCCTAAGTTATCCGGGTGCGACCGCGTTGGAGGGGCCTGAAGCAGCTCGTAAACGCAGATAATCAAGGAGGCGGATTTTGATGGGTAGACGCATGGGACCAAAACAGCAAGAACAACCGAACTTACCACTAGGGCCGAAACAAGCATACGGGGAACCGGCTCAAGGATCTCATAAAGTGAAAAACAGGCAGCATTCGCGTCAAAAACAAAAATCTTCTCACGATATGTAAGATGAAAAGGCAGCCTCTTTGGCTGTCTTTTTTATTAAAACATACAATAATCTCCACAGGAATGATGATCATATTATCTGGGTTCTTGGACAAAATAATTCTTGAGGAGGTTGAGAATGATGCCAGAACGAATTGTCGCCGTTAGAAAAAACGGGCAAGGTAGCATTGTTGAAATGCAACTGTCGTCAGGACAAGTGATCGATTATAAGCGAGCACATGAAATGGCGCACAGTGGTGAACTGGAACACGTGAACCTCATTCGAGGCAAAGATGGAGAAGACCATCTGCGCAGTGAACCAGATGGCATTCAATCCAACAACTTGGACAACCTTCCATCTTTCTAATAGAGAACCCAGGCAAAGCCTTGCGCTTGCCTGGGTTTTCTTTCGTTAAAGCTCCCGTTTGTGGAAGACTCAGTTTCGAGACATTTGTTGAGTGGATGGGGGCTGCGGGGAATGGCTCGCTTTCCGCGGGAGCGCGGTGAGCCTCCTCAAGCTTCGCTCTGCGGGGTCTCACCAAGCACTTTTTTCCTCTTAGTTATCCGGTTCCGGCGCCTAGCGGCTAGTGAGACTTCCCTCGCTTCTGTACGATAAGTCAACATCGAATCACTCCGTTCTTCGTGTTTCCTTTATCTCCGCCAGCTCAGTCCAGTCCATACGCCGCTGATCGAGGCGCCTGCACACTTAAGGTAGGAGTCTCGCCATTCCCCTCCGCCCTTTTGCCATAAAAGTATCTTGAAACCACTTCCGGAATAAGTAGCTTTTATGCCCATGGTAATTGGAGGAGAATGAACTCCTAAGGACGCTATTCTGCATACGAAAAGCTTGTTATAGAGCGCTTTATGCTTATAACACCAGGATAGTGGAAGGCACCCTCCCACAGTAAAGGAGTTCGTTTCTCACCTTCATGGAAAAGGGTGGTTGGGAAGCTGCGAGACTCCCGTGGGAGAAAGGAGATAGGCGAGATCCCGCAGGACGAAGTCCGAGGAAGCTTGCCACTCCCCCACAGGAAAGCGAGTAGCTTCCCAGCCACCCCTGACGCTCAACACGACAAACGAACCCCGAAAAGTCTCGAAATCGAGTCTTCCACAAGCCATTATCTGCAATAAAAATAGTGAACAGGATGATAAATAATGAAATATATACATATAAATATTTCAAAAAGTTATTGACTTCTCTTTTTATTGAGGTACACTAAAAATGAAATAAATGATGTATTTTATTACAAAACTTTTAATTGGAGATGATGATATGGCAATCTTCGCAAATCAAGTCAATAAAGCGTATCAGAGCGGAGAAGTGACAGTTCAGGCGCTGCGCCAGGCGTCATTAGAAGTACCAGATAAAAAAATCGTAACGATTCTTGGCCCTTCAGGGTCAGGGAAATCCACGCTGCTCAATGTTATTGGGGGAATCGACCGTTACGATTCAGGATCAATCAAAGTAGGAGACACGGTTCTTGATCAATTGAAGGATCGCCAACTTACGGATTACCGACGGAATTTCGTAGGGTTCATTTTTCAACAGTATAATTTAATTCCAACACTGACCGTCGAAGAAAATGTTGAAGTGGGGCGGGAATTGAGCCAGCAGCCGCTTGATATGAAAGATACGTTAGAAAAAGTAGGAATGTGGGATAAGAAAAATAAATTCCCTTCTCAACTGAGCGGGGGTGAACAGCAGCGTGTCGCGATTGCGAGAGCACTGATTAAGAACCCGCAGATTTTACTTTGTGATGAACCGACAGGTGCCCTCGATGAAGAGACAGGGAAAAATATCTTGAAGTTGTTGAAGTTCGTCAATGAGCAGTACGGAACGACGGTTTTAATTATCACCCATAACCAGGGAATCGGTGAGATGGCTCATTCTGTTATCCGAATGAAAAGCGGTGAAATTGTTGATTCCTATGAAAACGAAAATCCTGTTCAACCAGAGAAGGTGACATGGTCATGATTTTAAAGAAATCTGTGTACAGGACTTTGAAAGAAAAGAAATTTCAATATGCCGGGGTGGCCGTTCTTCTTTTACTTGCTGTTATGCTTTATGTATCCTTATCCATGGCCATCACGACACTGGAATCAAGAAATGAAACATTTTCGGAGGACTATAAACAGGAAAGCTTTCATTTTGTAGCTGGTGGGAGTGTTACAGATGAACAGCTCTCTTTATGGGAAGATGAGTACAATGTGACTTTAGAGAAACGTAAGTATGCTGATTTTGAGGTGGATGATTCAACGTTACGTGTGTTTACGACTACGGAATCTGTTAATATCCCTTATATCGCTGAAGGGAAAGCACCAACAGGCGATCAAGAACTGGCTGTATCCAAAGTGTATGCGGAGAAACATCAGTATCAGCTGGGCGATACCATTACAACCGGTGATGGTGAGTTTGAAATTACAGGCTTCGTCTATTTACCTGATTATATTTATATGATCGAGCAAATGACAGATTTGTTAGCGGATGCTGAAAAATTTGGGATCGCGGTCGTTTCCCGAACAAGTTTTTCCGGGCCAAATGGACAGACGGAAATTCTAGGATGGACAGGAGATGGAGATGTTCCTAATGGGTTTAGGGAAGCGGTAAGTGAAGATACTGCTCTTTTGCAATTCGTCCATTCAGACGATAACCCTCGCATCGGTTTTGTGGAAACAGAAATCGAAGGCGCCAAAGGTATGACCACGACATTACCACTGTTCATTCTTGCCCTCTCGATTGCCATGGTATTGATGCTCATGAAGCGACGGATGGAAATGCAGAGAAAAGAAATCGGCACGCTCATGGCCCTTGGTTACCGTAAGAAAGAATTGGTCCGTCATTATTTAGGGTATGCCTGGGTCATTGGATTGGGAGGAACCGTCGGTGGCTTAACTGCGGGTGCAGGTCTTTCTGTACCGCTCTCGAACCTTTATGCAAACTACTTTAACTTACCGGCCCTCTCCATGTTTGACTGGGATCCTTTTGTTCTTGTTATAGGATTTGTCCTTCCTTTATTGCTTTTGATCTTACTCACGACCTTCGTCATCAGTCGGACGTTACGAACAGAACCACTGACACTACTGAGGCCTAAAGAGGTCTCCAGTGGGAAAAAATCCTGGCTTGAAAAACTTCCACTTTTGCAAAAAGGAGGTTTTATTCGCAGGTTCCGGTTGAGGTTATTGGTGAGAAACAAAGCGAGAAGTGTCTATATTTTTATCGGGGTAATGTTCTCTACCGTTTTATTATTGTTTGGATTGATTACGTTTAATAGCATGGACCAGCTCGTAGAAACGACGTATAAGGAAATTTTGAAATACGACTATGCTGTCCACTATCAATCGTTGATGACAGAAGAAACGGAGGAAGAACAAAGCCCTTTTACAATGAACGAACTTGGTGTCGTGGATGAAGACGTGAAAATTACGGCATACGGTATGGAAAAAGAGAACGAATTTATTCAATTGAGTGCGGAAGGGGAAAGTCTGCAATCCGAGTTTTCAGAAGGAGCGATTATCAGTGCTCCTCTAGCTGCCGTACTTGGGATAGGGGAAGGGGATGAAATTAACCTCGAAAACTCTTTGAACTCGGATACGATGCAGGTGGAGGTCGCTGCAGTAGCCGACCTGTATATTGGGAATAACCTGTATCTTCCTCGCGAGAAATTGAACGATTTCCTTGGTTTCCCTGATGAAGCCTATACAGGGACCTGGCAAAACAAGTCTCCGGAAAATAGCGAAAATGTTTATATGGTAGAAGATAAGCAGAAGGCGATAGACAGCTTTGAATCGACGACAGGCGCAACTAGAGCTTCTGTGGCCGGAATGGCCGTGTTTGCTGTATTAATTGGAGTGATTGTTCTTACTTTGCTCACCAACTTGATTGTTGAGGAAAATTCACCTTCGATTTCGTTGTTTAAAGTGATGGGCTATCATGACAAGGAAGTCTCTAAACTTGTCTTGAGTGTGTATACCCCTATCGTACTGATCGCTTACTTTGTTTCAATCCCGCTCGCGAGTTTGAGCTTGCAGCAAACGATGAACACACTCGTTCAAGAGACCGGTTTTCTTATGCCGACAGATGTTGCGTGGTGGATGGTCGTGATTGGGTTCATTGTTATCATGCTTACGTATTGGCTCTCTCTCGGGCTATCTAAACGAAAGTTGAAGAATGTATCGTTACAGGAAGCATTGAAAAAGCAACAAGACTAGAGAAAAAGGACAGCGGCCCGGCCGCTGTCCTTTTTCGCGCGCAAGAAGTCTGGAACGCGCGCAAGAAGTCTGGAACGCGCGCAAGAAGTCTGGAACGCGCGCAAGAAGTCTGGAACGCGCGCAAGAAGTCTGGAACGCGCGCAAGAAGTCTGGAACGCGCGCAAGAAGTCTGGAACGCGCGCAAGAAGTCTGGAACGCGTGAAAAAAGCGAGCGCAATGCTCGCTTTTTACTATCCGAAGAATTTTTTCAGCACGGCCATGCCGAGCTGGGATCCGGGATAGCGGAAGTTCTGATCGAAACGGGTCGTTTGTTTTGTAATGCTTTTCTCGTGCGTGAAGGTATCAAAGCTTCGCTTGCCATGGTAGCTGCCCATGCCACTCTCACCGACACCGCCAAATGGAAGGTGTGGATTGATGATATGGTAAAGGGTATCGTTGATGCATCCGCCGCCGAAAGAAATCGAGTTGAGGATGCGCTGCTGTTCGACTTCGTTTTCTCCAAAGTAATACAGGGCAAGAGGCTTTGGACGGCTGTTGATTTTATCAATGGCTTCATCGAGTGCATGGTAAGTCAAGACTGGCAGCACAGGCCCGAAAATTTCATCTTTCATGACTTGATCTTCCCAGGACACCTGATCGAGAATGGTAGGCGCGATTTTGTGTTTGGATTCATCCAAAGAACCACCGACGACGACCGTTCCGGAATCGAGGTAAGCAGATACTCGTTCAAAGTGCGTTTGGTTTACGATTTTGGTGTACTCTTCATTGTCCAAAGGATTCTCTCCGTAAAACTGCTGAATGTACTTCTTCATGGCACGGATCAAATCCGCTTTTACTTCATGGTGGACATAAAGGTAATCAGGCGCAATACACGTTTGTCCTGCATTGGTGAATTTGCCCCAGACGATGCGTTTGGCGGCAAGATCGATATTTGCATCTTTGTGAACGATCGTCGGGCTTTTCCCACCAAGTTCCAGCGTCACAGGGATGAGCTGTTTGCTCGCTTTTTCCATAATGATTTTTCCGACCGGAACGCTCCCGGTGAAGAAAATATAATCAAGCGGTTGTTCAAGCAGCTTCTGTGTCACCTCTTTATCGCCTTCAATCACGGCAATAAAGTGAGGGGGGAAGTATTGTTCAATCATTTTTTTCAGTACCCACGAAACCGTCGGTGTAAGTTCAGATGGTTTAATGATGACCGTATTTCCTGCCGCAATCGCACCGATCACCGGAGCGAGGGCGAGTTGGACGGGGTAGTTCCACGGAGCGATCACCAGTACAGTGCCATAGGGCTCTTTTCGAATGAAGTTTTTTGAGCCTGTATGGGTGAGTGGTGTCTTCACTTTAGTTGGCTGCATCCATGTTTTTAACTGTTTCACATGGTGATCGATTTCACTTTTCAAAAAAGCGATTTCTGATGCGTACGCTTCGTATTCCGATTTATTCATATCGAATTTCAAAGCATTGAGGATCGGTTTTTCAAAGGTCGTCAGCATCTTCTTCATTTTTAAAAGCTGTTCTTTACGGAAAGCATAGCTCTTCGTATGTCCCTCTTTGAACCATGATTTTTGTAGCTTCACCGTTGGGTGCATACAGCTCCTCCTTAGTTAAATTCGTTTAATGGGGTGTTGATAAAAATCGTATGCGATGGTGGTGTTCGGGAATATATTCTGTGCTTCCTCCAGAAGCTCCTCCACCGAATCACCCTGGTACCTGGAAGAAACATGATTAAGAATCAATTCGCCAACATTCGCTTTTTCGGCAAGGGTGGCGGCTTGTTTGACGGTGGAATGAAAATAATCATAAGCCATCTTTTCTTCATCGCCAGCAAATGTCGCTTCGTGGACGAGAACATCGCTGTCTTTCAAAACCTCTTCAAGGTGAGGAAGGTAACGTGTGTCTCCCAAAATAGCGACTTTTCTTCCCTTTTTAGCAGGTCCAATGACGTCTTCCCTACGAATAACTCTTCCATCTTCCAGGACCGTCCGTGGTTGGTTTTTAATCTTTTGATAGATAGGTCCAGGTTTGACCCCCAGCGCCTTTAGTTTTTCTGGCTGTAGTTCACCAAGTTGATCTTTTTCCTTAAGGATATAGCCATAGCTTTCAAGTCCATGTTCAAGTTTGACGGCTTCAACGATGAACTGTTCGTCTTCGAAAAGCTCTCCTTCTTCCACTTCTTCAATGTAAAGGGGATAGCGAAGGTGAGTTCCGCTCAATTCGAGACTGATATCAATGTAATCTTTTAAACCGCGCGGCCCGTAAACGGTTACAGGGGTTTCACCACCTTGGAAAGAACGGCTGCTCAATAATCCGGGCAGTCCGTATATGTGATCCCCATGAAGGTGGGTGATAAAAATCACTTCAATTCGTCGCGGACGTATGTTTGTATTCAATATTTGCTGTTGTGTGCCTTCTCCACAGTCAAAGACCCATGTCGTTCCACGCTCTTCAAGAAGGCGGAGGACAAGGGAGGAGACATTTCTTTCTTTTGATGGGACACCAGATCCCGTACCTAAAAAAAATAGTTCCATTGCCAACACTCTCCTACACTTATCATGATACCACCAGAAGGGGGAGAACACACTTGAAAAGCCATAAAAAAACTGCCGGATGCGTTTCCGGCAGTTCAATGGTGTTTACCAAGCACGTGTGTATTGTCTTGGCCCTTCTAATGAGTAGCCGAGTTCATCAGCTGCTTCTTTTGGCCAGTAAGGGTTTCTCAAGAGAGCCCGGGCCAGGAAAATCAAGTCGGCCCGTTCATTTTGCAAAATTTCTTCCGCTTGATTTCCACTTGTGATCAAACCGACAGCCCCCGTGTCGATACCGGCGCCTTGTTTGATTTGTTCGGAGTACGTGACCTGGTATCCCGGGTAAGGATCGATCGCAGCAGGTACGACACCACCTGAGCTGACGTCAATGAGATCTACACCTTGAGACTTCATCTCACGGGCAAAGTATATAAAGTCGTCCATCGTGTTTCCATCTTCATGATATTCTTCTCCGGAGATTCTGACGAACAATGGTCCATTCCATTCATGCTTAACGGCCTCGATCGCTTCACGCAGGAAGCGGTAACGGTTTTCACGGGTGCCTCCATATTCATCGTCCCGCTTGTTCGTAAGAGGGGAGAGGAATTGGTTGATCAAATACCCGTGGGCTGCGTGAAGTTCAATCACATCAAAACCGGCTTCTTTAGATCGGCGAGTCCCCTCGCGGAAAGCTTCCACTGTACGTTGGATGTCTTCATTCGTCATTTCTGTCGGCACCTTCATGGATGCACTGAAAGCTTCAGCACTCGGGGCGAAAATTTCATCCCGTAAGTTGGCTTTACGCCCGGCATGGGCCAGTTGAATGCCAGCTTTAGCCCCGTGGCGGTGAATACCTTCATTGATTTTTTGTAATCCTTCGATGTGTTCATCGCTCCAAATGCCAAGGTCTTCATGTGAAATACGACCTTCAGGTAAAACGGCGGTCGCTTCTGTAATGATCAGTCCGACTTGTCCAGCCGAGCGGCTTTCGTAATGGGTAAGGTGAAAGGGCTGAGCATAGCCGTCCTGATTGTCCGATGAATACATACACATCGGAGACATGACGATACGGTTTTTTAACGTGACGTCTTTTACTGTATAAGGTTCAAATAATTTATGTTTCAACGATGATCCTCCTCCGAGTTACGGAAAAATTGTTTCAATTCTTTGATCGAATACTGGTTGCCACGCCATTCAATTCCTCCACGTATCCATGTCAGGATAAGCGCTCTAGCAAGCATGAAAACAAACAAAAGAGCGAAAATCGGCAGACCGAAAATCATCCACCATGGATAGTTCGTGAAAGAACGGGTGGTTAAACCATATAAACAAAATAACAAAAGGATGTTGATTGCGCTAATGATTTGAACGGAAGGACTACCGAAGAAGACGAAAATGAACGGAAGCACTTGCGAAATTAGGACACCGAGAAGTGCAAACAAGGAGAGGGAAATGGAATAATTCAATCCAGCAAAAGCATTTTTTTCAAAACCCTGAAGAGCGGACTTGAAGTCAGGATACCATTCGACAGAAAGAAGTTGCTTGGCTGTTACGAGTTTTTGACTGAATCCAGCCGCCTTAATCTTCTGCCCGAGGGCAAGATCATCATCAGGGCGAAAGCGCACCGCCTCATGGCCCCCGATCTTTTGATAACAGGATTTATTCATCATTTGGAAAGCTCCAATCCCCATCCCACCTCTAGGCTTCTTCTGGTTGGCTGTCCATGGGCGTTTTAAATAACCGAAACCAAACAAGAAGTAGGAAATTAAGCCGCGTAACGCAAAGGATCGGGCTTTCAGATCTGGTGCTGCTGTAAGGTGATCGAGTTCTTCTGCTTTCATGAGTGTCAACGCCTTAGCGAGAGTCTGTTCTTCAAATTGAATGTCTGCGTCTGTAAAAAGCAAATAAGCGCCAGCGGCAAGCTCGGCGCCTTTTTTCAGAGCATGATTTTTCCCAAGCCATCCTTCTGGCAGGTGATTGATATGAACGGTTCGAATGGAAGAGTGCAGGGCAGCTGCTTCATCGATGATTTCACCCGTTCGATCATTGGAGCGGTCGTTCACAGCGATGATTTCAATTTCCACGTTTTTCTGGTTCGCAAGGGTGTGCAACGTTTCGTGAATAGAGTCTTCTTCGTCTTTAGCTGCGATGATCACAGAGATGAGCTCGGACGTTTGAGAAGGAACGGTATGTTCGAGCTTTGGAATTTTTCTAATCCCCAAAAGGAAGTCCGTGAGCATGATGGTCCATACAAGCATGAGTCCAACAAATACCCAAAACATATTATCGATTTTTCCGTTTTCGAAAAAGATCACGATACTCGATGGCCTGATGAGGAACATCTGTGAAAATTCCGTTTACACCCAGGCTGTAACACTTTTTCATCATGGAAGGGCGGTTGACCGTATAAATGCGGAGTTCAAGATTTTGTTTGTGGCAGCGTTTCACGAGCTTTTTATCCAGCAGGCGGTGTTTCACATGCAAGGCATCACACCCTTCGGATTTCGCGTATTGAGGGAGGTTCCGCATTTTCGTCGATGTCAAAAATGCCGTCTGAATTGAGGGGTTGATTTCTTTCATGCGTTTGAGAGAATCGACATTGAAGCTGGAAATAACCGTCCGCTCAAGAACGTGGTATCTCTTTAGAGATTCATAGACAATCCGTTCGATGTTTTTGTAGGCAATGACGTTCGTTTTCAGTTCGACATTTAAGAACATAGGCTGGTCTCGAAACCAGCGAAGAAACTCGTCCAGTGTTACAATATAAGTGTCAGAAAATTTAGGAGAAAACCAGCTTCCTGCATCAAGCAGACGCAACTGAGCATATGTATAGTCTTGTACGAACCCTGTGCCGTTGGTGGTGCGTCTCAGATTTTCATCATGGATGAGGACGGGGATTTGGTCTTTGGTAAGCTGCACATCGGTCTCGATTCCGTCAGCTCCGGCTGCACGCGCCAGTTCAAAAGCAGGCATCGTATTTTCCGGAGCGAGCTTACTCGCTCCTCGATGAGCGTAAATAAGGGTTTTCATCGTGACGTTCACCTCTTCCAAGTAGCTTATGAGTTTGATTGTGTTTGATAATCCAGCAAAAGTCAATAAGGAGTGTGACCCCATGACAGTTTGGCAGACGAAAGAGCAGTTGACCGATCTCTTATGTTCTTTGGTAGAATATCCCAGCATAACGAACAGTAATGAAGAAATCGCAATCATCGAATACTTATATTATATTTTGGAAGATCGCGATTATTATAAAAAACGGCCGGGCCACCTCAACTTGCATCCGCTGGACGATGGGCGTCAATTACTGACAGCTTTAGTAAAAAAAGACGAGGCCAAGGAGACGCTCGTATTGATTTCCCACGTCGATGTTGTGGGGATTGAAGATTACGGTTCCTATCAGAATCTTGCTTTCTATCCGCGTGAGCTCACTCAAGAGCTACATAAGAATGTAGAAGATCTGCCGAAAGAAGCAGCCCGAGATCTGGAGTCAGGGAATTGGCTCTTCGGGCGAGGAACGATGGATATGAAAGCAGGTCTTACCGTCCACTTATCTCTTTTGGAAAAAGCGATGGCAGGGGAATTTGACGGGAATTTACTTTTAGTCGCTGTCCCTGATGAAGAAGTGAACTCGGAAGGTATGCTGGCTGCTCTTCCAGCCCTTGCCGAGATTCGGGATAAGGAGGACCTTGAATATAAAGCGGCTCTGAATGGCGAACCGATGTTCAGCAAATATCCCGGCGATCCTGCTTATTATTTATACACAGGTTCCATTGGAAAGACGCTGCCGGGCTTTTTATGTTACGGAAAAGAAACGCACGCCGGTGAACCGTTCGGAGGTTTAAATGCCAACCTGATGGTCAGCTACTTAGCACAGGAAATGGAACTGAACGAAGCCTTTATTGAAAAGGTCGGAGGAGAGCGGACACCGCCCCCGCTCAGTCTGATGCAGCGCGACTTAAAATTTGAGTATTCGGTGCAGACCCCTCAGGCAGCGGTCGCGATGTACAATGTCCTCTATATGAAGCAGTCAATTACAGAACTGAATGAAAAACTATTACAGGCGGCGCAGCGGGCAAAAGCGAAAATCATCAATCATTACCACCATCAGGCATCTTTTTATTTGGAAGGAACCCAGACATCCGCTTTTCATCCGGATATCACCATCCTGACCTATGATCAGTTGTACAAGGAAGCGGTCGCACGCTACGGGAAAATGGAAGTCGATCGCCGGCAGAACCGGTTAGTCAATTTGAGGGACCAGGGCGATCGTGATTTCTCTACAACACTTGTTCAAAGTCTTGCGTCCATATGCAAGGATATCAGCCCGATGATCGTTCTTTTTTACAGTCCACCTTTTTATCCGGCGGTGTCCTCGAATGATGATCCTTTCATTCAGAATGGGGCCAAAACCGCAATCGATTATGCCAGGGAAAAGTTCGGAGAAGAGCTTGAAGTGGTGGAGTATTTCACAGGGTTGAGCGACTTGAGTTTTATCGGTCCGACATCTTCCACGTCTTCTCTATCTGATTTGACGAAGCAGATGCCGATTCACGGCAATGGTTTTGAGTGGCCGACAGAAGTGATGGAATCGATCACAATGCCGATCATCAATATCGGACCTTTAGGGAGAGATCCACATCAGTGGACGGAACGCCTGGAATTATCATACAGCTTTGAAAAACTGCCGCAGATTTTGACCCGTGTTATTCATGAGTTCTTTAAGACGGGCCGGGGATGAGAGTCTCTTTGAGCAAATTTTTCTAAAAGGTCGGTGGTAGTGTGGGAGTTATTTTTATTACAGGGTTATCTGGTGTGGGGAAAACAAGCGTACTGCAAAGATTGAAGAAGGAAGGCTACGATGTGGTCGATACCGATGACCGTGGCTACACCAAGAAAATAGCTGTAAAAGAAGGGGAAGAAACCGTGTGGGATGAAGAAAAAATCTCACATCTCATCGAGAGAAGAAAGTACCCTCATTTAATTCTCTCAGGGTGTTATTCGAATCAAGGAAAATTTTATAAATCCTTCGATGCTGTCGTCCTTTTTGAAGCACCTTTGGCTGTTATGCTTGATCGTGTGAATAAAAGAGAGGCAAATCCTTACGGAAAGCATCCAGATGAGAGAAGAGCAATCATAGAAAGTTTCACTCATGTGCTGCCAAAATTGCGAGCCGGTGCAAATGTAGTGATTGATACCTCAAAGGTGGGGATCTCTGAAACGGTCGATCGTTTGAAAAGTTTAATGATCATGGCCCATAAAGTCAGGATTTAGATATAAAAAAGCGTCCGGAAATGAAATCCGGACGCTTTCTTTTATGATGGATTATCCATTGTATTCGAATCCTGCTCCAGGACCAATTGGTGCGCCTGTAAGCATCCAAATCAACAGCATGATGATCCAGACAATAGAGAAGATGACAGAGTACGGAAGCATTGTAGAGATCAATGTACCGATTCCGACCTTCTTATCGTATTTCTGTGCAAATGCGATGACAATCGCAAAGTAAGGCATCAATGGTGAAATAATGTTTGTCGTGGAGTCGGCAATTCTGTAAGCAAGTGTGGTTAACTCTGGAGAATAGCCGAGCTGCATCATCAATGGAACGAAGACCGGAGCCATGATCGCCCATTTGGCGGATGAACTTCCGATGAACAAATTGATGAAACCAGCGACAAAAATGAATGCAATGATCAATCCGATTCCTGTGAACCCTACAGAATCAAGGAATTCTGCACCGCTCACGGCAATTACTTTTCCGAGATTCGTATGATTGAAGTATGCAACAAACTGACCGGCTGTAAACGCAAGGACAATGTAAATGCCCATACTCGCCATCGTTTCAGACATTTGGTTTGCTACATCTTTGTCATTCTTAATTTCTTCCGTGATTTTACCATAAACATAGCCGGGCACGAAGAACATGATGAGGATCACGGGCACTAAACTATGGAAAAATGGAGAAGCTAAGAAATCATCAGGGTCACGCAATGGTCCCCATGTAGGTACGACCAACAAAGCCATAAGACCAATCGTTACGAGAAAAGCGATAAGGGCACCGATCATTCCCTTTTTCTCAATAGGAGAAATATAATCGACTTCTTCTTTAACGCCACCTTTGTATTCACCAAGGCGTGGCTCGACAATCTTGTCTGTAACAAGTGTACCGACAATAGTCAGCACAAATACAGATACAATCATGAAGTAGTAGTTCATCGTATAAAGGATTGTATCGGCATACGCAGGATCAATGGTCGCTGCGGCTTGAATGGTCAAGTCACCAAGCAATGGATCCAACGATGTGAGGAGCAAGTTGGCACTGAAACCTGCGGAGACACCCGCGAATGCTGCAGCAAGACCTGCAAGTGGGTGACGGCCAAGACCAGCAAATAGAACCGCTCCGAGTGGTGTCAAAACAACATAACCGGCATCAGCAGCCATACTGGACATGATACCACCGAAGACGAGTGCTGCTGTCATCAGTGAACGTGGTACGGATGTAACGAGACCACGGAGCATCGCACTGATCAGCCCTGAGCGTTCGGCAATTCCGATACCAAGCATCGTAACAAGGACGGTACCGAGCGGCGCGAAGCCTACGAAGTTTTCTACCATGCTTTCAAACATGTATTGAATGCCGTCACTGGATAGCAAGTTGACGACTTGTAACGTTTCGCCGGTTGCTGGGTCTTCGACTTCCACATTCATCGTGGAGAAGATCCAGGAAGCGACGACAACCATGAGTGCAAATATTGCGAACAATGTGACAGGGTGAGGCAATTTGTTCCCGACGCGCTCAATCCAGTCGAGAATGCGCATTGTCAACCCTTTCTTTTCTTGTTGTTCCATGATCTTCCTCCTTATTGACCTTTACATTTCTTTTGAATTTACAATGACGCGTTAAAGTATAATGAAAAGTAATTTTTATTTGAAGTCTTTTGGAAAAAGTCCCACTAGAAAAACAATTATGAATAATGTGACGTCTGTAATCTTTGTCATATAGGAGGAAAATCTATGGTAGTCATGCTACAATATAGAAAAGTGAATGATCATTCAGTATGGAGGAAGTGTTATGAAGACATTGAAGGATACCATTACACAATTCACATTGCCTACCCCTTATGCGGTCGGGGATGTTCATGCTTATTTGATAAAAGGTGACCGGTTGTCCCTGATTGATGCAGGCGTGAAGACGGAAGAGTGTTGGAAAGCGTTAGTTGAACAGTTAAAGGAAGCGGGATACCAGCCGGAAGATATTGAACAGGTGATTCTGACTCATCATCATCCGGATCATATGGGGCTTGTTGAACGATTACCGAACGTGAATACCATCGCCGGCCACCCGAAATTGAAGCCCTGGCTTGAGAGGGAAGAAGAATACTTTTCTCATTATGAAGAATTTTTCAAAGGCATGTACAAGGAATCTGGAGTGCCTGAGCGCTTTTTTCCATTGTTAAAGGGATTGAGGAAGACATTGAAATGGACGTCGGAAGGAAAGCTTACCCACGAATTGACAGAAGGTGACCGGGTACCGGGTCATGAAGAATGGGTGACAATCGAAACACACGGCCATGCCCAAAGCCATTTATCTTTTTATAGAGAAGGGGACGGGGCGTTGATTGGTGGAGATCACCTTCTCTCCCATATTTCTTCGAACCCTTTACTTGAGCCGCCTCACACAAAGGGAGAGGCTCGTCCAAGACCTCTGCTTGACTACCGAGATTCTATGGAAAAGTTGTTAAAGTGGGAGATTGGTAACGTCTACCCGGGGCATGGAGACATCTTCGATCGTGCGCACGAACTGATTCAGGAACGGTTAAAAAAGCAGGAACAGCGAGCGGAAAAGGTATTCCGAATGTTTAGCGAGGGGCCATTACGTGCATATGACGTATGCAAGCGTCTCTTTCCGAAACACATCGAGAATCAATTCGGTTTGACGATGTCTGAAACAATCGGACAACTGGACTACTTAGAAAGCGTTGGAAAGCTTAAAGTTTCTTACGTAGACGGAGAGAAATTCTATCAAGCAAATAGGTGATCGAATGAATGAACGAGTAAAAGGAAAAAAAGTGCTTATCACAGGAGCCTCGAGCGGAATTGGCGAATTTCTCGCGATTCACGTTGCGCAGGAAGGCGGAACCCCGATTCTTGTTGCACGGACCGCACACAAATTGGAAATCATCGCAGAGAAGATTGAAGAAGCCTTTGGCGTCAAAAGTCCATGGTACCCTGCGGATTTATCGAATGATGCGGAATGGAAAGATACGATTGACCGGATCTGCTATGAACATGGATCCATTGACGGGTTGATCAATAATGCAGGAATCGCCGTGTTCGATCATGTGGCTGAATCGAACTGGCAGGATATTGAGCGTATGCTGTCTGTGAACGTGAAGTCACTGTTTCGCGCCACGCATCAGCTGCTGCCACATTTGGTGCAGCATGGAGAAGGCCATATCATCAACATAGCTTCACAGGCAGGCAAAATCGCCACACCGAAATCAGCCGTTTATGCAGCGACTAAGCATGCGGTTATAGGTTTCACGAATGCGTTAAGGATGGAAGTAGAGCCTTTAGGCATCTATGTCACTTCCGTCAATCTCGGACCTGTGAGGACGAATTTCTTTCAGCAGGCGGACCCGAGCGGGAAGTATGAGAAATCGGTTGATAAGATCATGCTTGATCCGAACCGTGTAGCAAGAACGGTTGTCCACCATTTATTTACGAAACAGCGAGAAATCAATATGCCTTCCTGGATGGACTCCGGAAGCAAAGTCTACTCTCTCGCACCCGTTGCAATGGAAAAACTCATGCAAAGACAATTCAACAAAAAATGACCGCAATCACACAAAACCTCTTTCCAGGGAAGAGGTTTTTGTATGGGGTGTGATGGAAAAATATGTATGACCTGGTACACCAATATCTGTAAGACCTGGTCAGACAGGAAATGGTAGCAGGAATTGGCACTTGCAAATACGAACATATATTCGCATAATGAGGATATACTAGGTAAAGGAGGTGGAGGCGACATGGGAAATCCGAGCATTGATTATGGAAGGTATCCGGACAGAGGGATTCTGTGTGTGGACATGAAGAGTTTCTATGCGAGCTGTGCGGCGATCGATCGTGGACTCGATCCGCTTACGGTCCCGCTCGCTGTCGTGGCCGATACGAATCGTAAAGGAAGTGTCGTATTGGCTGCGACGCCGGCGATGAAAAAGAAATACGGCATCCGCACAGGGAGCCGCCTGTTTGAAATCCCTTCCGCGCCGGAAATTGTCATCGTCTCCGCGCAAATGAGGAAGTACTTAGAAGTATCCACTCAAGTAACGAACCTTTTTCACAAATTCGTCCCGAAAGAAAAGATCCATACGTACAGCGTTGACGAAAGCTTTTTAGAAGTGGGGGACAACAAAGGGAAATTCGGCGTGCCGGAGGAAACGGCTCAAATGATCGTCGATGAATTAAAAGAAACGTTCCATCTAGATGCAGCGATCGGCATTGGTCCGAACATGTTGCTTTCCAAACTCTGCCTTGATCTTGAAGCAAAAAAGAAGGGCATCGCCCGTTGGACATACCATGACTTCCGCGAGAAGCTGTGGCCGGTCGCTCCCCTGTCAGAAATGTGGGGCATCGGTCCGCGGCTTGAACACCGTCTGAATCGCATGGGGATCTGGTCTGTCGGGCAGTTGGCAAAGTTTCCGCTCGATCGTCTTGAAAAAACGTTCGGAGTGATGGGAAATCAGCTCTACTACCATGCGAACGGCATTGACATGTCCGATCCCGGTGCTCCGATCATTCACGGTCAGGTGAGCTATGGAAAAAGTCAGATTCTCCTTCGTGATTATCAAGATCCCGAAGAGGTGAAGTACGTCATCCTCGAAATGTGTGAAGAAGTCGCCCGTCGCGCCCGGAAAAAAGGCCATGCAGGGAGAACGATTTCTCTCGGGATCGGCTATAGCAAAAGTGAAGGAGCGGGTGGCTTTCACCGGTCCGTATCTATTGAACATCCGACGAGCATTACGATGGACATTTACCACGCCTGCCTCACCCTGTTCCACCGCTTTTTTAATGGCGGGGTTGTCCGCCGCATCTCCGTCACCCTCGGAAACATTACGGAAGATGCGAATGTCCAACTCGACTTGTTTGATGACGGCCGCGATAAAAAAAGAGACCTCGGTTATGTGATGGATGAGATTCGCGAGCGCTACGGGCAGGATATGCTTCTCCGTGCGGTTTCCTGGACAAATGCAGGAACCGCCCGCCACCGGAGTCGTCTAGTTGGCGGACACTACGCAGAATAAACATAACCGTTGCCTCTGAAGCACGGTTTTCTTACAATAGAAGAAACAGGAGGGATGAACGATGAAACTACGTATCACCGAAGAAGCGAAGCAGCAGCTGGAACAAATCCAGGATCCCGAGCGTCCGCTCATCCGCCTTTTCTATGACACAGAAGGATGTGGCTGCGGTGTGAATGGACTGCCAACCATTCGTCTGGAAAAAGAGGAGCGCTCCACCGATCGAAAAGTAGAAAACGATGATTATGCCGTCATTATTGATGATCAGCAGGCAACCTTTTTCAAAAAGGATATGAAGCTCGACTTTATGAGAGGCACGTTCCGCCTTTCCAGCCCGGACGGAATCCTGAACCCGATCATCCCGATCAAAGACGTAAAAGAAGGAGCGACCGTATGAGTAAGAAAAAGCCGCAATCCGGATCTCTCGGAGACCAGCTGAATGCCGATGTTCTTTCAAAGTTGAAATCTAAAAAAACGGAGCTGAAGCAGCAGGCCGTTGAACGTGAAGAACAGGAAAAACAGCGCCGAATCGAAGAGCGCAAGCGGGCAGAAGCAAACAAAAGCTTTGAGGAACTGTTGAATGAAAGTGAGCTTGACTGGAAATCCTTCAAAAAATAAGCACTCTGTTATGGGGTGCTTATTTTTTTGTGAGGAATTCTTGAGTGAACTCGTTATTCCTTTTGCTTAGGGCGTAATCCTTTGATTTTTTCTGAAAAATTGAAACATTCGGACCGTATCGACCGTATAGAAAAACAGGAGGGCACAAAATGATCGATTTTTTCCTTGTATTCTTCATTGGAACGATAGGAATGACGCTCGCTGTTATTGGGTGTTTTCTAGCGGTTGTACGTAGAATTCGGTCAACAGGCGAGGAGGAGCGGATTCAACGTTTGGAAAAAGAAGTGGTAGCACTGAAGGAGAGTGAACAAAGTGAGGTGTAAGGCATGTGGACGCGGTTGGACATTTGGAAAAGCGTTGCTTTCATCGATGAAAGTCGGCGGTAAGAAAGAATGTCCGCATTGCGGAGAAGAGCACTATTCAACAAAACGATCCTACCAGCATTCAGGTCTCTTAGCGGTTTCAGCATTTTTTGTGTTTATGTTTTTAATAGAGACGTTCCAAATGCGCCTGACCTCAGCCTTGTTTTTCGCTGTTTTCCTTTTATTGATCGTTCTATTCGTCCAACCGCTGATGATTCACTTATCGGATGAGGAAGTCTTGCATACGGAGTAAAGCTTTGTTTTTTTGTTCTTAGGGGGACAAAAACAGAGTACGCTGCATACAAAAGAGTAGTTTCCCAACAAGAGGTTTAAGAGGGTGATGTCTTGAATTATAAATATAGCAACACAGAATTATGGAGGAAAAAGGCGAGAGGGTCCTTGTTTAACGTTATTGTAAGTTTATTACCGGCAGGACTTTCTCTTTATTTGCACAGCCGGATCGAGCCGTTTATCGTTTTCGGATCAGGGGTGGTTTTTCTCATAGGTTTGTGGCAAATGATTCACTATTACAAAATGCCTGAACGTAATTATGTGTGTGTAGAGAATGGTGTCCTCAACATCCGGATTGGCATCGCTGATCCGAACATGCGCCTGACAGATGAAGAAATAGAGCGCATCCAGCAAATGGATGATGTCATTTCCATAAAATCAGACAAGGGTGAGGAAGAGAACATTTACTTAGAAAACTTATCCGACGAGGATGCAGCATCTCTTTTAGACGAGTTGAAGCAACAATATGGACACCGCATGAATACGAGCGGTCATCCAGCTTGAAACGCTATTTAAAGATGGAAGTAATTTTACTGATTTGAATGAGAGGAAGAAAAAGATGAGCCAAACGACAGAACATAATAGTAAAGCGTGGGACAAAAAAGTGGAAGACGGGGTCCGTTACACCCAAAGCGTCACACATGAAACAATCGAAAAGGCTCGTAGTGGCGAGTGGACAATCGGTGTGACCGCCGATCGTCAGGTACCGAGGAACTGGTTTCCTGAATCGTTAAAAGGGGTGAAGATTCTCTGCCTCGCGTCCGGTGGTGGTCAACAAGGCCCTGTCCTGGCAGCCGCAGGGGCCGAGGTCACCGTTTTTGATTTATCTGAGAAACAGCTGCAGCAGGACAAGCGTGTAGCTGATCAGGAAGGTCTCGATTTGAAAATCGTTAAAGGGGACATGACTGATTTATCCGTATTCGCAGATGAAACGTTCGATCTTATTGTTCATCCTGTTGCTAACGTATTCATTGAAAATGTACGCCCGGTCTGGAAGGAAGCGGCACGTGTTTTAAAGGATAAAGGGATACTCATCTCAGGCTTTATGAATCCTGTTCTTTACTTGTTTGATGCAGAAAAAGAGGACGAAGGCCAGTTGGAAGTGGCCCATACCATTCCTTACTCCGCGCTTGAGGAGGAAGAAGTGATCGAAGGTGAGACGCTCGAGTTCGGCCACACACTGGAAGATCAGCTGCAAGGGCAGACAGATGCAGGCTTTGTCATTGCAGGGATCTATGAAGATGATTTTGGCGGTGGAAGAACCATCGACCACCATATTAAAACAATGCTTGCCACAAGAGCCGTGAAGTTAAAGGTATAAGGAGCAGCCTATGGTTTCCACAATCATGACGGTGCTGTTTTCCTGCTTCATCGTTGCGTCCTTTACCATAGGAGGCTCTCGAAACCACTCTCGGAATCTCTGCTTGGATGCTCAATGGAAGTAGACGATAGGAAGCTCTCCCCATTGGTCACTCCGAACGTGAAAGCTTGTTATAGACCACTTTATACTAGTTTCCATGCGGATAGGACGTCCCGTCATGATATAGGGTTCGTTTCTAACCACCCCTAACGCTTACAAAAAGCAAACGAACCCCGGTTATCTCGACACTGAGTCCTCCACAATCGGGAGTTTATATTAAATGAGGAACTTATTGAATGAAGGAGTTTCTAGCGTTTGGTGGAATACATAGATCGATAGGAGGGCGTGCCATGAAACATTCGTTAATCCGAGTAGGAACCATTTATTTACCCGTCCAAGAAGTGGGGAAATCCGCAGTCTGGTACAAAGAGAAGCTTGGAGCTGACATCAATTATCAAGATAACCAGAAAGCCATCGTAGACTTGGCAGACATCAGTATTTTCTTAGTAAAAGCAGCGCCGGGACAAACATCAAACTTTTTAGAGGAGGACGGAAGCGAGCGTTTTGCCATCACATTTGAAGTGGATGGAAAAGAGGCGTTGAAGGCTTTACAGAAACAATTAAAAGATAAAGGCGTTAAAGTGGGGGACATCGAAGACAGGGGCCACCCTGGTTTGAATTTTGTATTCGAGGATATAAACGGAAATCGGTTGGATGTCTGGAGCGAGTTAAGTCCTGCTTATAGAGGTTGATGATTTTTTGGTTTGTGACAAGTAGAGGTTTCTCCTGTAAATTATAGATATAGTTTTTTACAGGAGTGATCGCTAATGATTCAAGCATTCTTATTATTTCTATTTGCAGGAGTGGCTGAAATTGGAGGAGGGTATTTAATTTGGCTCGCCATCCGTGAAGGAAAGCCGCTTTCCTGGGGCATCGCTGGAGGATTCGCGCTTGCCTTATACGGAGTGATCGCTACGTTTCAGAGTTTCCCATCCTTTGGTCGTGTATACGCCGCTTATGGAGGGGTGTTCATCATTTTATCAGTGTTGTGGGGGTGGGGCGTGGATCGTAAAACGCCCGATTTATATGACTGGATTGGTGCAGGCATCTGCATAATCGGTGTATGTGTCATGTTATTTGCGCCAAGGCAATAGGGATGAAAAACGCAATTTATAGTTAAGGGCGGTCTTCGGATCGCCCTTCTGTATTTTGAAAAAAAGTATGCTTCGTTTGTGAGGCAAACTCGATTTCTTCCAGCGTCCGGCAATACACCGATTCAATATCCCCGTTGAATTCCTTTGCATTCTTTTTCATCAAATCGAGGACGTGGACACTCTTGAACCAATCTCCTGTTTCCGCTTCTGCATGGACCCAGTCCTCCCACACAATCTCCAGTCTGGGACTGTAAATTTTGGACCCGTTCTGCTTTCGTTTGCAGGGGCTCATGGTCATTTCATGGACATGACCCGGAGGTGTTTCATTGACATCATTAAATAATTGCGGCCAGTAATCCTTACGCGAGCCCGTGTGTTTATTAGCGGAGCACCACTGAACGATTTGATCCAAGCGTGACCGCACACCATAAAGAAGCTCGTAAAGAGATCTTCCGAGGAGAATGCGTTCATCCACGGCAGAAAAGTGGTGGACGGTTCCACCGACGAGTTTTATCTTCTGTTGGATCGGAGTTACATAAGGGAAAAGGATATGATTCATTGAAAGCACATCTTGAAGCTTGAACATCACTTTGTCCATAACAGTCGCCATGTAAAGGTGGTTTCTTACCACGCGATTTTCGATATAATGCTGTTCATTGACGATCAGCGCTTTCGTCAGTTCTTCACTATTTCCGCTTTTCCAAAAACGTTCCCAAAAAGGTTTCATGAATTTGGATACGTCCAACGCATCTAATAGGTGATAGAGAGGGCGGCCATGCTTCAAACTGGCATCATATAGCAATAGCTGGGGGTAAGCATCCTGAAAGATGAGCCAATTTCCTCGTTCTAAGAAAACGAAAAAGTCTCTCCCTTCTTTTCCTGTCAACAACTTTGGTAGATATTCACCCTTCAGATCAGTCATGTTCCAGCCCGCGTTTCTAGAGACGAGGTGGGCAAGCAGTGCCCAATGAATTTCAGGATGCTTTTCAAAAAAGTGAAGATACGCCATCGTACGTGTGACGTTGTTTCGATTTTTCTCCTGAGTGATCCTCCTTATTTCCTTCACGAGCGTTTCTTCCTGCGTCGTCAACGGGGCTGGGGTTGATTTTAACGCGGCCTTCAAGTCTTTTTTCAGCAGGCGCCATTTGGATGAAAACATATCCTTTTCACCTCCTACTACGAATATATTTCCGAAACGAATGCAACATGATTAACTTAGTATTTGTCCGCCATCCTTCTCTATGTAAAAAAAGGAAGGAATTTCAATTTAGGTAGCGAATTTTAAGAGAAGGAGGAGCGAGATGGAATTCCCTTTGAAGAAAAAGATAACCAATGATAAGAGCAACCTATACAAATCGCAGCTATAACAGAACGACAAACAGCTTCCACAAGCACCTGAACAAATCCGTGACATCAACGAGAAATGCTGCCGTTAGAAAAGGTTTTGAGCCCGGTGACAGAGGTTGATCTTTTCCATAAGGAGAGGAGGAATTTGGGGAAGTTGTAGCGAGATCATTCCGTGATATTACGTTCATTCATCCCGCCATACTTCTACGATGCTCGAGTGAAGAAATGGAGGGTGCAAGATGGTTCAGTTCCGAACGATTGATTTAAAAAAAGACCGGCAGTGTATCATCGATTTCCGTAAAGATTCGTTTATGGTGAGCTTCGGTAACACCTCAGGCTTTGACGCAAATGCATACTTAATCTATGTGCTTGAAAAAGTAGAGCAACACCCTGATGGTTTCGTTATGGCAGAGGTAGACGGAGGAGTCATTGGTCAGCTGGAGTTATCGGTGAAAAAGTATAAGGGACGGAGAATCGGATACATTCACTTGTTTTACCTGATCCCTTCTGAGCGTGGGAAAGGAATGGGGAAAGCACTTCACAACTACGCGATCGATTTTTTTAAAAAACGTAATCTTGAGGAATTTCATTTGCGTGTTGCACCTGATAACCATCGAGCACGCCGATTTTATGAGAAGGCAGGAATGAAAACAATCGGTCCTGATCTTGATGGGAAAGTCATTCGGATGAAAGGGTCTGTCACAAAATCCATTTAGGAGGGAATCATATGGAGCAACGTGTGATTTGGGATCATCTGGAGTCCGCTGGAGCGGAACATTTAACGTTGAAAAAGTTAACCAATCATATGGAGGTGCGGGGGACGGTGTTGCTTGTGGATCAGGGAGTGCCACATCATCTTACTTATGATTTGAAGCTCGGACTTGATTGGAAGACCAAAAAAGTGAAGATTTATCAAGAACAAGAGACCGAGCCCTTTGTCGTCCAGGCGGAAAAACAGGATAAGTGGTGGGTCAATGGGAGGTACGATGAGAATCTGGATGGGGCGACGAATGTCGATTTGACCATCACGCCTTTTTCCAACACCTTGCCGATCAATCGTGTGACCTGGCATAGAGGAGAACGGCGGACGTTCAAAATGGTTTTTGTCGATGTATTAAGGAAAGAAGTATTTCCACTGCTTCAAGTGTACACGTATTTGGGAGATAACGACGGCTATAGGATCTTTCAATACCGCTGCAGGGATTATGAGACCGCACTAGTCATTGATGCTGAAGGTTGGGTCGTCGAGTATCCTGGTGCCTTTGAACGCAAAGCCCTGTTGACAACAGGAGACCGGAATGTAGGGAAACAACCACAGCCTCTTCTAGCTAATGCTCCATCTTCGTCAGGAGGATTTTATTAAAAGCTGATCAGCAAATTATTCTTACTCTCCATGGCATAGTATCTACCGCAGAAGCGTGATGAAGAAAAAGTCTTCATCACGCTTTTTTTGCTGGCGAATAATCATAAATACTCATATGTGAACCTCTGGTTAGTTCTAAAGTATTGAACCTCAAGTATTGAAGTAATTATAAATCAAGATCGATAAAAGATACAAAACATTCGATTTGCACACAAAACCGCCCATTTTTCATAGGATAGGTTGATGACTTCTAAAAGGAGGTTGAATTCATTGTATCGGAATCAGTATGGATATACATTCAACCCTTATGGATATGATGGTTACTTCCGCATCCAAAATGATCAATCACTCATAAAAGATGTGGAAAAAGCGATTAACGGCGAGTACAGTGCAATTGCTTGCTACAATAAGTTAGCGGATTTAGCTCCTACACAGCAGGCAAGACAGCAAATTTATGAGATTCGCCAGGATGAAATCCGTCACTATGAGGCCTTCAGCAATATTTATAAGCAACTGACAGGAAAACAACCATCCCCGAAAATCACTGAACCGTGCCCCGATCAATACAGGGATGGGATAGAAGCAGCGTTTGTCGATGAACAAAAGACAACAGACTTTTATTATGAAATCGAGCGGAAAGCACAGGATCTTTCCATCAAAGAAACGTTCCGCCAGGCGGGGGCTGATGAACAGAACCATGCCGTTTGGTTTCTGTATTTTCTTTCATTCCCTCAAAGGGATCGTTTTCAGGTAAGGCAACAGGATTATGGGGCGGCAGGTGCCTTGAGCGCTTCTTCATTAACCTTCGCAGACATGTTGACGTATGCCATCCAGGATGAATATCTTGCACAAGCCCGTTATGAAGATATTAGGCGGGATTTTGGCGATATCCAGACATTCGTCCGAATCCAGGAAGCGGAAAAACGCCACATTTCTGCCCTGAATACACTTTTCACAAGATATCAAATCCCTATACCATCCGATGATGCAAGTCAGTATGTAAGCACTCCTGACAGTGTAAAAGCGGCGTATGCAGCTGGTGTCCAGGGGGAAATTGAAAACATATCCATGTATGAAAAGTTTTTATTGTATGATTTGCCAGAGGATGTGAGAACTGTTTTTATACAGTTAAGGAATGCATCATTGAACCACCTCGCAGCCTTCCGTCGTGGCCTTGCACGGTTTGAGGAGTCATAAGAGCTGCATGACAGCTCTCTTTACATACGTCCCTGTAAAGTGTGAGTTATTCAACTATCGGGCAGGGTTCTTGAAGACTCAGTTTCGAGATGTTTTTTGAGTGGATGGGGGCGGAGGGGGATGACTCGCTTTCCGTGGGAGCGCGGTGAGCCTCCTCGGACTGCGTCCTGCGAGGTCTCACCAAGCACTTTTTCCCCACAGGAGTCTCCTCATCCCCCTCCGCCCCTTGCGCCTAATTAGTGCCTCGAAACCACTTCTAGAATAAGCAGCCATTCAGCTTGATGGAATGGTAAGAATAACCTCCCATGCTCAGGTGTTAAAACCCTTAAAGCTTGATACAGCTCGCTTTATGCTTCTAACAGTGGGGGAATGGAAGACAAATCCAACTTGGTAAAGGGGTTCGTTACTCACCTATATCGAATGGGGTGGTTGGGAAGCTGCGAGACTCCCGTGGGAGAAGGAGATAGGCGAGATCCCGCAGGGCGTAGCCCGAGGAAGCTCGGCGCTCCCCACAGGAAAGCGAGTAGCTTCCCAACCACCCCTGACTCCCAACAAGGCAAACGAATCCCGGAAGTGTCTCGAAACTGAGTCTTCAACTAAAGGGAGCATATGTGGAACATTTAAAGCAAAATTGAACCGTGATTTTTCTGATGGGTTATGGTATTCTGAATCTAAATGTTAACCGTTTATTTTATAGGTTAACTAAGTAAGGCATCAGAAAGGGGAATCTGTATGTGGAGTCATCTAGTGGAAAAATCGTTGAATGGAGAAGAAATTACAGATCAGGAAGCGTTTGAAGTGTTGAATTGTCCAGACGATGAACTTCTAAACTTATTACACCAAGCTTACCAAGTAAGAAAGGCACATTATGGCAACAAAGTGAAACTGAATATGATCGTCAATACGAAGTCCGGCTTCTGCCCGGAGAACTGCGGGTATTGTTCGCAGTCCAGAGATTCGAGTGCCCCCATTCAAAAATACCGGATGATGGACAAAGATACCATCGTAAAAGGAGCCGAAAAAGCCTCAAAAATGGGGTCGGGAACTTACTGTATCGTGGCAAGTGGTCGTGGTCCATCAAAACGTGAACTTGATATCGTCACATCTGCAGTCAAAGAAATCAAAGAAGCATATGATATGAGAGTTTGTGCGTGTCTGGGTTTATTGAAAGCAGAACAGGCGGAGCAATTAAAAGAAGCGGGTGTGGACCGCTACAACCATAATATCAATACTTCAGAAAATCATCATGATGAAATAACGACGAGTCATACATACCATGACCGGGTCGGGACGGTCAATCATGCCAAAGAGGCCGGCATTTCGCCTTGCTCTGGGGTCATCGTAGGGATGAAAGAGACGAAGCAGGACGTGATCGATATGGCGCGTGCTTTGAAAACTCTTGATGCAGACTCCATTCCGGTGAATTTTTTACATGCCATTGATGGAACAGCTTTAGAGGGGACGGATGAACTGACACCTTCCTACTGCTTGAAAGTCCTTTGCTTGTTCCGTTTCATCAACCCAACGAAAGAAATACGTGTCTCCGGAGGTCGTGAAGTGAATTTAAGAAGCCTTCAGCCATTAAGCTTGTATCCTGCGAATTCTATTTTCATCGGTGATTACTTGACGACGGATGGTCAGGAGAGTACGGAGGATCATCGAATGATCGAGGATCTTGGATTTGAAATCGATGTTGTTAATGAAGATAAGGTGATGATGTAAAAAACTGCTGAACGGCAGTTTTTTTTTGCGATGAAAATCATCTGTTTGTGTACACAATATCCAGGCTTCTATTGATATAGTACAGGTTTGCAATTAGAATAATATGTAAGCGCTTAATAATTTTGCTAAAGGGAGAGGGTATCCGATGCATGTTCCATTGATATTGACAGAGTTTCTGGACAGGGCGGTACAGTTATATGGAGAGAAACCGGCGATCATTGATGAGGATTGGACACTGACTTACCGCGAGTTGAACGCTCGGGTCAACCAGTTATCAAGAGGGCTTGAATCTTTAGGTGTGAAGAAAGGGGACAAGGTGGCTTATCTTGCTCCGAATTCGACGGAAATGCTTGAAGGATTCTACGGTGTCTTCCAGCTGGGGGCTGTAATGACCCCGTTGAATACTAGGTTGAAGCCGGGGGACTACCGTTTCATTTTAGAGCACAGTGAAAGTAAAGTGCTTCTCGTCGATCATACTCTCCTGCCGTTAGTGCAAGAGGTTGTGGAGGACCTTCCTTCTATAGAGAAAGTGATTGTCCATGGAGATCCATCCAAGGAAGGGTATGAGTCATGGCTGTCCCAGTTTTCACCTGATCGTTTTGAACGGGCGACGATAGAGGAGACAGATATTGCGTCTTTACTTTATACGAGCGGAACGACGGGAAATCCTAAAGGGGTATTGTTAAGTCATCGGTCCAATTACCTCCATGCTTTGTCATCCATGCATCACTTAAGGGTTTCGGATCAGGATACTCTCCTCCATGTCCTGCCAATGTTTCATGTGAACGGATGGGGATCTCCTTTTTATTATACGGCGAACGGTGCTACACAAGTGATGCTTCGCAAAACAGATCCACAATTAATCGTAGATAAAGTAGAGAAACACAAAGTGTCCGTGCTACATATGGCGCCGACCGTGTTAAACATGGTCATTGGGGCGTACGAAGAGAAGCAGCCATCCATTGACCATGAGGTAAGAGTCGTGATTGCAGGTTCCGCCCCTCCGCCGGCATTTGTCCGTAAAGTGGAAGAAGACTTGAAATGGAAATTCGTCCAGGTGTACGGCATGACAGAAATTTCACCATTGATTACTACATCGGAACTTCGGTCGATGGATGTGGATCGACCAGCGGAAGAGCGTTATCGCTTGAAAGCGAAAGCTGGTTACAGCATGATCGGCAGCCAGGTGAAGGTCGTGGATGAGTTGGGAGAAGAAGTTCCGAGCGATGGAACTTCTATCGGGGAAATCGTAACAAAATCAAACAATGTGATGGAAGGGTATTATAAAAATGTCGAAGCGACCCATGAAGCTATAAGAGATGGGTGGCTTCATACTGGAGATATGGCAGTGGTTGATGACGGAGGGAATATTGAAATTGTCGACCGCAAAAAAGATGTCATCATCAGCGGAGGAGAAAACATATCTTCCATCGAAGTAGAGGCGGCCTTATATGAACACCCGTCCATACTTGAAGCGGCTGTCGTTGCTGTTCCAGATGAAAAGTGGGGAGAGGTACCCCATGCGGTAGTGGTAGTGAAAGAAGGAGAAACTCTCTCAGAAGAAGAAGTGATCCTGTTTTGCCGTGAGAAACTGGCTCACTTCAAAGCACCAAAAAGCGTTACTTTTATCGAAGAATTACCGAAGACAGCGTCTGGAAAGATTCAGAAAGTCGTCATTCGGAAGAAGTTTTGGAAAGACCAAAATCGAATGGTCAATTAAAGAAGGTTCAATTAGCCTAAAGCCGAAGCTTTAGGCTTTTTTGTTTTGGAATTAATAAAATGCCCCAAGCTACGTAAACGTTTGAGAAGAATAGGATCGGGGAGACGCATTCAGATCCAAGAGCTGGACACTGACGGATAAGCCCTTATTCTGGAAAAAATGCTCATACTCTGCTTAAATGTTCATTGGAAACTAGAAGTTTAATTGTTGACATAAATACCTTATAGGGTATAAAATGTTTTTAGTTCAAGACATAAAGGAGGAACATCATGTCATTTGTAATGATTGTAACGTTAGTCGTAGGAGCGGGGCTTTTTCTTCTTCACCGTTATCTCCCGGTCTCTCATGTGAAAAAAATGAACATGTCCGAAATAACTGCAAAAAATGATGGCATGATCGTTCCCGTTGATACGAGGGATTATCAAACATCATCTCATGATAAAATGGAACATGCTGTTTGTCTGCCACTGGCTTATTTAGAAAGACATCATCAAGATATACCACAGCATCCGATTGTTTTGGTTTGTTCTGATGAAGTTGAAAAGAATTTGGCAGCGAGACTGCTGAAGAGAAAAGGGTATGAAGTGATTGGTTATACCATCCCGGCAAAAGACCAGGAATGCCGGGCGATGCCATGTATGATTGAAAAATAAGGGGTGAAACAAATGGAAGCTATCCTTCCATGGGGAATTGGATTGTTACTCGGTTGGTTCATAATTAAAAAGCTTTTGCCGGTAAAAGGTGTTCAAAATATAACTGTCCAGGAAACGCAGAAGCGTTTGAAAGAGAAAAATGTGCAATGGATTGATGTCCGGACGCCTGGTGAATATCGAGCGAATCATAAAAAGCCATTTAAAAATGTACCTCTCTCTGATATTGCGAAACGATCTGGTGAATTGGACCGCAATAAAGAGGTCGTTTTAATATGTCAAAGCGGGATGAGAAGTATGAACGCAGCGAAAGTATTGAAAAAGCAAGGGTTTAATAAAATCACCAACGTTAAAGGTGGCATGAGCGCTTGGGGGTGAACAACATTCCCTCACGAAAAAAGATCAGTGGAAATGGTCTTTTTTATTTTTCTGAAACTTACCTTGCAGCCTACTCGTACTTGTAGGTGACAGGGGTGATGATATGTTATGGGTATATATATTCATGGGAGCTGCCGGTATTGGATTGTTCGTTCTGTTCAATTGGTTGATGGGTTATCGGAAAGGCCATATACAAATTGATTTTGATGAGAGGTATATCGATCATCAGGAATATGTCCAGGCAATTGAAAAAGAATTGAGTGAAAGAGGACACACTGTTCGTTATGAAGGTAATCACACTTTTATCGTGGACGAAAAACCATACGTCTTCTTTGAAAGGAATGTACCCGTGGGGGGAGTTCCAATGCAACGGACGATATTGAAACCGAAAAAATAATGAAATCTAAAAACCAGTTCCAACAGGGGACTGGTTTTTGTGTGGGGGCACTTTCCGTTTTTTAGCTGGGATAAGAGAGCTTTTTACCCGCAAACTAATGAAAAAAGGAAAGGGGTGTTTCATTTGAAAACATTCACCCTATATCTTTTGATTGGTCTGTGTATTTTCCATATGAATATTGTAAGCGTTTACGCTGAAAATCACCCTCGGAATTATTATGAAGAACAAGGGACGGCGATTTGGGATGTGCCCATTTCATCAAAGTATATAGCCATCACTTTTGATGATGGCCCAAGTTCAGAGTACACGCCGGAAATTTTGGACATTTTACAGGAGCATAACGCGAAAGCCACGTTTTTTGTAGTTGGATCAAGGGCTCAGGAGAATCCGTCGATCATCAAGTCGATGGTGAAAAGTGGTCACGAGCTTGCCAACCACAGTTTTCATCACCCGGACTTTACAGGCATAACGAAAGAAGAGCTGATCCATGAAATGGACAACACATCAGAAGTTCTTGAAAGTTTGACAGGTGCCCCGCCAAGGTTGTTTCGTCCACCTGGAGGCGTCTATAACGACATTATTGTCAATACAGCTAATGAAGAAGGGTATATGGTGGTCATGTGGTCCTGGCATCAAGATACGAGAGACTGGAAAAGCCCCGGCGTCCATAATATTGTAAAAACCGTATTGAACAATACGAGGAATGGGGATATTGTCCTTTTTCACGATTTTGGAGGCGATCGTTCACAGACGGTTGAAGCATTAAAGCAGATTCTCCCTAAACTGAAAGAAGAAGGCTATCAATTCGTAACTGTCTCGGAATTGCTTCAAAAACATACGAAATACAACCTTCTGCATGGAGTCAACGGTGTAGATTGATCCCTGATCCCAAACTTTTGGGATCTTTTTTTGTCTTTAAAAAGACTAAGGTGAAGGGGTTTTTAGCAACTTAAGAATCTTTGATCATACCTTATGTTAAGAAACCTGACATTTATAGTTGTGTAAATATTGTGACTTTGATACAATGCTTAATAACATAAGATGTTATAAAATCTCACATAAGGGGAGTTAAGAGAATGGATGCTACTTTTTTGATGAACAATCTTTGGATCATCGTTTGTACAATCCTGGTTCTATTGATGCAAGGGGGCTTTATACTGCTTGAAGCAGGGTCGACACGAATGAAAAACGCCGGCCATATTGCAGGAAAGACGGTTTTTACTGTAGGCATTGTTTCTGTGGTATTCTGGGCATTAGGATACGGACTGATTTATGGTGAAGGAAATGGATTTATTGGCTTTTCTAATTTCTTTTTCGGGGATGCAACGACGATGGGGGAAGGCTTAGCCGGTTCTACAGACTTCCTTTTCCAGTTGGCGTTTGCAGCCATTGCAATGACAATTGCTTTTGGTGGTTTTGCTGAGAGGGCAAAACTTGTCGCCTACGTTATTTTCGCTATTTTATTCTCTGTACTCGTTTATCCTGTTATTGCTCACTGGATCTGGGGAGGCGGCTGGTTAGGTGAACATGGAAAGCAGGACTTTGCCGGTTCAACGGTTGTCCACTTGACGGGTGCCATGGCAGCTTTAGCGGCAACGATTATCTTGAAACCTCGGATTGGAAAATACAACAAAGATGGTTCTTCTAATGAAATTGCCGGCCATAACCAGGTGTTTACAGCATTAGGTGTCCTCCTCTTATGGGTCGGCTGGTTCGGATTTAATGCAGGAAGTACGTTCGGGGTAGCGGATGCGTTCTTTGGTTATGTGGCCCTTAACACCCAATTGGCAGCAGGTGCTGGTGCCATTGGTGCAATGCTGATGGTTTGGGCAGTGACTGGAAAAGCAGATGTACCGACAACGTTGAATGGTGCCCTTGCCGGTCTTGTTGCGATTACAGCTTCTTGCGCTTTCGTTGAACCTTGGGCAGCCGTTTTGATTGGCTTGATCGGTGGTGGAATTGTATTCTTCAGCATGCGTTTCTTTGATAAAAGGAAAATTGATGATCCGATTTTTGCTCTCTCCGTCCACGGTGTCGTGGGTGTATGGGGAACGTTGTCCAATGGTTTGTTCGCAACCCCGGAGCTTGCTTCTGTGGGTCGTCCCGGGCTGTTTTACGGTGGTGGATTTGAGCAGCTATGGGTGCAGACGCTCGGAGTTGTAAGTAGTGGGTTGTATGCGTTCATCGTTTCATTCATCATTCTGAAAATTATGGATAAAGCAATGGGTGGTCTTCGTGTATCAGAAGAGGAAGAAATTATGGGTCTTGATTTAAGTGAACATGGTGGTTATGGATACCCTGAAAATTTGACACCTCCACAAAAGACAAAATCAGGAGCGTAAAGACGTAATCATAAAGGATGGAATGGATGTTTAAGACATATGAAGAAATCAGAGTATGGCGAGAAGAGATGATTGAATCTGTAAGTGATGATCATTTGCAGTTGAATACTTTTCATGATCAATTGATCCACCATACTTTCCATCTGGCAAAAGAAAAAGTTGAACGTGAGCAGGGGGAGCCTCCTGCTCCTTTTGCATTTTTTCTGATGGGGAGTGCAGGAAGATATGAGCAGTCGTTATGGAGTGACCAAGATCACGGGATCCTGTTTGATGGGGACGAGAAGCATCAAGATTATTATTTATCGCTGGGAGAAGAAATCAGAGATGGGATGGCCATCGTCGGTTATGAACGGTGTGAGGGGAATGTGATGGCTTCAAATCCTCTATGGTGCCAGCCCGTAGACGTATTCACTCGGCAGATCTCCGAATGGTTGAGGGAAGCAGAATGGCAGTCCCTGCGACATTTTCTTATTTTCTTTGATTCTAGAGTCTTGGTGGGGGAATCAGAACTGTTGCTCAAAGTCAAAGAGACTTCTTTTGCAGTGATCGATGAAGAACCAGGGCTTTTGGCAAGGTTGATGGATAATGTCAATTACGTAAAAAAGGGTGTGGGAGTTTTCGGGCAGCTGCTGCCGGATTACAGTGGAGAGAAAAAAGGTCATTTCAATCTAAAACAGACGGTCTATTTTCCATATATTAATGCTTTGAGGATCCTGTCCCTTTTTCAACATGTTACCAATTCTTCAACGTTATCAAGATTTGAAGCGCTGCGTTCCCTATACCCCTCTCTTTCTGAATATGAAAATGGTTTTCGGCAATTCCTTCAGCAAAGGTTGGAACTGAAAAAAGACGCTGAAGATTATCAACAGGTCCACGTAATCAAAGTGGAACAGTTATCAAAAGAGGAAAAACAGCAGTTGAAAAAGCAGGTCAAAAGCGCTCAAAAACTATATCAAATGGCGAAAAACATCATTAAAGAGGGTCGAACATGAACCCATTTGTACAATTTGTTAAAGATCTGTCCGGAAAAATCGGTGGTGGATTTTCTTCATTGAATCAAAATGATCCATCCAATATGGCGTACTTAAGGAACTTGGAGAGAGAGATGAAGAACGAGAATACTCTTGACCTTCCTTTTGATGATTTGAGTATTACGGTTTTCGATTTGGAAACGACCGGCTTTTACCCATACAACGGCGACCAGATTTTATCCATAGGGGCTGTGAAAGTGAAAGGAGAACAAATTGTCGATAGCCACACCTTTTATACTTTGGTCGGTACAGATGCTACGCCATCTAAAGAGATTGCATCCTTGACTGGAATTACAAGGGAAATGATCGAAGACGCGCCTCTCCTTCGCGATGCTTTGAAGAGCTTTTATAATTATGTGAAGGCGGATTTGCTTGTCGCTCACCATGCCAATCATGAAAAGCAATTCATGAATCATGCCACATGGATCGCCTTGAGAAAAAGGTTCCAGCATAGAATCGTCGATACAGCCTTTTTGACGAAAATTCTTCATAAACAGCAAGGGCTGACGACGTTAGATGAATGTTGTGAGCATTATGGGATTGATATAAAGAGACGTCACCATGCGCTTTATGATAGTTTGGCAACCGCTGAATTATGGATATTTTGCATAAAAGAATTAAAGAAAGAAGGGTTTACGAATTTGAGCGAGATCTATGCAAGGATCGCCATGATGGAATGAGCGTCTGAACCTTTTCATGTTTTTCTTTTTTCAGCATAAAATTGATAGGACACCATGAAGGGGGGATGACAGCATCATGTATCCATACGGACCTTATTATTATGGTTATGGGGGACCGCCGGATTTTTATGGATATAGGGGTTACCCTATGGAAGGTAATGTCCTGTATCCATACACTCCTTATCAACAGGGCTATTATGGGCAGCCGGCTTACCAAGCTTATCCTTATCAGGTAAATAGGTCATTGAATCCTCAGAGGGACAGTTGGAAGAGGTGGGAAGACCTCGGATCACCTCCAAGAGGTTTTAGAGGGTCCCCGTCTGTTTCATCATGGCAGGCAAATCGGTTGGATTGCTTTGTCAGAGGCAGTGATAACCGTCTGTGGCATAAATGGTGGAATGGTTCAAGGTGGCAGGAGTGGGAAGACTTAGGTGCCCCTCGTGGAGGAGTCAGAAGCTCGCCTGGGGCTGTGTCATGGGGGCCGAACCGAATTGATTGTTTTGTAAGAGGTACGAGTGACCGGATGTGGCACAAATGGTGGGACGGTTCAAGATGGAGAGAGTGGGAAGATCTCGGTTCTCCACCTCCTGGATTTGATGGCTCACCAGCTGTATCCTCCTGGGAGAGGAATCGTCTTGACTGTTTCGTTCAGGGAGACGATAACAATCTTTGGCATAAGTGGTGGGATGGTTCCAGGTGGAGACAATGGGAAAACCTCGGTGCGCCAAGAGGAGGCGTTCGGAGTTCTCCGACAGCTGTATCCTGGGGGCCGAATCGAATTGATTGTTTTGTCCGGGGAAGAAATGATGTCATGTGGCACAAGTGGTGGAACGGAACACGGTGGAGTGAGTGGGAAGATTTGGGATCACCAAGAGGTGGATTTGATGGTGCCCCTGGTGTTTCCTCCTGGGCACAAAATCGCCTGGATTGTTTTGTGCGTGGGGACAATAATCAGCTATGGCATAAATGGTGGGACGGTAGACAATGGAGAAATTGGGAGAACCTTGGTGCCCCAAGAGGGGGCGTGCGCTCTTCGCCAGCTGCTGTATCATGGGGAAGAAACCGGATTGACTGTTTCGTCCGCGGTGCGAATGACCATATGTGGCACAAATGGTATTCATAATAGATCAAACAAAATCCTGAGGACTACTCCTCAGGATTTTACTGTTTATGCATTCGCTCCAGGTTCTTGCTTGGGGCGATTCTTATTGGTGCGGTGACCGACTTCTTCTTCAATCGGCAGGCTTTCTTTCGGTGTTTTATTGTTCGTTTTCGCTGCGTTCATTTGTGACGTTCGTTTTCCCATCAACATCTACCTCCTCTTATGGGCATAGTTTGTATATAATGAAGAGAGGTAAAACGAGGAAATTTTTTCTTTCATGAAACCTTCCATTAATAAGAACCGTAGGAATAATGGGGAGGTGGACCGTGTGAGACAATGGTTGAAAAGCAAGAGAGAAGTATTGAAACGAAGCAGACAAAATGCTGATAAATCCAGTATTTTTGATTTTTTGTTTGAACTATTGCTTTGGTTACCTGAGCTGATCATTTTCCCCATCCGAATGGTCGTCTGGTTATTGAAAGGGATTGCAAGGTTAATCGGTCTTATTTCCGATTTTAATTAATATAACTCCACTAAACATAGGTGAAAATTATTATAGTATATGGCAGGGTTGTGTAAGGCTCAGTTTCAAGACTTTTGTCGAGTGGATGGGGGCTGCGGTGGATGACTCGCTTTCCGTGGGAGCGCGGTGAGCCTCCTCGGACTGCGTCCTTGTGGGGTCTCACCAAGCACTTTTTTCCCACAGGAGTCTCCTCATCCCCCTCCGCCCCTTTGCCTAATTAGTGCGTCAAACTACTTCTCGAATAAGCAGCCATTCAGCTTGATGGAATTGTAAGAATCAACTCCCATGCTCAGTTGTTAGAATCCATAAAGCTCGATACAACGCGCTTTATGCTTTTAACAGTGGGATCGTGGAAGACAAATCCCACTTGGCAAAGGGGTTCGTTACGCACCTATATCGAATGGGGTGGTTGGGAAGCTGCGAGACTCCCCCACAGGAAAGCGAGTAGCTTCCCAACCACCCCTGACGCTCAACCCGGTAACGAAACCCGAAAGAGTCTCGAAACTGAGTCTTCCACAAACGGGAGCTTATATAATATAAACGGAAAAGTGGAAAGGGGGAATGGTATGCGTACGATTACATTATCGAATGGAGACACGGTGGAAGTGGACTGTCTCAGTTGTGCTTTGACAAGCGGTAAAGTCGAACCGGAAGGGGGAGTCATTGCGGAAACCGAGCATTTCCACGCCCATCAGGATGTGGCTTATCCAATCAGAGGGTTAGTCATCGTAGCATCTAAACGGCATATCAAAGGCCTTGATGAGTTGACGGAACAAGAACAACAGGATTATATCACGTTCATCACGAAGATAAGAAAAGCGCAAAGGGAAGTTTTAGGGATCGAGAATGTGTATTATTTCTATAACGAAGACACGACCCACCACTTCCATTTATGGATGGTGCCCCGATACGACTGGATGTATGAATTCGGACGCTCGGTGGAATCGGTTCGACCCGTTTTACTTCATGCGAGGAAAAATAAAAACGAATGGGATCATATAAAAGTTTTGGAAGGCATTCGCTTGTTAACACAGGTGCTGAATGAATAGGGATATCCTCATATTCTTTTGCGTGCTTCTTTTTTTAAGTGTAACGGTTCAGGCTTCCAGTCCGTTTGTTACAAGCGAGGAGGAAGCAGCCGGTTATTATTATCAAGTTACCAAAGAGGAAAATACATACACATGGTTGATTGAAGGGAAAGACAATATACAGACCGTGATAGAAACAGAAGAAAATGAAGATCGTCTTCAATCATTCCGGACAGGTGTAGAAAATGCAAACAGTCATTTGTCTACTCTCTGGATTACGGGCGTGTTTTTTGTCATCGTCTCAACTCTCACCCTTTACCTATTCAATAAGCGAAGTCATGGGGTTAAGGAATCTTTACCGGTCATCATCGCAGCTTTGTGTGTTCCGATTTACATATTGTTTACAGCTTCCATTGAATTGAGTCAGGCGTTGAATGACGCGGAATATTATTTTCAATCGCTTATAAGATAGGGGGGATATGATGTACAGCATTTTTATGGTACTCTTTACATTTTTTGTGTGTTTAACGATTAGTTCCGTCTTCAATATTTTGTTCAAGACTACGAAAAGGTGGGATTGGGCTGTTTCAATATTGTTGAGTGCCGTGCTCGCTCTGTTTCTTGTAGGATTTATGGGAGGTTGAAGTGGAAAGGGGAGGTGGGATGATACTCGTGTCACGTCTGCGTAAGTTAACAATCATACGATTTATTTTTGGATTGCTTGTATTAAGTTTGAGCGGCTATGGTTTATGGACAGAGGATTTTTGGGTTTTGCCTTTCATGCTATTGATGTTAGGTTTCTTGATGTTTGTTACAGGAATGGTTGAAATCGAAAAGCGTAAAGGAGCCTATTCGATTCTTCATTTTCTTACCGCTACAGGCGTCTTTGTCTTTCTTTTTTATACATGTGTCATATAAAGGGAAGTCCCTCTGGATCGCAGAGGGACTTCTTTTCTGATGAAAGCTTTCGCAATCATTCATTTATAATCTCAGAAATAATTTCATAGGAGCGTAAACGCGCGCTGTGGTCGTAGATTTGTGAAATGACCATCATTTCATCTGCTGCGGTCTCTTCCTGGAATTTCTTTAATTGTTCTCTCACTGTCTCTTTACTTCCTATAATGGATGCGCCAAGTTGTTGTCTTAGTGCAGCCTTTTCTTGTGCTGTCCACACTTCATCCATGTTATCAACTGGTGGCTGGAGCAAATGGTTCGTGTTTCGTACGAGATTCAAGAATTGTTGCTGCAGGGACGTGGCCAATTTTTCTGCTTCTTCATCCGTATCTGCGGCAATGACATTGACGCCTACCATGACGTAAGGTTCATCAAGTACTTCAGAAGGCTGAAAACTAGAACGATACAAGTTCAAGGCGCCGCGCGTGTTGTTCGGTGAAAAGTGGCTGGCAAAAGAAAACGGCAGTCCGAGTTGGCCGGCAAGTTGTGCGCTGAACCCACTAGAGCCGAGCAGCCAAACCGGAATGTCCAGTCCTTCTCCTGGAATCGCGCGAATATGATGATCTCCGGCAAAATAGCCCCGTAATTCATCTAACATCGCGGGAAACTCATTGGGATCAGAGTCTAAGTTTCTCCGTAAAGCCTGAGCTGTCATTCCGTCCGTTCCTGGGGCACGTCCAAGGCCTAAATCCACACGTCCGGGAAACAGAGTTTCAAGGGTGCCGAATTGTTCTGCGACAATGAGTGGAGCGTGATTCGGAAGCATCACTCCGCCTGAACCGACACGTATGGAGTTCGTATTGTGCAGCACATGACTGATGGCAACGGATGTTGCGGAACTCGCGATAAAAGGCATGTTATGGTGTTCAGCCATCCAGTACCTTGTGAATCCCCACTTTTCAACATGTTGAGCAAGGTCCACCGTATTTCGGAAAGAATCCGCCGGTGTTCCTCCCTCAATTACAGGGGCAAGGTCGAGGACCGAGAATTTTGTATTTGCTAAACCTTGTACAGACATAGGATAACCTCTTTTCTATTTCACTTTATAATAAGCGGGCAATATTACCCTTTCCTTCGTATGACATCACTTATCATATCAGCTGTATTTCGTGTCTCAAAATAATCTGTTTGAAACTTATTCCATGTTCAGACGTCTATTTTCGAAAGGAGGGAGACGATGCGGCAAATGTTGATTGCTCTCTGTTGTTTACTTTTCCCATTTTTCTATTTATCTACAACGGTTACAGCCACTTCATGGGCCTATCCTTTTGTCGTCTATGACGGTTTCATTTATGTTGTTGAAGAAGAGAGGGCAGAAGTGCAAGTGGAAGAGAAGATTGGAGAAGTGACCGCTTATTCGGATATGCACCAGTATGAAGGGAATTTTTCGAATGTTTTTGAAAAAGGGACGGCCTATTATAAAATCGTCGGCCATCCTGCCACACAAGTAATTGCCGTTGAAGAACGAGAGGGCGTGTTTAGAAAAGCGGAACGGGAAGCTCCCTACACCTACGTGAGTGAAGGGGAAACAGCAGCGGATTCTTTTCTTGAAAAAGGAAAGCCTGTGGAGCGGAACGATCTCGTCATTGGAACGTTGCTATTTGTGTGCTTTATCACCTTCATCGGTGGGGCTGTCTATCTTTTTCAACGTAGTGGGACGTGATTATGTGCAACTGCCATGTAGTTTGGCTGAACGCCGCGGGGATGACTTTGCTCAAACATTTGAAGTCCTTGTTTACACGAAAGTCTTGTGTGATTTGTAAGAAGGGGGATGTGGACCCTGAGTCGTATTATAATGACGAAGGAGAAGCGGTGCTCGTTTGCAGGTCATGTGTCCCTTATGCTGAACGGAGAGCCATGAGAAAAAGGTAAGTCTATGATCTTGATCATGATTGCATGCTTTTGATGATATAATGAATACAGAAAACCTTTTTAGAAACGGAACATCTTTATACAAGCTCCTCAACTCTTTCCTAGGAGGCTTTAGATGGATAATATTAAAGAGACGTTTCTTGAAGTCGTCCTCTCCATACTCCCCATCACGATTGTCATTACCATTCTTCAATTCACTTTAGTCTGGCTTCCGTTGGACATGTTCTTCCAATTCCTCATCGGCGCAGGGATGGTCGGGGCCGGTTTGGTGTTGTTTTTGCTCGGAGTCAATATCGGATTGTTACCGATTGGAGAAATGATCGGCTCTGCGTTGTCTAAAACGAAGAGAATCTGGCTGATCGTTTTTTTCGGATTTCTTCTAGGTCTTGTAGTGACCATAGCGGAACCTGATGTCCGTGTGCTTTCCTCTCAGGTGGATCAGGTCTCTGGTGGACAGATCCCTATGGACATTCTTATTCTTTCCGTTGCGATCGGGGTAGGGGTGTTTGTCGCCCTCGCCATGTTCCGGATTATCTTCAGTATCAACATTGTTTACTTACTTGCAGGTGGTTATGCTATTGTCTTTCTCCTGGCGGCCTTTACACCTAGTGTTTTCGTCCCGATATCCTTTGATGCCGGCGGAGTGACCACAGGCCCGTTGACGGTGCCGTTTATCCTTTCACTCGGTGTCGGTGTGGCCGCTGTCATGCGTGGGAAATCCTCATCCGGTGATGGGTTTGGTCTTGTCGCATTAGCTTCGATAGGTCCGATTTTATCTGTTCTCCTTTTAGGGGTGATTTATGGGTGAAAATCAAAATTTTCGAAGGCTTCTGGCACGTCCTGTTTGATGTTGCGACAGCGCTCATTCCATTATTCTTCTTATTCCTTCTCTTTCAACTTGTTTTTCTTAAGCTCCCATGGGAAAAGTTACAGGACATCCTGGTTGGCTTCATTTTGACTTATGCAGGTCTCGCTCTGTTTTTGCAGGGGGTCCATATCGGCTTCTTGCCTGTTGGCAGCATGATGGGGGAGAAACTGGGAACCATTGAAAACACTTGGCTGCTTGTACCCATCGGTTTTGTCCTGGGCTTTGTCGCCATTTATGCAGAGCCCGCGGTCAGTGTGCTTACACACCAGGTTGAGAAAGTCTCCGGTGGCTATATCCCACAGAAATTATTGCTCTATACACTTTCGTTTGGCGTCGGTCTTTCGATCGCTCTTTCCATGGTACGCATTTTGATCGGTATACCGATATGGTATTTTGTTGTCCCTGGTTATCTGTTCGCCTTGATTATCGTTCGGTTCTCAAATAAAACATTCACTTCGGTCGCATTTGACTCTGGTGGAGTAGCCACAGGACCGATGACCGCTACTTTTATACTGAGTCTATTCGTAGGCATTGCCTCTGTCACAGAAGGACGTGATCCGCTTTTGGACGGTTTTGGAATGGTGGCTCTCGTCGCTTTGGCCCCGATTATTTCCGTCCTTACACTAGGCGTGATCTACAGGAGAAAGGAGCAGGAGCAGTATGACAAAGAACAAATCCGGACAAAAGCTCATAGTAACGATCGTTAAAAAAGAGAAAGCAAAAAAAGTCGTCCATGCCTCGACTCTTGCAGGTGCCCAGGGGGGAACGACCTTTTTTGGTAAAGGTTTCAGAATGGATGAAAAGAAGCGTTTTCTCGGCATACCAGTAGAAAGGGAGCGGGAAGTTATCTTAACCCTCGTTTCCAATTCCATTTATGAATCGGTCATGGAAGCCATTATCGATACAGCAAAATTGAACCGACCGAGGCACGGCATAGGATTTGTCCTCGATACGAAAAATATCAGCGGCATCAATCATATGATCGGACTGGGACTTGAACCAGAACAAAACGCAAGTGAGGATGTGATGCAGGTGGAGAAACAGAATTTATCCTATGATCTGATTGTGACGATCGTCAATAAAGGGGATGCGGAAAAAGTCGTAGACGCCTCTAAAGAGGCAGGGGCAGAGGGCGGTACCATCATCACAGGACGAGGTACAGGTATACATGAAAAAGCGAAACTTTTTAATATATTAATTGAACCCGAAAAAGAAGTGGTGCTGACATTGATCGTGAAAGAAAAGTGTGATGGAGTTCTGCGTGCGATTGAACGAGGAGCCAGACTGGATGAGCCGGGCAGAGGGATTGCCTTTGTGCTGGATGTCGAACGGACGGTAGGGATCAACCATCTATTGAATCAACAATGGAGTGAAGAAATGAAGGAGTGAAAGCATGCAAATCAGAGCAGAACAGAAAGAAGACTTCTCAACCATTGAAGAGGTCATTTTAAAAGCATTTGAGAACGTGGAAATGAGTGACCAGACCGAACATCAACTCGTGGGCAGGTTGAGAGATTCTGATCCCTATATCCCTGAACTTTCTCTTGTGGCAGAGGAAAAGGATGGAATCTTAGGTCACATCATGTTAACGAAGATAAGCATAGGTGAAGAAGAGTCTGTGAAATCCTTGGCTCTCGCCCCAGTTTCTGTTCTTCCTTCTTATCAAAATCAAGGGATAGGCAAATCGTTAATGAAGCACTCTTTGGAAAAAGCGAGGGAGTTGGGTTATGAATCTGTCATTGTCCTTGGACATCCGGAATATTATTCCAAATTCGGTTTTCAACCGGCCTCCCAGTACGGAATAACAGCCCCTTTCGAAGTTCCTGATGAAGCTTTCATGGCCTTGGAGTTGAAAAGGGGAGCGTTAGAAAAGGTTTCAGGAACCGTCCATTATTCCACGGAATTTTCACAAACATAAAGACGGAACATCAGGAGACTTCATTTTAGGATGATCGACAGCGTTCAGGTCATAAGGGGGAGAGAAGTTGAGAAAGTTTCTCATTTTTATGTTTGGAATGTTTGTCCTTCTGGCAGGATGCGGTTCTGAAAAAGAAAAGCTGATGGATGAGATAACCTCAGATGTGGAAGGGCGTTATAGTGTTCTCGCTTTTAAGAGTGAAAAGGATTCTGGAGAAGCGTTTCAAAACGAAATCAACCAGAGGTTCAGTGATCCTGAAGTATGGGAGAACAGACTCTATTCCTTCAACATCCTAAAAAGAGTACCTGATGAACCCTATGATTACAAGAAACTATTGAATATCGAGGAGTTACCGCAATTTATCGTTTTAGATACAGAGGAGATTGTTTTCCGCACGGCCCATATCGAGGACCTGGAAAGCTTTTTGCTCGGTGACGGTCAACATTCTTCTCATGAGCATTAAAAAACGGAAGCTGAAGAGCTTCCGTTTCTGTGCTTTTAAAAAGGTTTCGTATGTTTAGGGTCTGCTGATTTTTTGGCAGCTCCTTGCTCGTAATACATTTCTTCAAAGGCTTCTTTGTTTTCATTTGCCATATTGACATGAGGCTGAGCTTTTCTTTTTCGGGCGAAGTAGATGGAAAGGGCAATCAATACGATCGGAATCAATAGTAAGAGCCATAACATGTTTCGTTCCTCCTCAATGTTTTTGGCTTACAGTAACCCTATTCCCCTTCTATCCGCTTTCATGCTGTTTATGACAAGAAATCCGTCTAAGGAACTGCTCCATGTAATAAACGAAATAAATCCTCCATAAGAAATTTAAGGAAACCGGTTTACTAAAAAACACGATTAATTGTAAAAAAATTTAAAAAAACCATTGAAAACGGATACATTTGTCGATATAATCAAGCTAACCTAATAAATCGATTGATTTTTTTTAAACATTAACGAAACCGGTTTCGTTAATGTGGGGGGAAGAGAAATTAGGCAGGAATACGAAAGGAATGGTGAAAGTGAAAAAGAATTTATCTGTCGTTGTGTTGTTGGTCTTATCGATGTTCCTTTATGCGTGTAGCAGTGGCGATGAAGAATCGGCTTCAGGCGAAGGCAAAGTCACTTTGGATTTCTGGGTTTTTGGTGCGACGAACTATGAGGCGTTAGCAGAGGAATATGAAAAAGAAAATCCAGATGTAACCATCAATATTAAAAACTCTGAATTGGGCGACCACCACGATAGTTTGTTCACGTCCATTTCAGCAGGCACAGGCGCTCCGGACTTGACGATGATCGAGGTCGATCAGCTGGACCGTTACCGTGAAGCGCAAGATCGCTTTGTTAACCTTTACGACTTAGGTGCGGATGAGATACAAGATCAATACTTAGATTGGAAATGGAAGATGGCTGAAAATGGAGAAGAAGATTTCTTGTTCGGTTTACCGACAGACATAGGACCGAAAGCGATGTACTTCCACACAGAAGTATTCGAAGAAGCGGGACTACCGACAGATCCTGATAAAGTCAGTGAAATGATTTCAACTCCTGAACAATTTAAAGAAGCAGCGACAACCGTTTTAGATAAAACAGGAAAACCAATGGTAGACAGTATGGAAATGGCGTTCCGTGCAAACATGGATGCTCTTGAAGTCAGCTATTTCAACCGTGATGGTGAACTATTGATCGGTGAAGCAGATAACGGAGTAAAAGAAGCTTATGATTACGCTGTAGACCTTCACGAACAAGGTGTTGTAGGGTCATTCGAAATGTGGACGCCGGAATGGGCAAATGCCTTGAACCAAGGTGGGTTTGCTGTTGAGATGGCTCCTGCTTGGTTGAAAGGTTACATGACAGAAAACGCACCAGAAGGCGCAGGTAAATGGAGAGTGACGACACTTCCAACAGACTTTGCCGGAAACTGGGGAGGTTCTTATGTAGCGATTCCTTCTGAAACGAAACATAGTGAAGAAGCGTACAAATTCGCTAAATGGATGCTTTCTCCTGAAAATCAATTAGAGTCCTTCGTAGAAAGTGGTTTGTTCCCATCTGCTCCAGAAGTGTACGAAATGGAAGAATTCGTGAACAACTCTGATGAATATTTCGGCGGACAGAATACAGCTGCTTACTTTGCGGAAGCGGCAAAAGAAATTCCTGAAGTGTACAAAGGACCGAAATATGTAACTGTAAACAACGAAGTATTGACAGCTCTAAGAAATGTTCAAGAAGGCGCAGATCCTAAAGAAGAATGGGAAGCTGCCGTTGAACGTATTGAAGGTTTAGTGAGTCGCTAAATGTTTTAAGGGCTGGATGGATTCCATCCGGCCCTCCTACATAAAGGAGGGAATCATGTGGAGAATGTACAAAAACGTCAGCAAGCTTCAAAAGTGAAAAAATCCACTACCCAAATGTCTGAAAAGAAAAAAGATATGCTGTCTGGATATTTATATATTGCACCCTTTTTCATTATATTTGGAATTATCGGTCTTTATCCAGCTGTTTTCAGCATTGTTTTGGCCTTCCAGGATTGGAATGGACTTGGAGAGATGGACTTCGTAGGGTTGAACAACTTTGTTGTCGTCCTTCAGGATCCTTTGTTTTGGAAATCCCTGTATAACACCGTCATCATCGGCTTAATGGGGACAGCACCACAATTGATCGTCGGAATTATTTTGGCCTACTTCCTGAACATGGCCGTCATCCGTTTCACGAACTTTTTCCGAGTGACGATCTTTATGCCGTACATCACATCCATGGTAGCCGTAGCTTTAGTATTCGGTGTGTTTTTCAGTAGTAGTGAGACCGCTTTGGCGAACTATGTAATCGGTCTATTCGGGGTTGATCCTGTCAGTTGGAAAACGTCTGAATGGGGAGCGAAAATCGCGATTTCCTTAATGGTTTTCTGGCGATGGGTCGGTTACAACACGATCATCTATCTAGCAGGACTGCAGAGTATTCCGAAAGACTTGTATGAAGCAGCAACCATCGACGGTGCTGGCAAGGTTCAGCAATTCCTTCACATTACCATTCCAATGCTGAAACCATTCATCATTCTGACGGTCTTCATGTCTACTGTAGGAGCACTGCAATTGTTCGCTGAACCAGCGGTATTCTTAGGTTCTTCCGCTTTCAACCGAGATGAAGCTATGACCGTCGTTATGTATCTTTATCGTGACGCCTTCAACTTAGGTTCATTTGGAACAGCTTCAGCAACAGCTGTATTATTGCTCATCATTATCGTCGGTGCCGCAGCATTGAATACGTGGTTGACTTCTGGAGTCGGTCGTAAGCAGAAAAGGAGGGCGTTTACGAAATGAGAAAATCTAAAGGATTGAAAAAAGGGACGCTTCCCGTTTACATCATCTTATGGATCGCTTCCATTTTATCCATTTTTCCATTCTATTGGATGTTTGTTATGGCGACCCAGCCTAGTGCCGCTTACAACTCGATTCCTCCGACACTCTTGCCGGGTGATCAACTTGTAAATAACTTCATGAAAGTCCTGGATACGATTCCATTCTTTCAGGCGATGTGGAATACGATCCTTTTATGTACCACAGTAACGCTCGCTGTATTATTGATCAGCTCTTTGGCTGGATTCGCCTTTGCGAAGTTCGAGTTCCCAGGTAAAAACTTTTTCTTCATCCTGATTCTATTGACGATGGTGATCCCTCCTCAACTGGGTTTGATTCCACAGTTCTATCTCGTTTCCCAGTTAGGATGGTTGGATACGTTACTTGGAGCAGGTGTCCTGTTCTTGTTGAATCCATTGGGCATCTTCTTAATGCGCCAATACATCAGTGAATCTGTACCGGACGAGCTGATGGAAGCAGCAAAACTTGATGGTTGTTCGAACTTCAGGATTTTCCGGAGCATTGTGCTTCCGATCATCAAGCCTGCCTTTGCAACATTAGGAATCATCGTATTCACCCTTGTATGGGGAGAATTCTTATGGCAGTTCACTGTATTGCGTGACCCAGCTTCCTACACATTGCAAGTAGCGCTCGCATCATTAAATAACGCGTTCCGTGTTGACTTTGGTATGCTGCTTTCAGGCGTATTCTGGGCAACTGTTCCGTTGATCATCATCTTCTTGATTTTCAACCGCTGGTTCATTTCAAGCATCACAGAAGGGTCGATCAAGTAAATCTATGCCATCCACTCGTAATTGTTGATACAATAGATGGTAATCACAGAGCGGCTAGCTTTTAAGGAGAGAACAAGATATGGATTTGACAATACGTGACATAGCAAAAATGGCAGGTGTTTCTCCAGCCACTGTTTCTAAAATCATCAACAATTATGGAGGCATCAGTGAATCGACGCGAAAGAAAGTCTATAAGATTATCGAAGATACAAAATATCAACCGACGTTTTCAGCCAAATCTCTGGCTACGAAAAAATCGAATCTGATCGGCTTGATTTATGCCGGTAAGATCAATGTTGATTTCACTCACCCCTTTTTCAATGAGGTCGTCAATTCATTCAAGAGAGCAGTAGGGGCTTTAGGTTATGACTTGCTGTTATTCTCAAATGAAAAATTTTATAAAGGGGAAAGCAAGTACTTGGAAAGGTGTAAGCATTTCCATGTTGATGGATGCCTGGTCATCGCCGGTGATGAAATTGAAGAGGCTGTCCATGACATTGCGAAAAGCGAGATTCCTTGTATCGGGATTGACTTGAAGCTTGAAGGTCCGAGATCCAGCTACATTATGACAGACAACGCAAAAATCGGTGCGAAAGTCGTCGAGTATCTTTATTTGAACAAAGTCCGCAACATCGCTTACATCGGAGGAAAGCAAGATTCCCTCGTATCAAGTATCCGGAATATCGGCTTTATTGATGCGATGAACCAATTTGGACTTGCGGTCAACAAAGATTGGATCTATTACGGCGACTTTTTCGAAGAGAGTGGATATGAAGGAATGAAGGAAATTCTGAAAGGAGACCGGCTTCCAGAAGCGGTTTTCGCAGCTTCCGATATGATGGCCCTTGGCGCATTAAAAGCCATGAAGGAAGAAGGATTGTCTGTTCCTGAAGATATCCAATTGATTGGCTGCGATGATATTGAAGCTTGCCGGTACAGTGATCCACCACTGACGACTGTAAAGCAAGACAAACAAAAACTAGGAAAACTAGCGGCGTATATGCTTGAAGACTTGATCAAGGACGATCACGACATCCAGGATGTCAAAGTGGACCCAGAGCTGGTCCCACGAGCATCTACCAAAGAACGCTAGACTCCTAAAGATTAACTGGAGGTAAAGGCAATGACAACGATTCAATTTCCTGACAAGTTAAAATGGGGCGCAGCGACTGCTTCCTACCAGATTGAAGGAGCCGCAAAGGAAGGAGGACGCACCGCATCGATTTGGGACGTGTTCTCCCACACCCCTGGCAATGTAAAGAACGGGGATCATGGCGATCACGCATGCAACAGCTATCATATGTACAAAGAAGATGTGCAGCACTTGAAGGACCTTGGTGTTGACATGTATCGATTCTCGATTTCATGGTCCCGCGTTATTCCTGAAGGGACAGGCGAATTGAACCCAGAAGGCGTCGAGTATTATCGCAACTTGATTCAGGAACTGATTGACAACGGAATTGAGCCGATGATTACGCTCTATCACTGGGATCTTCCTCAAGTTCTGCAGGAAAAAGGCGGATGGGAGAATCGCGAAACGACAGAAGCGTTCTTGGCCTATGCGAATGCCATGTTCCAAGAGTTCGGTGGCCAAGTGAAAAAATGGCTGACGATCAATGAACCTTGGTGTGCATCCTTCTTATCTAACTATCTAGGTATCCATGCCCCAGGAAAAACGAGTTTGCAAGCGGCGGTAGATGTTTCCCATCATTTGTTGCTCGCTCACGGGAAAGCAGTCCAGTCGTTCCGCGACCTTGTACCGGATGGCGAAATCGGGTACGCACCAAATGTCGGTTGGCTTGAGCCGTACAGCCCCAATCAAGAAGATATCGATGCATGCAAGCGTGGAATGATGTGGCAGAAAGAATGGTTTATGGATCCTGTGTTCAAAGGTACATATCCAGAAACCCTGGTGAAACTTTTCGCTGAGCATAACGCGACCTTGAACATGGAAGAGGGCGACCTTGAAATCATTTCCCAGCCGATCGATATGATGGGAATCAACTATTATACAGGAAGTCTCGGCCGCTATAAGAAAGACGAAGGGTTGTTCCAAGTCGAAGAAATCGCTCTTGATGAACGTCGCACCGATATCGATTGGCCGATCTATTCGGAAGGTTTTTATAAAACCCTTACGGACCTTCACAAGACGTACGGGGATGTTCCGATTTACATCACGGAAAACGGCGCTTGCTATAACCATGGCGTAGAGGAAGATGGAAAAGTGCACGACAAAGAGCGCGTAGATTACCTCAAACAACACTTGACCGCTCTGAACCGTGCAATGGAAGCAGGCGTACCGATCGTCGGGTATATCGTCTGGTCACTTCTAGATAATTTCGAATGGGCGGAAGGATATGAGAAGAGATTCGGAATTATCCACGTGAATTTCGAGACGTTCGAGCGTACGAGAAAAGATAGCTACTACTGGTACAAAGACACGGTAGAGAACCACAAGTTTGAAAGATAAAATTTTTTGACCTGAAGGGAAACCGGTTTCGTTCTATTTTATAGGAAGATACTCGTTTCCCTTTCTTTTTTATAAAATGTTTTCTGTCATTGATGATCAAGGAACAAAAAGATGAACCAACACCTCTTAGATTGACTACATACAGCTGAAAAATTAAAGGAGGAAGCAGATTGAAGAAATTTTTTTATTGTTTGATCGTCCTGTTTATCGTTTTAGGAAGTTTCACCCCTGTTCATGCCAAAAAGTCCGAAGGGAAACAAGAAGAAGGAATCCATTGGTATGAAGAAGGTCTATTTGAAGGGCTGAATAACAAGAAAAATGAAAGCGCATCCATGAACTATCAAGAATATTACGTTGTGTTAAGTCATCTGTTCGGCGTGGATGAGAAAGAAGTCATACAAAAAACAGAAGAAGCAACGGATGATTCTGTTAATATACGCTCTGCTATTAAACAAGGGGCAGCGAAGAATATTATCTCCGGATTTCTTCCTAATCAATTGGAAGAATCTCTTGATCAATGGGAAGGTTCGGAAAAACCACTGAAGCGTAAAGACCTCCTAAAATTGGTAGATGGTTTTGTTGATGCCTACTATAACGAAGCAGGAGAATACGAAAGACAGGATATCAAAGGAAATGCATGGATCAATGCATCAGGAGTTACAATCTCTGAATCTACCATTGATGGTGATTTAGTCATTACTAACGGGAAGGACATCCTTTTAAACGAAGTCACTGTAAACGGAACGGTTTATATTGATGAAGAGATTCAGAATCAAGTTTCCACTGTAAATTCAGATTTGAATCGTGTTCTCGTATATGATGCTGATGAAAAAGCTTCAGATTGGTCGCTCGTTTGGAACGATGAATTTTTAGCGAAAGAGATTGATTCAGACAAATGGACCTACGATATTGGAAACTGGATTGTGGACGAAAACGGAGAAGGGGTCGCTCCAGGCTGGGGTAACGATGAGAAAGAATATTATACAGATTCCAGCGAAAACTCTTATACCCAAGATGGCCATTTAGTTATCAAAGCGAAAAAGGAAGAAGAGCCGATAACAGATAAATTCGGATCGTATGATTACACATCCGCGAAATTAAAGACAAAAGGTCTATTCAGTAAGAAATACGGTAAATTTGAAGCAAAAATGAAACTTCCTGAGGGTCAAGGATTCTGGCCGGCATTCTGGATGATGCCAGAGGATGATGTATATGGACCGTGGCCGGCTTCTGGAGAAATCGACATTATGGAAGCGGCTGGAAAAGAAACGAGTAAAATCGGTGGAACGATCCACTATGGAGAAGAATGGCCGAACAATACGTACACAGGCAAAGAGTATCACTTCCCAGAAGGCGAGGATTACACAGGTTACCATACGTATTCAGTCGAGTGGGAACCAGGTGAGATTCGCTGGTACGTTGATGGAGAACTATATCAAACATTGAATGATTGGTTCAGCAAAGGTGAAAATCAAGGAGATAAATATGCATATCCTGCTCCATTTGATCAAGAGTTCTACATGATCTTGAACCTTGCCGTCGGTGGCTGGTACGGCGGGGATCCAGATGAAACGACAGAATTTCCAGGCACAATGGAAGTAGACTATGTGCGTGTGTATGAATTAACTGGGAGAGAATACAAAGAGCCCGTTGAACCTGTCGTAGAAGAAGAGACATTGCCGGAAGATGCGAAACAGCCATTAGAAGACGGAAACTTTATTTATGATCAGAACTATGAAAAAGGAATAACCGTAGTGGATTCTCCAGAAAAAACACTCGATTCAACCTATTGGAATTTCCTTGAACTCCCAGATTTCAAAGGTGAAGGAAATCTAACAATTGAAGACCTAGAAGGAGAAAATTTTGCGAAGACGGAGATTATTAACCCAGGAAATGCCCTATGGTCTTTGCAACAAATCCAGAAGCTTCCGGTTCTAAAAGGACACACGTACAAGGTATCGTTTGATGCGAAGTCCAATACGACCCGGAACATCATGACAAAAGTATCCGGTGGAGCAGAAAGAGGTTATGCGAATTACTCCGGTGAAAAAACGATGGGATTGACGGAGAACCTTCAATCTTATGAGTACACATTTAAGTTTAATCAGGATACAGATTTAGCTGCGCGTCTGGAATTCAATATGGGTAGTAATGGAACAGCGCCTGTATGGATTGGCAACGTCCGTGTAGAGGATATTACGGATCAAGTCAGCGAGGACCCATCGAAGCCTGCGTTGGGTGATGGCAACCTTATTTATAACGGTACCTTCGACCAGGGGGATATGACACGTCTCAATTATTGGGAACTGTCCTCGCAAAATGTTGCGGATGCGAGTGTAGTCGTACCGGAATCCTCTCGAAAAGCTGAAATCACCGTTGCAGAAGAAGGTCAGCAGCCAGGAGACATTCTTTTCTCTCAAGGCGGCATTCCGCTTGCAGAAAATCAGGAATATGAATTGACATTCGATGCGAACGCATCAGAATCAAGAAACATACAAGTGGAAGTGGTCAGCGAAGATGGTTCTGTCCAGTACTTCAGTGAAGAAGCTGTTTCATTGACTAAAGAGATGGCGGGTCATACGTTAGAATTCCAACTGCCTGAGGAGCTCTCTGGTGAAGTCGGCCAGCTGAGATTTCTTCTAGGGGGAGAAGATGGTGATGTGACGTTAGATAACATTCGCATGATTCAAACGTCCGTAATTGTTGCTCCAATCAATTTCCAAAATGGTGACTTTTCACAAGGAATGGAACCGTGGGAAAGTTATATTCACTTTGATGCGAATGCGGCTGTGGACGTTGTTGATGAAGAGCTCAAAATAGCTATCGAGAATGCGGGCAATGAAACATGGAGTGTTTTAGCGGAACAGAAAAACCTTTCCCTTAGCAAAGGGGCTGCCTACACATTAGCTTTTGATGCTAAATCAACCCTAGCCAGAGACATCGAGGTTACTCTTGAGAACGCGAATTATACACGTTACCTCAGTGAAAAAGTTTCTCTAAATGAAGATATGGAACATTATGAGTTTGAGTTTGAGATGGTTAAAGATGATGTTACATCTTTGAAATTCTTGATGGGTCAATTTGCAGATGCCCATGACATTTATATCGACAATGTAAAAGTTGAAGTGAAATAAAGGGGTAGACACGCTCTTTGCATAAAAGAGCGTGTCTATTTTTTTAGGGGGGAAATTGCCCAGACCGACATCTTCCCCTGCACATAGGCTAATGAGAGTTAAGGGAAGGGGCGAGTGATTTGGATCAAGTCTATCATCACGGTCACGGCACCTATGTCCCAGGGTATGGGTACCATCATGGCCGGACGTACATCCCCGGCTATGGATATCACCATGATCAAGGGACGTACTCGCCGGGTTATGGCTATGAACATGGGCACAGCTCATACGCGCCAGGACATGGATACCATCAAGGGCACGGCGGGTATAATCCGTGGTACGGTGGGTATCATCACGGTCACGGTGGATTTTATTAATAAATCCATACGAAAAAGGAACTTTCCATGCGGGAGGGTTCCTTTTTTTATGGTCGGATGCATAGGATGCTTGTACAGTGAATTTTAGGGGGCGATATCATGAAAAAGTTTTATCCTTTCTTACTGCTCTTAGGTGTTATTGCGCTGATCGGGTACATGGAGTCACCACAGATGCTCCCGGAAGATCATTTCCAATCACCTGTCAGCACAGAAAATAATGAAACCGAAGCTGTGGCTACACAAGATAAGGAGGAACCATTTACAACTATGGAGTTGGAGCTCGTATATGAGGGGACGAAAGTTGTAGGCGGGGCAAAAGTGGAAGCTTATCGGGAATATGAAATTTATAAAGATCGTGATGGAAACATGATAAAAGAAGTACCTACGGAGAATTACAATTATCTGAAGTATGAATGAAAAAAGGTCACTCCGGATGGAGTTGACCTTTTTCCTCTTTCTATATGGATCGTCGGAAAGCTTTCACGATGATTCCGTCATTAGCAGGCTCGAAGTCGTGCTCCGGCACTCGCTCGAATCCGTTGCGCTCATACAAGGCGATGGCGTCTTTCATAAAATCACCGGTATGCAGGCCGATTTCAGAATACCCTTTCGCTTTGGCTCTTAAGATGCATTCTTCTATTAAACTGGAAGCGATTCCTTTCCCACGCGCTTGTGGGATGACAGCAAGTACACGGATTTCAGGATAATCCAGTACATCTACATACCCTTCATATGTGTCTGTCCTTGCCGGGAAGAGGGCGACACTTCCTAGAATGTTCCCATTCACTTCTGCCACGATGAGATCTACACCTGGCTGTTGGTCAGCTTCAGAAGAGACAGCCTTCTTCAGTGCATTCCAATGTTCGTCCGGAATCGAACCGGTATGGTCTTCGTAAGCAACCATTCTCAGTTTTCGGATCTCAAGTAATTCTTCTTTTTTCGCATTTCGAATCGTAATGTTCATGTCGTTCTCCTTTAAAACCGAAACTTATCTCTCGTCTGGCTTAATTTTTTACGATGATGAGGGGACTCCCATACAGACAGGTCAGGACCTTTAGGTAGAATCTTCTTTTCTGCGAGATCCGGGTTGATGGTGATCGATAAATGATAATGCTGCTTTATGGCATGAAAATCTGTGGTATCACCAAATCCTTCTGTCTGATACAGGTCGCGGGCATACCCCCAAAGGCTCGGGAATTCACGAATCAGATTTCGATTTGTGTTGAATCCATTGTAATAAGCAACATCAAAACGTGCAAGGGTGGTATAAAAGCGTACGTCTGCCTCCGTTATGTAGTCACCCAGGAGGAAGCGGTTTTTAGATAGATGTTGCTCGAGTTTATCAAGGCGTGCAAAAAGCTGGTCATACGCGTGTTCATAAGCTTCCTGGGATTGAGCGAAGCCACATTTGTAGACGCCATTATTGATGTCATGGAAAATGACCTCGCTCCAATAATCAATATCTTCTCGCAATTCTTTAGGATACAGAGCAGGAGCACCTTCTTTGTGAAAAGGAGCCCAGGCGGTTTCAAAATCTGTGGTCAAGTTAAAATAGTCATTGTTGACCGCTTTTTTCTCATCAATATCAACCATCATTGGTACAGTCGGTCGTCCGGAATAGTTGTTATCTGCATTGAGATAGACTTCACTTACATATTGAATGCCTAGTTCAGGGTCTTTGCTATTTTCATCCAAAGAAAATTCCCAATCCACACGGTCGATCTGCGGGCGAAGAGGGCTTGCGGTTCCAAGACTGATTGAGGTATCAAGTCCAAGGATTTTCCGGACTATGACTGCACGGTGAGCCCATGGACAAGCGGGAGACCAAAGGAGACGGTATTTTCCTGGTTCTACGGGAAGTTCTTCACCGAAAGAAGCAGTGAAGCGGTTGGTTTGACGTTTGAAGGAACCGTCTTTGTCGATTTCAACAGGTTTATTGGTAGAACTCATTCAAGATCCCTCACTTTCAAGATAATTCAACGGTATCTTTTTTATCGCATGTTTTTTATTAACGGTCACAATAACTATCAAGGGAATAGTGATCCAGAATTTGTTCCCTTTCGTATGCTTTGTGAAACGTGAAGAATCTCCTTTAAAAAGATATACTAGAAAGACAATGGCATAAAAAGGGGAATTTGAATGAGCAAACCGACGGACTATGAGTTATACGAACAAATCCGTAATAAAGACAAAACTGCTCTCGAAACCCTCTACAACCGATATGAGAAATTATTATATTCTTTTGCTTATCGAATGATGAAGGATCAGCAAGCCGCTGAAGAAGTGATGCAGGATGTCTTCATTAAGTTGTGGAGAGGCAAAGGAGCAGGTCAATACGTGAAAGAACGCGGCAAGTTTTCAAGTTGGCTGTTGACCATCACAAGGAATGCTTCCATCGACTTGATCAGAAAAAAGAAAGTCCAGGAAGTGGAGTGGGATCAAAGAGATTCCGTGAATGAGGAAATGCCTGGTGTCGAAGAGGTCGTGACAGATAAAGAAGAACGTGACCAACTGCGAAAAGCGATCGACACGCTACCCGATGAACAGCAACGCATGATCTGCCTTTTTTATTTCCAGGGATTATCGCAACGGGAAATCGCTGAAAAATGTGAGATTCCCCTTGGTACAGTCAAAGGACGGGTTCGGCTCGCATTGAAAAAGTTGCGCGAGCATTTGGATGAGAAAGGGGGGACCACCGATGAATGACAAACAATGCGAGAATGTCCTTGATTACTTGAATGACCAGTTGAACGAAAAAGAGAAAAACGAATTTGAACAACATTTACGGGAGTGTCCCGACTGTCAGGAAGAAGTCCAGGAGCTGGAAGGCCTGATGGGAGATATCCCTGCCTATATGAAAGAAGCGACGCCTCCGGCCGGTATGAGAGAACGCGTCTTAAATGGTGTCTTCAATGAGGAAGAAGATGGACATGGATATGAAGCGAAAGAAAAACAGACGCCGGTCCTCTCACCTAAAAAGCCGAACAAGTGGAAGGTTTGGGCTGGCGCACTAGCAGCAGGGCTCCTCTTATCCGTAGGTGGAAATATATTCGCAGGTCTGCAGCTTCAACAGCTATCTTCCCAAAATGAAGATCTGGAGTCGAATCTTTCTGACCTTCAAGTGGCTTTATCTGAACTCGAAGATCGCGAGAGTGAGAATGGAGATACGGTGACCCCGACCGAGCGGACGCAGCTTGCATCCACAGGTGAAGCCGGATCTGGAGTAGCGACCTTAGTTGACCGCAATATCGGTTCTGAACTGCTTGTCCAAGTGGAAGAATTGAGTCAACTCGAAGGGGATCAGGTCTATCAAGTATGGCTGATCGAAGGTGAAAATCCTGAACCAGCAGGGGCTTTTACGACAGATGGAGAAGGTAACGGTGCGGTGACTTTCCGGATTGATGAGGAAAACCAGAAATCATGGGATGCCATCGCCATCACGAAAGAGCCACAACCAAATAACCAACTTCCTGAAGGGGATGTTGTATTACAAGCGGAACTATAAGACGATAGAAGCGAAAGAGGTCGGCTCATAATGCCGACCTCTTTTCATTTTATTCTGGCTTCTTCGCCCATATATTTTACCATAAAATGGCGGGTGTGTGGGTGGACGGGAGATGAATGACCAGGGGATTAGGAAACACTCACGTTCATCATTCTGCTCTAATACCCATTAAACAGAGAAATGGTCGGAAAATATCAGTTTTATCCGCACGAAAATTTTCTCATTTCGACAGCCGTAATCGACATTTATTTCCTCATTCCCCGGAGTATAATGTTTCCATATTCATTAAGGGAGTAATGGAGGAAAGAGGATGCAGATGAGGAAACTTGTGTTTGCACTTGGGGTGTTGTTATTAGGTTTGTGTTTGGGAGTAAAGCCGGCAGAGGCTGCGGAGAAGGAAGCCATTATCATTAACAAGAGTAATAACCAACTCGCTTTTTATGAAAATGGAACCCTTCAAAAAGTCTTTCCTGTAGCAACAGGAAGAACGAGAAATATGACACCGGAAGGGAAGTTTTCTCTCGTTAATAAGGTTAAAAACAGGCCATGGTATAAAGAAGGCATCCCTGGTGGGGATCCAAGGAATCCTTTAGGCGCAAGGTGGCTTGGCATAAATGTCCCAGGTGACTGGGGGCATACCTCAGGAAATATATACGGAGTACACGGAACAAACAATCCGGCTTCTATTGGAACTTACGCGTCCAGCGGTTGTATCCGCATGCATAACAAAGATGTCGTATGGCTGTATGATCGTGCGGATAAAAATATCCCTGTCTATATTACGAGTTCCTCTTCATCATTTTCGACATTAGCTCAAAAATATGGAGTAGGAGCCAATAAAGCAGTCGCAGGATATCAGACATTTAATGAAACGTTAAGGTATGGAAGCAAAGGAGAATCAGTGGCCATTCTTCAGCGGAAACTCAGCATAACGGCTGACGGGTCTTTTGGTCCTCAGACATTAAGAGCTGTTAAGAAGTTCCAGACATCAAAAGGATTAGTAGCTGATGGGATCGTTGGACCAAAAACAAGAAAAGCATTATTCAGTGAATAGTTAAGAGAATGCATAATCTTAGCTGTGAGCGAGCGTAAGAGACAGGGCAGAAAGAAAAAGAAGCTCATTCTTTAATGAAAGTCATCAATCATTCTTAGAAGCTAAAGTTTCCTTTGAATCTTTAGCTTCTTTTTCTATGCTCGGAGAAGAGTCATCCAGGATAAATATTCGATTTTTTATTTTTGAACTGTAACTTTTCCATATTATGGTCGTCTTATAGAAAAGGGAGGGATGGTGGATTAGAAAAATTTTAGTAGTATCAGGTTTTCTATTATGCGTGCCATTGGCCATTGGGGTGTTTTTCTATTTTTCAACACCTCCAGAACATCCCATTCCGAATGTCACAACAGCTGGAATGAGTGTCCCTGTAGCAGAAGGTTCCTATTGTTGGAAAGGACTTCTATCAGCTGAATGTGTAGATAAAGTTTTCACAGATCCCATAGATATGGGAAAACAATATGAACCGACCGAAGTAGCCCCTAATCAAAAAATCAGTGTGCGTTTTGGTCAAGCACCTGCGCAAGAAATGAAAATAGAACAATGGGTAGAAGATGGTTATGTGAGGGAAATTGATTTTAAGAGAAGTGAAGTAATGGCTCCCATCGAAAAAGGAGTGTATGTCTATTATATTACTGCTCAGTGGAAGGAAGGGGATGGCAATTACGCTTTTTCAATAGAAGTAAAATAATCAAGATTGCAAGGGGAGATGGACTTGTTATCAACAAATCGGACAGTTATGAAAGAGATTCAAAACATAGATCTTGAAGAGGTTAAAGAACTTTACTTACATCCAGTGGTCAGGAAATACCTAGGAGGTCCACGTGATGAGGATAGTATTGCTGCGCTCTTTGAAGGAATGCAGACCTCAGATGAAAAGTCTCTTTATTTGGTGGTACGTGAAAAAGGAACCAATCATTTTATTGGGTTAGTTTCACTTGATCCTCATCATGATGAGGAAAATATCGAGCTTTCATATCAATTCCTGCCTCGTTGGTGGGGGAAAGGGTATGGTTATGAAATTGTGAAAGAAGTCGCAGGCTATGCTTTTAATGAGCTGAATCTACAAAAAATTACGGCTGAAACGCAGATGGCGAATGTGTATTCTTGCAGGCTCTTAGAAAAAACTGGTATGAAATTAGACAAGACCATCACTCGTTTTGGTGAAACCCAATGTATTTATTCTTTACGTCTAAATGAACGGCGTTGAGCTACATAGGTTAGATATCTCAGGAAATATAGGCACCTTCGGGTAATAAAAGAAAGGGGTGACAGAGTGAAGAATTCTAAAAAGCGTTTTTATTCCTATGTAATTTTCATCTTCATTGTTTTCATGACTGCTGGATGTCAAGACATAAAGGGCAAAGAAACAACTTTAACTACAGGTGAAGACGAGTCTGGTGTCAACCATCACACAGAGACGGGGTCAAGGGAAAACGAAAGTGATCAAACAGATTCCAACGAAGAAAAAGGTACTTCGAAAAACCAACCGGAGAGCGCATCTTCAAAAGGATCCGGGGAAGATCAATCAAAGGCTAACCCCTCAAATAGCGTGAATTCTAATCAATATTCAGAAGGTGAAAAGGTAGATTTAACTCCTTACACGTCCAATAAAATCGAATGGGCAAGAGTTTGGTATCAACTAGCTCCAAACCAACAGATTGACAAAATGTATGTGAGAAAGATTTCCGCTGGCAGCCTAATTAATCCTAACCATGAAGAGAGTGCTGTCTATCCTGAGGATGTGATTCAGTTAGAAGGTACTCGCCAAGTGGATGGAGCCGTCACTTATAGTGGTAACGGGGATGGCACAGTCAATGTCTACAATGTGCCCGCCCGGTGGAATAAAAAGCTGAATGGAGAAGTGGATAAGGAGGAGATTAAAAAAGTCACGGAAGGTGTAATTAAAACCACAAAGCAAGTGAGGATTGAGCCAGTTTCCAATGAGGACATCATAGCGTTGATCGAGAAGATACAAATGGTCGATCCACAGTGAATTTTTCCTGTAGGCTAAGATCCCTCATAATGTAATCACGCGGGCTGGTGGAAACTTAATATGGGTCATGGTAGGGAGAACATAATAGAAGGAGGGTGTCATGCTGTTTGAAAATGCTGATTTACTAGTCAGGAAAGTAGTGAAAGAAGATCATGATGTACTATCCAAATGGCTTTCAGACCCTAGAGTACTTGAATTTTATGAAGGAAGAGATCAGCCTTTTAATAGGAGTAAGATTGAGAATGAATTCATTTCCTTAGGTGATGAAAAGACACAATGCCTTGTCGTATATAAAGAGAAGAAAATAGGATATATCCAATTTTATGAGTTAGATAAAAAAATGAAAGGTCAATATGGGTATGTGGATCGGGTTGTTTATGGAATGGATCAATTTATTGGAGAAGTGAAGTATTGGAACAAGGGGGTGGGCTCCTTGCTTGTTACGTCTATGGTTGATTATTTATTTGAGAATAACTGTGCAGACAGGGTGGTGATGGATCCTCAAGCAAGAAACGAGCGGGCTTTAAGATGTTATGAAAAATGCGGGTTTCGAAAAGTGAAGCTGCTTCCAAGTCATGAGCTTCATGAGGTGGAGTATCAAGATTGTTGGTTAATGGATATCCAAAGAGGTCAATAAGGTAAAAGTCATTCCCGATAAAATAATTGGAATAAAATATCATATTTTTTAGCCTTACGTTTGCTTTATAGCTTATGGCGTTGTAAATATTGAAGGTTTGATCTGAAACCTATGGATGTAGCAGGAATAGAAGTCTTCGTGGAGAAAAAGTTTATGAGGATAAATTTTCTAATGGCAATCGTCTATGTCTCTTAATGGAATCAAAAATGAATGTCACTTTTGGAGGTGAAGAAATGGATCCGAAAATTATAGCGATAGAGGAAAAGACGTTGATTGGAAAATCGAAGCGGATGTCTTTAAATGAAGATTCTACTCAAGAACTTTGGAAAAGTTTTATGCCGTACCGTCATTCCATTCCTAATCGTACCGATGAAATGTTATACAATCTCAAGGTTTTTGATGGGGGATTGGGTTCTGAGAATTTTAGTTCTTCTACAACTTTTGTTAAATGGGCGGCTGTAGAAGTTGATCAAATAGATCCTGAAGAAATGCCAGCGATGGAAACCCATTTCTTGAGTGGTGGAATTTATGCGGTCTTTCTGCATCGTGGACCTGCAAGTGAATTCAACCAAACGTTGCAATACATATTCAAAGAGTGGCTGCCATCTTCATCCTACGTCTTGGATGACCGGGAGCATTTTGAACGGTTTACAGAAGACTATCGTCCGGCTGACCCTGAAGCCGTGGAAGAGGTGTGGATTCCTGTTCAATATCGGGGATGAGGGGGCTGACATAATGATGAACGCTCCAGAATAAGAAGCGGTATTAAAAAGGGGGAGTCTAGTGAACGACGTAAAAAAAATACATATCATCGGTTCCGTTGCGAGTGGGAAGACGACACTCGCAAGAAAACTATCCAGAGAATTGGAACTTCCCTATTATGAATTGGATAATGTCGTGTGGGAAAGGCACCAGACAGGCGATATTCGAAGAACAGAAGAGGAGCGGGCCGAATACTTGAAGCGGGTAGTCGGGATGGAAGGATGGATTATGGAAGGAGTCCACAATGAGTGGTGGGTGGAAGAAAGTTTCCGTCATGCGGATGTCATCATCTTCCTCGATACCAAATATTCAATACGGACATACCGGATCATCAAGCGTTTCATTTTACAGAAGCTTCGTTTGGAAAAGGCCAATTACATACCCACCTTCCAAATCTTCTTCAAAATGTTCAAGTGGAACAAATATTTTGAAGAGAACGGGAAACCGCACTTTTTTCAAGCATTTGAGGACGTTCAAGATAAAGTGCTGAAGGTGAGCACAGTTAAAGAGTTGAAACAGAGATTGCATTCCCTCCGATCGACTTCACCAGTTGAAAATAAGTGATGCTGGTTTTGAAAGCGTCTATGGAAAACCACCGTGAAAAGGTGGTTTTCTTTTTTTCGAATAGAATTTTTGTTGATATAACAAGGGTTTTAGCCTTTTTTAAAACTTTTTTTGTTTTTTTGTGATCCAAAATGCATCTCCTCTCGTTAGCTTAGTGAAATCAAAATTAAGAGGAGTGGTTGGAAATGAAAAAACAAATCAATTGGAAAAAATCTTTGATCGCTTTGCCGATGTCCGCAGCACTAATGCTGCCGACAGCCACGGTTACGTTTGCAGATGATCACGGAGATCACAATGAAAAAATGTCTGATGTAACGGTATCAACGCCGGCTGCTGATTTACGCGCAACACTTGATCAGTCCCTTTCCGAGCACGCCTACCTTGCCGTTGTAACAATGCAGAAAGGAATTGAGGGAGCTGAGGATTTTGATGCAGCTGCTGCAGCCCTTGAAGGAAATACACAAGATCTGAGCGCAGCGATTGCTTCCGTCTATGGAGATGAGGCAGGACAGCAATTCGAATCCATGTGGTCTGAACATATCGGATATTTTGTTGATTATGTAAAAGCGACAGCAGAAGAAGATGAAGCGGGACGTGAAGAAGCGTTAAGCAATTTGGACAACTACCGTGAAGATTTCTCCATGTTCTTGGAAACAGCAACAGACGAACGCTTAGAAGCTTCTGCGCTGGCTGAAGGTCTTCAAATGCACGTAAATCAGCTCGTTGGTGCTTTTGACAATTATGAAGAAGGCGACTTTGATGAAGCCTATCAAAAACTTCGTACAAGTATCGATCACATGTACGGAGTAGGAAAAGGTCTATCCACAGCAATTACCGACCAATTCCCGGAAAAATTCGAAAACACGAACCCAGCGACACCAGCCGCTGACCTTCGTGCAGACTTGAACCACTTGCTATCTGAGCACGCAGCCCTTGCCGTCCTTGCGATGCAAAAAGGCGGAGACGGTGCGGAAGACTTTGAAAATGCCGCAGCTGCACTCAGCAATAATACGGAAGATCTTTCTGCAGCCATCACTTCTGTCTATGGAGAGGAAGCGGGACAACAATTTGAAGAAATGTGGTCTGAGCACATCGGTTACTTCGTCGATTATGTAGAAGCGACAGGGGCGGGAGATGAAGAAGCAAAAGAACAAGCCTTGACTGCTTTGGATGGTTACCGTGCAGACTTCTCCGAGTTCCTTGATACAGCGACAGAAGGCGGATTAGAAGCAGAAGCAACAGCCGAAGGACTTCAAATGCACGTAAACCAATTGACAGGGTCGTTCGACAGCTATGTAGACGGTGACTTTGACGCAGCTTATGACCAGCTTCGTGAAGCATACGCGCACATGTATGGAGTAGGTGAGGGTCTATCAGGTGCCATCGTAGCGCAAAACCCTGAAATGTTCGCATCCAACATGCCTTCTGAAATGCCTAAAACAGGTCTCGGCGGAACAGCAGATGACGGAATGAATGCCTGGATGATCGCCTTCGCCAGCATGGCAGCCGTCCTATTCGCAACAGCCATCGGCGTACGCAAAAGCAAAAACAATGCATAAGAGATAATTACCAAAAATTTCTACCCCTGGTCATACAGATATTTCCAGGGGTAGTTTAATATAGATGGAAGGTGAATGATATGTACAAATGGATTCCACTGTTGTTTCTTTGCTTCTTGTTTGCGTGTTCCAGTGCTCAGGATCCGGATGCGAATATGGATGCTGAACAAAAGGCAGCGGATACGTCAAAAGAGGCGCAGGAAAAGGAAAGTTTAAGAAAAACGTATGACTCCCAGAAAATAAATGCATCCACAACTTCTGAAACCACCGATGAGACAGCCATCACACCGAATACCGTAACCATTCCCGCGATTGATGTGAAAGCGGATATTGAGAATGTGGGTCGTTATGCAAATGGTCAGATGGGAGAACCGGGAAGTGTGGATGGTGTGGGCTGGTACAAAGATGGTTATCAGCCAGGAGCGAAAGGAAGTGCCGTTCTAGCGGGCCACGTAGATAGCCGGACGGGTCCGGCGGTATTTTATAACCTGGAAGATTTGCAAGAAGGGGACGAAATCATCGTCACAGATGACGAAGGAACAGAACAAACCTTTATCGTACAAAAATCAGAGGCGTATGATCGGAAGAACGCACCATTGAACAAGATTTTTGGTTTTTCCTACCGAAGACAGTTGAACCTCATCACTTGCACAGGGGAATTCAATAAAGAAGCGGGAACACATGATGAACGGCTGGTCGTCTATGCCGTCCATGAAGATGATGTGAATCCTGCAGGTTAAACAGGTATCTATCTTTATATAGATGCCTGTTTTTATTTCTAAATTAATTTTCGTTGTAGCGGATTGCTTTCTTAAATCCTGATATAATCCTGAAAATAATGATATCATGGTCGAAACCCTGATAAATCAACTCTCCATAAAAATGGATAATCAAAAAGTCTGTCATTCATTTGATCAAATCGTATAGGCTGATAGATCAGCGAACGTTGAAGGAGGAGCGCAGGTGCAGTACATAGGGATTGACTTATCCGGACCCAGCAACACCAAAGACACCGTACTCGTTCATTTTCAAAAGCAGAAAGGCAAGCTCTCTTACAAAAAACATGAAACACCGATGAATGACCATGCTTTAATTACATACATAGAATCTCTAGCAAATAAGGACTCCGTTACCATCGGTGTGGACGCTCCTTTATCCTATGAAGACGGAGGAGGGGACCGGGAAAGCGACCGATCCTTGAGAGCTTTCGTAACTAAGCTCGGCATGAAGGGAGCATCCATCATGCCCCCGACGATGATGCGGATGGTGTACTTATCGTTGAGAGGCATACGCTTTACAAGGGAAATCGAACGTCTTTCAACCAAATACGAAGTTCATATCGTTGAAGTTCATCCCGGAGCGGCGCTTGGAGCAAGAATGGAGACGATTGATGATGTTCTTCACTACAAGCAAGACCTAACCATTCGTAAAAGGATAAGGAGATGGTTCGAAACACACCAATTACTGGATATCCCGGAAGTGATGGCCCAGGAATCCCACACCATTGATGCTTGCGCTGCTGCACTTGCTGCCTGGCATTGGCAGGATCCTAATCACGAACCTGCTTGGCTGTACAAAGCTTCCTTACCTCTTCACCCTTATGATTTTTGTTGTTGATCTTTTGGTGAAAATCCGTTGGAAACTTCAGATGAAAAAGTCATGTATAATACAACTTAAGATGATGGAAGTACTATAGTTTCAGATAGAAAAGGAGACGAGCTCAATATGGAACCCTATAAAGAAAGAGCGGCGATGCGAAAGGAAGAAAACACTGGTACAACGTCCGGATTATGTGAAGGGTATATTCAAACCAATATGGTGACACTTCCGAAAGAGTACGCCTTCGATTTTTTATTGTTCTGCATGAGAAATCCCAAGCCCTGCCCTTTAGTCGAAGTGATGGAAGCGGGACAGACGATTCCTCAATCGGCAGATGCGGATATCCGGACAGACTTGCCGCGGTACCGCATTTATCGCGATGGGAAGTTTTCAGAAGAAGTTCTAAATATCTCAGATGTGTGGCAGGATGATTTCGTTACGTTTCTGATCGGGTGCAGTTTCACTTTTGAAAAAGCGCTCCTTGATGGTGGCATCCCGTTGTTCCACCAGGAGCAGAAAAAAGTCGTGCCCATGTTCGATACAACCATTCCACTGGAGCCTGCCGGGATTTTTAAAGGGAATATGGTCGTCAGTATGAGAGCGGTCCCGAACCATTTAGTCGATCAGGCCCTTGCTATATCGGATCGGTTTGAACAGTCTCACGGGAGTCCTGTCCATATCGGATCACCAGAAGAAATCGGCATCAATGATTTGCAAAATCCGGATTATGGGGAAGCCGTCGAATTTGACTCTGCAGAAGCGACACCTGTTTTTTGGGCGTGTGGAGTTACACCACAAAATGCTGCGCTCCAAGCGAAGCCACCCATTATGATTACTCATGCCCCTGGTCATATGTTGATTACCGATCAGTTGGACCCGAATTATAATGATGGGTAACTCTTACCAAACGAGGTTCCGAACTTGCATCCAACTCCCTGTAGTGATAAGTTTTTCTTAATGAAATCTTTACAAAAACAGGAGCGATACATATGGATACACAATCACAGATGAAGCTATTCACTTTAAACTCCAATGAACCATTGGCTCAAGAAATATCAGAAATTCTGGAAGTGCCTTTAGGAAAAAGCAAAGTCGTCCGTTTCAGCGATGGAGAAGTTCAAATCAATATTGAAGAAAGTGTCCGTGGGGATGATATTTACCTGATCCAGTCCACATCCCAGCCTGTCAATGAGCATGTGATGGAAATGTTGATCATGGTCGATGCCTTAAAGAGAGCTTCTGCCAAAACGATCAATGTCGTTATCCCTTATTATGGGTACGCACGTCAAGACCGGAAAGCACGTCCCCGTGAACCCATTACAGCGAAGTTGATCGCCAACCTTCTCGAGAAGGCAGGCGCAGACAGAGTCATTACGCTTGATTTACACGCTCCGCAGATCCAAGGATTCTTCAATATCCCTGTGGATCAGCTTCAAGGCATTCCCATTCTTGGAGAACATTTTAAAACGAAGAACATCGAGGACCTTGTCGTCGTTTCTCCTAATACAAGCAGCATGAATCGGGTAAGAAAAATGGCGAATATCCTTGATGCCCCGCTTGCTTTCATTGATAAACGCAAAGCGGAGCCCGGGGAGGCGGAAATCCGTGACGTCGTCGGGGATGTCCAGGGTAAAAACGTCATCATCGTCGATGACATGATGGATACAGCGGATACCGTGACTGTCGCTGCTGATATTCTTCATCAGAATGGAGTCAGCGACATCTATGCCTGCGGAACGCACGCCGTGTTATCGGACCCTGCCGTCATCAAAATCGAACAGTCACCGATCAAAGAATTAGTGATCACGAATTCAATTTTCCAACCGGAAGAAAAACAGATTGATAAAATGACCATTCTTTCTGTCGCTCCTCTGCTCGCGGATGCCTTACTACGCGTCCAGCACGAGCATTCCGTGAGTGTCCTGTTCGATTAATAGCTTATATTCAAAGCACCTCTTTCCGTAGGGGTGCTTTTTTTATGTGAATCTATTTTTTCGTAATCTATAATAGCTAAATTATAATAGATGGACTGCATGTTATAGATTTACTGCTCACAGTTAACCAGCCTACCTCAGCTAACAAATGCTTCAACATCCTCTCAATCTTTACAACACTTCGATTTGACGAGTTGTACGAACATCTCTATAATTAATCCCTATGTGTTAAGAAAAGTCTCAGAATAAGAGGAGTATTCGTTTTCTGAACGTCTAAAGAACAAAGCCATTGTATATACGTCATTGACTTAAAAATAAATTAACTATCACAGGTTATTAAACCTAGGAGGAAAATAATGAACGAAAAAACGAATAGGAGAACGAGAATTGACTGGGTCACATTCAGCATCAGCGGAGGCTTTCTCGTCTTATTTTTACTCATGTCTCTCTTGAATAAAGACCTGATGGGAGAATGGATCTCAAGCTCGTTCGACTTTTCTGTTACATTCTTTGGTGCCTTCTGGCAACTGCTGCTGCTTGCTACATTCGTAGTTGGTGTCTCGCTGGCCCTATCGAAATATGGAAAAGTGAAATTAGGAAAAATGGATCGACCGGAAAACAGCTGGTTCCGCTGGGTCTCCATGATTCTTTGTACATTGCTTGCAAGTGGCGGTGTCTTCTGGGCAGCCGGAGAACCAATTTATCATTTCTTAACGACGCCACCGCTTTTTGCGGATGAGGGAATGACAAGTGCACAGGCCGTCGTACCTGGGTTAGCGCAAAGCTTTTTCCACTGGGGCTTTACCGCATGGGCGTGTTTAGGTACGGTAGCTACGATTGTACTGATGTATGCGCACTACCATAAAGGGTACCCGTTAAAGCCACGGGCGATTTTGTATCCGATGGTTGGAGAGAAAATTTTCAATAAGAAAAGCATCATCGGAGCTACAGCTGATATTGTATCTGTCATTGCCGTAGCCGCAGGAACGATAGGACCGATCGGCTTTTTAGGACTACAAGTCGGTTATGCTTTGAACTATTTATTCAATATCCCGGACACTATGTTCACTCAGTCACTCGTGATCATTTTCCTTGTGACAATCGCTGCCATTTCTGCAGCTTCTGGTGTAGATAAAGGGATTCAACTGCTCAGTCGTCTGAATGTCGGTTTTGCCGTCATTCTTATGATCGGCATGCTCATTTTAGGACCAACCATGTTCATCATCGATTCATTCATCGCTGCGGAAGCTTTTCAACTTCAGAACTTCCTGCGTATGAGTCTTTATCGCGGAGATAGCGGCTGGCTCGGATATTGGACCGTCTTCTTCTGGGGCTGGTTCCTCGGTTTCGGACCGGCGATGGCGATGTTCATCAGCCGGATCTCAAGAGGTCGGACCATCCGTGAGCTGATTCTTGCCGTGGCAATCATCGCTCCAATTGTGAGTAATTTCTGGTTTGCCGTTGTCGGAGGATCTGGTTTGTTTTACGAACTGGAATCACCGGGAGCCATTTCTACAGCCTTGAACAACACAGGAATGCCTGCCGCGGTGATGGCGATTATGGAACAAGTGCCGTACGGAATGGTCATGGCTGCTGGATTCTTAATTGTTACGGTCATCTTCGTCGCAACCACAGCAGATACGATGTCTTATTCTGTTGCGGTCACGATTACGGGTGATACTCATCCGCCACGTGTTCTTCGTGTATTCTGGGCCCTGCTTTTTGGAGGGATCGCTGCAACCCTTCTCGGTATTGGGGAAAGCAGTATTCAAACCCTGCAGAACTTTATCGTTGTTACCGCTGTTCCGGTTTCACTGTTGTTGTTGCCGCCTGTCTGGTTAGCGCCGAAAGTGGCTAAGCGGATGGCGAAGGAACAAGGGCTGATTACGGAAAGAATTGTACCTGTATCCGTTGAGGAAAAAGAACGTAAAACATCATAATTGAGCTAAGCCGCTATTCTATCGATTTTCTACGATAGAATAGCGGCTTTTTCATTACTAACGTGTGATTGTTGCCTGATAGTGCTAAATAATTTAAAAAGGTTCATGAAATCAGCTGTGTGGGACTTTACTCTAGAGATTTAGAGGTATGCGGGGGATTTGAAAAACATACGATAATAAGAGGAAATAGAAGTTTGTTCTAGTTCATTCCAGCTTTTTAAGAGAGACCATTCTCGAGCCACTAGCTTAATTACCTTTTTTGGAAAAAGGAAGTGACAAAATATCAAAAAATCTAACAGAATAAAACTAACATTATTCATAACTATTGGTATAATAGTTATTTTGGTTCTACCTATTCTAACCAACCATCTTATGATGTTTCGTTGGTTCAAAGTTGTCGGTGAAGAGGAAACTTGGATAGCTTTTTACGGAAGTTACCTTGGTGGGATCATTGGAGGGTTGATGACTCTGGCAGGTGTTTTGCTAACGTTTAACTACCAAACAAAAAATAAACAACAAGAAGATGAAGTGAATGAACATAAAACGCTGCTTTTGCTATATCCAAAGTTTCTTTTGATAAAATCAAATTTAAAGAACATTAGGTTTTCTTTGGAAAACAATCACCAAATGATAGAAAAGGAACAAGAATGGAATAAGATTGAGCGTGAAATGTTCAAATGGAGAATAAAAAGGTTAGCTGAAAAACTGAACTTTCTAGAAGAAATTGATTCTAGTAAGCTACTGCCAGACACGATTGTAAAACTCATGGATTTAAATAGGGAATTAGAAAATATATACGTGGCTGTCTCTGTATTAGAGGGTAACTTTGAAAGTGGGTTTCCGTCTGAATCATGGGAGGAATATTCCAATGGAGTTAAAGATGCTATTGAACTGTTGGATTTAACAATTAAGGACTTGAATATTCGATAATGAAATATTCAAGTCGAAAACTGTATAAGTGAAGCTCGCTCATTTTTAGCTTGAGTGATCGTTCTGTTTCGTGACGGCTTTTAAAAAACGAACCCACCTCATACACATTTAATTAGGTGTTCGAACATTTTCCCCTTCTCAGATAGACATCTCTCGTAAACTCCACATGGGTAGCAGGATTGGATAGTAGGTTTCTACCTTTTCCTATTAGGGAAAATGAATTTTATTAAACAAGTTACTCAGGAGGAATCTTAATGCCTAATGAAAACAAACAAACCTTCCATATCACAGATTACAACGACTTCAACCGCGTCTGCGTAGAAAATGATGGACTAGCTTTCCCAGAACTCAAAAAAATGATGGAAGACTACATACTGAGTCAGGCCACCATGGAGTTCAAAGAATGCTGGATCCAGGATCAGCAAGTGGCAGAAGGTGAAGTCAGAACGGTCCAAGTCAATTTCCTGGATACGAACTCTAATAACTTTATCCGCCTGTGGGGTTCGAAGAACAATGAAACGGGAGAAGTATTAAATATGAAAGTGGATGCCATTGACTTGAATACGGAAGAAGTGGTCTATGAACGCCAATTAGCATGAAAAAGATAAGGCGATTAGCTGTTGTAAGCTAATCGCCTTCATTTTTATGAATTAACCGTCGTTCCTTTCACTTGCTTCACAAATTCTTTCATGATGGATGGCAGGTCTGGCCATGCGTGCCCGGATATAAGGTTGTCATCGACATAATTCATTTCATCCATGTATTCAGCACCCATACTCTCTACTTCAGGACGACATGCATGATAGGCAGTCATCTTACGACCTTCTACTACGTCAGCAATCGTCGTCAATACAAGGCTGCCATGGCACATGACGGCAATCGGTTTTTCGGCGATGAAGAAATGGCTGACGATTTCTGGCAGGTCATCATGCATGCGAATATGTTCAGGGGCACGGCCACCTGGAATGATCAGCGCATCGTAATCATTCGGATCGACTTGTTCGAAAGTCATGTTTGAATCGATCATGTAACCTTTTTTCTCGGTGTATGTTTCCCAGTCTTCAAAGTCGTGGATGACTGTATTCAGTTTCTTCTGGTGAGGTGCGGCAATATCAACATCAAAACCTTCTTCCAAGCAGCGGAAATAAGGATAATACACTTCCAACGCTTCGACAGCATCTCCGGTGACGATTAACACTTTCTTTGCAGTCATTTTTCACCCTCCTAAAGTAGAATTACATAAGGAGTAGTACCCTTATTCTCTTCTTCGATAACCACTTATTTCCGTCAGTCCAAAGAACATGTTGCCTTTCCTTGTTAAAAAATTCCATGGACAGCTGAAAAAGGATGTTCCCTTGATGGAAGTCCTTTTTTTATTATGAAGAAAACCTGACAGCAGGAAGCACTCGCTGTCAGGTTTTCATGATAAAGTATGGATAGAATGAAAATAAGGGAGGGGATGCCATGACTTGGATGCAATCGATGCAGAAAGCGATTGATTTCATGGAAGAGCATTTATTAAAAGACATATCCATGGAAGAGATCGCACAGGCTGCTCATACCTCACCATTCCATTTCCAGCGCATTTTCAGCCTACTTACAGATACGACGGTCGCAGAATATTTGAGAAGACGTAGGTTGACGCTCGCAGCGCAGGAATTGAGAAAAGGGAAGCGGAAAATCATTGATGTCGCCTACACGTATGGTTATGAAACTCCCGAGTCTTTCTCTAGAGCGTTTCGGAAACAGCATGGCATCTCACCGAGGGAAGCACGAAGTTACAGGGGGAAGATGACTGCATACAACCGCCTGATCATCCAGGTGAATGTAAAAGGAGCTGATCCGATGGAGTATGAAGTGGTGGAAAAAGAAGCGTTTCAGGCTGTAGGTTTGAAAGAAGAGTTTTCCTGCGTAAACGGTGAGAATTTGAAAGGGATTCCTCAAATGTGGGGAAAAGTGAATGGAGATGGTACAGACCAGAAATTGTTAAAAGAAAACAATGGTCCTGTAAAAGGTCTTCTAGGCATTTGTGTCGACAAAACGGCTGAGAAAAAGAACCACATTGACTACTGGATTGCAGCCGCCCACGAGGGTGGAGCAGTGGAAGGTTTGGAGATGATGGAAGTTCCAAAAGCGAAATGGGCGATTTTCGGTGTTCATGGTGCGATGCCCCACGCCATGCAGGATACATGGAAGAAAATTTATTCAGAATGGTTTCCTTCCAGCGGCTATGAAAATGCTGGTGGTCCAGAGCTTGAAGTCTATCACGATGGGAATCCGAACAGTGGAGATTATTATTCGGAAATATGGATTCCAGTTAAATAGTCAGGGAGAGCACAGTCCTTTGTCGGATTGTGCTTTTTCTTATGGAATAAAGGATTTTATTGGCAGAGTGCAGAAGGTAAATAGTATCAATTCATGTCCAATGGGAGGGAAGTCGTGAGATCATTTCTTCTGTTTCTCGCCGTTTTCCTGACCTCATGTTCACCACTTTCGGCACACATTCCTGAGAAGATGACCATTCATGAGATGGAAAGTTTTGAAGAAAAGAAACAAGGAAAAGCATATGTCATTACTGATAAAGAAGATATTCGAAAATTCCAATCAGGGATCTGGGGCGCAGGAAAGGAATCTGGAGCTGTTGATCTTGATGAGCCCGATCTTTCTTTTACATTAAATAAAGAGTCATATTTTTTATGGTTGGATTCAGGGATAATCATGAACCAAGCGAATACCCATACCCTTTATATACTGAAGGAACGGGATCACGAGAACATAAAAAGAATCATAGTGGAGAGGAATGACAGACTGTGAGCTTTTTTTCAGGAGTCTATCAAATCAATGTGAGAGTAAAAGAAATCAAAAAGGCTGTTGAATGGTATGAGGAAATCCTTGGTTTACGAGTCTTGAAAGATTACGGAAAAACCGTTGTTCTTGAGCATGACAGAGGAGTACCGGTTTGTCTGATTGAAAAGCCTCCTCATATCGAACTACCGGACAACTTGGATGGGACTCACCCTGTCTTCAGTATCTTTCCGACCGGCGCAGAGGATTGCAGGGCTGCTTTAATAGAACGTGGTGTTGAAGTTCTGGAAGGTGGTAGTCAAGGTCATTTCAAATTCAGAGATTTGGATGGCAACCTATTAGAAGCTTATGTACCCGGCCTCTATAAGGAAGCTCGTTTCAAGCCATATCGTTGAGGAGGGGAAGATTTGGACATCGGATATACCATTTGTTTCATCAAGCGCGACGAAGAAGTGCTGCTGTTGAACAGAAATTCACCTCCCGTACAGGGGATGTGGAACGGAGTCGGAGGGAAAATGGAGGAAGGGGAGAGCCCGCTTTCTAGTGTACAGCGTGAAGTGGCAGAAGAAACGGACCTTTTTCTTGAAGAACATCTATTCGAATATAAAGGGACCATTTCCTGGGCAATAGATGGGGAGAGATCAGGCGAGATGGAGGCGTTTATCGTGAGGGTCGATGATAATGAGCTCTACCCAGCCCCTGCAGAAATTGATGAGGGTATTTTAGCTTGGAAAAACGTGTCATGGATCCTCGCTGCAGACAATCATGGTGTCAGTCCGATGATTCCTTATTATTTACATACGTTATTGAATGTGAAGCAAGAAGTCCATCATCATTTTACCATCCATCATGGGAAAATCATTGAATACGTCAAAGGAGAGGAGAGAAAGCATGTTGTTGTTCCGTGAACTGAAACAAGAAGACTGGAAGAAGATCCATACCTATGCATCAAAACCGGAGGTCTCTGAATACCAGCCGTGGGGCCCGAACTCTGAAAAGGACACCCAGGACTACGTGCAGCACTTGGTCCATGAAATCAGGCAGCCCGAACCTCAAAAACACGCGTGGACGATTTTACGTGAAGCGGATGAAGAGCTTATTGGTGTTGCGGAATTGAATATTTTGGATACGTATCATAGAACTGGCGAAATCGCTTATATCTTACATCCGGATGAGTGGGGACGGGGTATGGGTACAGAAGTTGCGAAAAGGTTGATCCGTGATGGATTCCAATCGTTCCATCTCAAACGTATCCAGGCAACCTGTCACCCTGAAAATAAGGGATCGCTTCGGGTGCTGGAGAAGTGCGGCATGGAGATGGAAGGAAGACTACGTGGTCATTTGAAAATGAAAGAAGGGCGTCGTGATTCCCTGCTTTTCAGTGTGCTGAACGATGGATGAGTGGTGAGGGGCAGCAGCCGTCTGTATCAATGAACAAAACGAACTTCTGATGGTCCTTCAGGGAAAGCCGGAAGAAAAGAAAACCTGGACAGTGCCTTCTGGAGGGGTGCTTGAAGAGGAAAGTTTGGAACAGTGCTGCATGAGAGAGACGTTTGAAGAAACGGGTTATCTTATCCGTGTGGTTGAAAGGCTGCAAACGAAAAAAGGAAAGATAGGGAAGGCGGATATCCATGTCGAATACTTTTCCTGCACGGTGACGGGCGGGTCTATACAGATCCAGGACCCTGATCATTTGATTCATGAGATTCGTTGGGTTCCAAAAGAAGAGTTGAACGGATTGGAACTCTCTTTTCCTGAAGACCAGCTATTTTTAAATCATATGCTTACAAAAAAGAAGGAAGGAGTGGATCGTGCATGAAGCTTCTTGTTATTGGTGGGACGAAATTTCTCGGAAGACACATCGTCGAATCAGCTTTGAACGAGGGTCATGAGGTGACGTTGTTTCACAGAGGGAAGACCAATCCTGGTCTATTTGAAGATGTGACCAACATTTTCGGAGACAGAGAAAAACGGGAGGACCTTGAGAAATTGGGCGAGCAAGAATGGGACGCGGTCATTGATACGTGCGGGTATAAACCGTCCACCGTATCCAAAAGTCTGGATGTCCTTGCTGGCTGCACGAAGAAGTATGTTTTCATTTCCACCATATCTGTTTATCCAGACTTCACATCGATTCATCATTTGGAGGAAACGATGGAACCGATGACGTTGACTCAGGAGGAACTGGAACAAGCGGAACGAACAGAAGCCTTTGAACCATCCTTATATGGACCTTTGAAGGCTCATTGTGAGCAGGAAGTCCAAAGCCGGATGAAAGATAGAGGGATCATCATCCGTCCGGGATTGATTGTAGGGCCTCATGATCCGACTGATCGGTTTACATACTGGCCTTCAAGAATTGCTGAAGGGGGAGAAGTGCTCGCTCCAGGGAGGAAGGATCAACAGATTCAGTTCATTGATGCAAGAGATTTAGCACATTGGATTGTCCAGCTGTCTGCTGCAGAATACGCAGGTATTTTTAATGCTAATGGCCCTGAAAACAAGCTGACGATGCAAGAATTTCTTGAGACGTGTGCGTCCACCCTGAATAAAGAGGTGTCGTTTACGTGGGTACCCGCACAGTTTTTGACGGATGAAGGTGTCCAGCCTTGGAAAGACCTTCCCGTCTGGATTCCGACCGAAAAAGATTTCAGTCAGGATGCGGCAAAGGCGATTCAGTGTGGGTTGAAATTCCGACCGTTAAAAGAAACCATTTTGGACACGTATCGCTGGGACCAGCAAAGAGTGGAGGCTGTAAGAGGTGCGGGATTGACAAGGGATGAAGAAGCAGCCATCTTGAAAAAGTGGCATGTGCAGAAAAAGAAATAAAGCCATTCAAATAGATCAATGCCTTTCTATTATTTGATTTAATAACTATAACATGTGAAACGTTCTTAATGGCTTTGGAGGTTTATGTAATGAAAAATGAAATGCAAGTGCATCCTTTAAAAGGGAAAATCGCCATTGTGACAGGCGTGAGTCGTGAGAATGGAATAGGAACAAGCACGTGTTACAGGCTCGCCGAAGCAGGGGCAGATATCTTTTTTACGCATTATCAGCCCTATGATGAAACAGATGGAGAAGGAGCGGAAAAGCATTGGCCGGAAACACTCGCGAAAAAGCTGGATGAGCTAGGGATTCGTGTCGCTCATATAGAAGCGGATTTGAGAGATGAAGATCTGCCGCAGAAGTTATTAGAGAATGTGGTAAAAGAAATTGGTGTGCCTTCCATTCTCATCCATAACGCTACATTCAGTGTGAACTCCAACTATAAGGATTTGACCTCAGAACTGCTGGACAACCATTATGAAATCAATAATAAAGGGCCGATTCTACTGACTCAGGCTTTCGCCAAACTTTATGAAAAAACGTTCCAAACGGAAGAAGAAGGAAGCATCGTCTTTTTAGTATCCGGAGGGCCGGACCCGGATAATCTGGCTTACATTGCTACAAAAGGAGCATTGAAGGCGATCACCCCGCCTTTGGCCACAGGACTTGCACCCATTGGAATCAATGTGAATGCCGTCGACCCCGGACCAACAGACACGGGGTGGATGGATCAAGAGACGAAGGAAGGTCTTTTGCCTTTGTTCCCTAAAGGGCGGTTGGGAAAGGCGGAGGATGCCGCCAAGCTGATTCGGTTCCTTGTGAGCCCGGATGCTTCATGGGTGACGGGGCAGGTCATCCATTCAGACGGTGGATTTTTAGGTAGATAATAATAAAGGAGGACGATCGAATGAAAAGCCCAATTCAAAATGAAGTAGGAGCCATTTTTGTTCCAGTCAAAGATATTAAGAAAGCACGCGATTGGTACTGTGATTTGCTCGATGTGCCTGCGGAAGAGGATTTTCCAGGCGGTCACCTTTACGTTTTACCTATGAAAAATACAGGGGTTGTATTGGATAGCAAGATTTATTCAGAAGAAGCGGTTTTTGGTGCGCCGGCTTTCCATTTTAATACAGAAGATATCGAGGCTGCTTATACTTACATGCAAGATAAAGGAGTCGAAGTGGTATCTGAAATCCAGTTCAACCACTTTTTCAACTTCAAAGACCCAGATGGAAATCTATTGATGATCTGTCAATGTTAGCAGGGAAGTGATGATTTTATATACAGAGGTGGTAGGAGAAGGGGAACCTCTTGTCTTCCTGCACACCGGCTTACAAACAGGTAGGACGGACTTTGAAAAGCAGCGGGAGTATTTTTCCTCGAGATATCAGGTGATTTCGCCTGATTTAAGAGGGCATGGGAATTCGCCGGCTGACGACTTAGGTGACTATTACAACCATGCCGCCGATGATTTGGCAGAAACTTTAAGTTCTATGGATATCAAAAGTGCTCATATCGCAGGGTGTTCATTCGGAGCTTTAGTTGCGCTATTTTTAGCAAAAAGACATCCTGAACTTGTTCGGACATTGACCATTTCAGGGGTGACCCCTCTCAAACCGGAAAATTGGAAATCTATCAATGAAGAAGAGTCCAAGTTACGCATGAATCTCTTAAAGGACGAAGACACATGTGCTTACTTCGATTCTCTCCATGGAGAGGGGTGGCAGAGGTTTATTCATATGGGCCAGGATGAAGGGTGGTACCCTTTTGAAGCGACGAGTTCCATACAATCCCTGAATATGCCCGTCCTTTTTTTGATTGGGGAGGGTCAGGAACATGAAGTCAAGGGCGTGACGGTTTACAAAGAACAATCCGACTCCATTCATGTTGCTGTTCTTCCCTTTGCTTCCCATTTGGTCCATGCGGAGCAGCCGGACCTATACAATAAGACATTGGACGTGTTCCTCTCTAATAGTGCATCCTGAATAAAAGGACGGCATAAAATGAATAAAGCTCAGCGATGAAGTTCGAATATTGGTGTTGTGAAGGTTTTCCTACGGAGATTTAAGGGAGCGAAGATTCTTGGGCTTGCCTCACGGTTTGTATGGGTAAAGAAAAGGAGGGTCATGGATGAAGCGGATGGCTGTGATGACAGATGTGCACGGAAACATTTATGCCCTTCAAGCTGTACTTAGGGATATCCGCAAACAGCATGTGGATCGAGTGTATTGTATGGGAGACATGATAGGAATCGGACCTTTTTCCAATCAAGTATGCGAATGGTTCTATTCTTTAAAGGACACGGAAATTGTTAGAGGGAATCATGACGAAGCTGTCCTTGCCCTGATGAATGGTGAGCCTTATCCTGAAAGTAGAATTAATGTGCAAGAGCATCATCAGTGGGTGGCCGATCGACTGTACAAAAGGTATGCAAAGTGGATGGAAAGACTTCCACGGCAGATTTTTACAAAGATTGAGGCACGTACTTTTCAGTTCGCGCACTATCCAATGGACACGAAAACTAGTCTTCTGCCCATTAGTGAAGATCCATTCGACCAACTGGTACCACCGAATGGAGAAAACTTTTCACAGTTGGATGAGTTAGAAGCGGAGACTGTCCTTTGCTTCGGCCATGACCACGACGTCCATCATTTTTCCATGAACGAGAGAGTGTTTTTTAATCCAGGCTCCCTGGGGTGTTACAATGAGCCCTATGCCCGTTATGGAATTATTGATATTGACGGTAGAAAGGTTCGATTTATCAAACGCAAGGTACCTTACCCAATGGATACATATGTAGAACATTTGAATCGGATCGACTTCCCACGTAAGGAAGTGATTCTAAAGCTTTTTCAAAAAAATAGGAGGACCCATCATGACACCACCGAAACACATCGTATCAGCAGCGACCATAATAACAAATGAAGAAAAGGAAGTGCTCCTAATCAAAGGACCGAAGCGTGGGTGGGAGATGCCTGGAGGCCAAGTGGAGGAAGGCGAATCCTTGAAAGAGGCCGCCATCAGAGAAACGAAAGAAGAATGCGGGTTGGACATTGAGGTCACAAGGTTTTGCGGCGTATTCCAAAATGTCGACCGCTCCATATGCAACACGTTATTCTTAGGGAAAGCGGTAGGAGGAACGTTGAGGACGACAGAAGAAGCGTTGGAAGTAGGTTTTTTCCCCTTGGAGGAAGCACGTGACATGGTGACATGGGGGAATTTCTGGGAAAGAATCGAGCTCTGTTTAGATGAAAGCCGGCAGCCATTTTTAGTGGATTTCTGATTCTCAAGCTGATAAAAAAGGAACTTCCGCGAAGGGAAGTTCCTTTTTTATCTATTAGACCCATTTCACGACATCGTCGAAAGAACGACGTGATTTTTCAGGTTGCTCTTGAGCACGGTAACCGAACGCACACATGACGGAAATACCGAAGCTCCCGTCTTCAAGAAGACCTTCTTTTTCTAGTAGATTGTTCATCTTCTCCATGTTGAAGCCTTCAATCGGGCAGGAGTCGATGCCGATTTCAGCTGCGGCTGTCATCATGTTGGATAAAGCAATGTACGTTTGTTTTCCAGCCCAGTCATAAAGAGGGCGCTCGCCTTCAAGAAGTTCAAAGTCTTCCTTTTGGAATTCTTCGATCCGGCTCAAATATTTTTCCAGGAAATCATCAGGCAGTTGTTTGACGTTTTTAAAGTGGTCTTGCAAGTATTCGGAATCATACTGCGTATCTTTCCTCGTCCTTGCGAGGAAAATGACGAAGTGACTGGCATCCGGAAGCTTCCCATACGCACCCCAGGCTGTGTCTTTGATTTTTTGTCTCAGTTCAGGATTTTGAACGACGACAAACCGCCACGGTTCGAAACCGAACGAGCTCGGGGATAAACGGCCGACTTCCAGGATGAATTTGAAATCATCCTCTGGAATGGTTTGATTCGGATCGAATTGCTTGGTCGCATGCCTGAACTTGGCCGCGTCTAAAATTTCCTGCTTTTTCGTTTCTTTGTCACTCATCTTTCTTTCCCTCCTCTGTTAGATTACAAAAGTAATATACCACGAAGGAGAGGGGAGATTCATGACTTTTGCTTTACACAGCTTCCTGGTAGGCAGTTTCGCCGCCAGGGTGTAGGCGATAATAGATCGGATAAGCCCTCGTGTAGAAATATTGAATCACGGGCCCAAGGAAAAGCATCGGTGCAAGTGTTCCTAGTCCGACCGGTCCACCAATGGCAAGGGCAAGGCTTGTCATGACCACCGCGACCAAAGTTTGGCCTGTCTGAAGACTCAATTGAAACCTTGCACTTACTGCAAGGAACAGTTGGTCGACTGGAGCTCTCGGGAATTGAGGCAGGATGTAGATCGCGACTCCCAATCCGATGAACCCGACTCCTGCAAGCAGCGTCAAAACTTGCAAAGCGAATGGGGCGGTGGATAAGTTGACCGGAGCAAAAACAATTTCCAGCCAGAAGTCCAAGATCAAGCTTTCCAGAAACACAGGTACGACCGCCCTCGATTCAGGGAGTGTATTCATCAACTTGGCATTGATGAAAATAATGATCAATTGAAAAGCCCCGTACCAAAATCCGACGGTGTAACCGAAATGATCGGACACTCCGATGAAGAACGAAGTCCAAAACCCAGCTCCGAGTGTTGCATTGATAAGAAGGGCGACCCCGAAGAAATTGATGAACATGCCGACAAGGTAAACGATGGCACGATAAAGCATGACAAATGCCTCCTTTCCATAAAAAAAGTGGTCACGAGTAGAGGGTTTCTCTAAATCGTGACCACATTTTATTAGCGATTATTTTATAGGTCAATCAAAAAATTTTGGAAAGAATACCGAGTCCCGGCATGGAGGAACTTCCATTTTTAAAAAACTTTCGTTGTCCAATCTTCGCAGTTCCATACATCTGTGACGACATCTTCATAAAACTCTGGTTCGTGTGAGATGAGCAGGACGCTTCCTTTGTACTCTTTCAACGCACGCTTCAGTTCAGCCTTTGCATCCACATCCAGGTGGTTCGTAGGCTCATCGAGAACGAGTAAGTTCGTTTCTTTGTTGATCAGTTTGCAGAGGCGGACTTTCGCCTTTTCCCCTCCGCTCAATACTTGGACTTTACTCTCGATATGTTTACGAGTCAATCCGCATTTCGCCAGTGCTGCGCGCACCTCGTATTGGGTGAAGTGACGGAACTCTTCCCACACTTCCTCGATACACGTGTTGTCACCGATTTCCTTCAACTCTTGTTCGAAGTAACCAATGTGTAAATGTTCTCCAAGTTCGACGGATCCTGAAACCGGCTGAATTTCACCGAGGATACTCTTCAGCAACGTTGTTTTCCCAATTCCATTCGCCCCGGACAAAGCAATTTTCTGCCCGCGTTCCATCGATAGGTTCAAAGGCCTGGACAGAGGCTCATCATAACCGATGACAAGGTCTTTCGTTTCAAACAAATATTTCCCTGGAGTACGGGCTTGTTTGAAGTTGAATTGCGGTTTTGGTTTTTCAGCATCGAGTTCGATGACGTCCATTTTATCAAGCTTTTTCTGACGGCTCATCGCCATTTTACTTGTCGCCGCATTGGCTTTGTTTCGGGCGACGAAATCCTTCAGGTTGGCGATTTCTTTCTGCTGCTTCTTATAAGCGGCTTCCAACTGCTGTTTCTTCATATCATAAACGCGAAGGAATTCATCATAGTCTCCAGGGTAGCGGCTCAGCTCCTGGTTTTCCATATGATAGATCAAGTTGACGACACTGTTCAGGAACGGAATGTCGTGGGAAATGAGGATGAAAGCATTCTCATATTCTTGAAGATACGTTCTCAGCCATTCGATATGCTCGACATCCAAGTAGTTGGTCGGCTCATCGAGAAGAAGAATTTCCGGTTTTTCCAGTAACAGCTTTGCAAGTAAGACTTTCGTACGCTGCCCGCCACTGAGATCATGAACATCACGCTCGAGTCCAATTTCATTCAGACCGAGTCCGTTCGCCACTTCTTCCACTTTGGCATCAATCGTATAGAAGTCATTATTCGTCAGCATATCCTGAAGGACACCTGTCTCTTCCAATAGATCCTGAAGTTCATCCGGATCGACTTCGCCCATCTTTGCAAAAAGATCGTTCATCTCCTGTTCCATATCGAACAAGTATTGGAAAGCTGTACGCAAAACATCACGGATGGTCATGCCCTGTTTTAAATCAGCATGCTGATCGAGGTAACCGATACGGATCCGTTTCGACCAGGTGATCTTCCCGGCATCCGGCTCAAGTTTTCCTGTAATGATATTCATAAATGTCGACTTGCCTTCACCATTCGCTCCGATCAAGCCGATGTGTTCTCCTTTTAACAAACGAAAAGACACGTCATCAAAGATCGCACGATCCCCGAAGCCGTGGCTCAAGTTTTTCACTGTGAGTAAGCTCATTTTAGTTAACACCTTTTCTATCGTTAGATTCGTCCTTCTATATTATAAAGGGGAATGAGGGGAAACGATAGGGGAAAAGTAGGAAGAGTTGAGGAAAGGAGTGGGTGGGATTGTCTTATGATTGCATCATCATCGGTGGAGGGATCGCAGGTTTGCAGGCAGGAATCATGCTCGGAAGGTACCGGCATAAGGTGTTAATGATCGATAGTGGCCAAGGGCGGTCCAGTCTGTGCCACAGGTATAACAATATCATCGGATTTCCTGATGGAGTCAGTGGCCAACAGCTCCGTCATGACGGTAAAAAACAAGCGGAATCCTTTGGGGTGGAAACACTGGAAGGGAATGTCGTCGATGTCCATTCAAATTTCATCGTGGAAACAGAAGAGGGGGAAGCAATCCCGACTCGGACGGTCTTGTTTGCTACAGGGATTGATGAAAAGTTCCCACCTATTCCCGGCATCAAAGAATGCTTAGGCTTATCTATTTATGTTTGTCAGGACTGTGATGGGTATGAAATCACAGGCCAAAAGACCGCAGTTGTGGGGTGTGGAGAAGCGGGGGCGCAACTGGCGCTTACGTTAAAGGACTGGAGCGAGGATATCATTTTCTTTAATCATAGCGGGGCGCCTTTATCTCTTGAGATGCAAGGGAAACTTCGAGACCGCCGAATCCTTGTTCAGCAGGTCGAAGTCAGCAAGTTTGAGCACAACCAAGGCTTACTAGAAGCCGTCCTGACAGCGGACGACCATCGCTGGGAGATCAAAAAAGCTTTTCTTGCTTTCAGTGGGAATCGGGTGCAATCGGATTTAGCGGTCAAACTCGGAGCTGATGCAACAGAGAAAGGCCACCTCGTTGTGCATCCAAGGACAAAAATGACCAGTATGGAAGGCGTATGGGCAGCGGGGGACGTGGTAGACCATTCTCAATTCGTGACGACAGCTATGGGGGACGGGGCACAGGCTAGTGTCTGGATACACAAATGGTTGAAAGAGAGAAGGTAATTTCTTTGATTTCAACTCATGGATATAGGATAATGATGGATATACCATTTTCATTTCCTATCATGAACATTCTACTTTTGTTTCATCTACCCACGCTCCATCTACTGTTTTCCAAGACAGAAACCCAAATCATTCAAATTAAATTGAGTGCATAAGGAGAATCGAAACCTACATGTTTTTTGACGCTTTTGGGACGGATTCATTTTTACTACTTACTGCATTATTATTATTCAGCGGTGTGCTTGTAGCGAAGTTTTCCAGCCGCTGGGGCATTCCTGCATTGATATTATTCATCATGGTCGGCATGGCTTTTGGCAGTGAAGGACTCGGAATCGTTTACTTCAGTGATGCCGGCACGGCCCAGGTCATCGGTGTATTTGCACTCGTCATCATTTTGTTTGAAGGTGGTCTACATACGAAATGGGGGACGGTGCGCTCCGTTGCTGTACCTTCGTTATCGCTCGCTACTTTTGGGGTGTTGATCACTTCGCTCATCGTGGGGCTTGCCGCTTATTTATTGTTCGAATTGAGTTGGTTGGAATCGTTCTTATTCGGTGCCATCGTTGGATCAACCGACGCAGCGGCCGTTTTTGCGGCATTGAAAGAAAGAAACATCAAAGCAAAAATGGGGGCGACCCTCGAGGCGGAGTCTGGAACGAACGACCCGATGGCCGTCTTTTTGACATTGTCTCTCATTGAATTGATCACTGCGGAGCAAGCATCGTTCTGGATGCTCATCCCGACGTTTTTCATTCAAATGGGCCTTGGCATCATTATTGGTCTAGCATTAGGGAGATTGGCATCTGCATCCATCAATCGCATCAAATTGGATTCAAGTGCCTTGTATCCAATTTTTTCTGTAGCTTTTGCTTTGGCTACCTACAGCATCACCGCCTTTAGTGGAGGTAGTGGATTCTTAGGCGTTTACGTAGCAGCACTTGTGATCGGAAATAGTGAACTGACGTATCGTTATTCAATCTTCCAGTTCAATGAAGGATTTGCCTGGATGGCGCAGATTCTCATGTTCGTTATCCTAGGGCTTTATGTCTTCCCAAGTGAATTGTTTACCGCTTCTATCATGGTCAACGGGATATTGCTATCAATCGTGCTTATTTTAATCGCAAGACCGATTGCTGTTTTCTTATCGATGATCAAGATGAACTATTCAACGAAAGAAAAATTGTTCATATCATGGGCAGGTCTGCGCGGGGCTGTACCGATCGTCCTTGCAACCTTTCCTATTGTGGAGGGACTGCAGAACAGTCAGGCCTTATTCAATCTCGTCTTCTTCGTTGTGCTGACCTCAGCACTCGTCCAGGGATCTACGATTTCGCTTGTTGCGAAAAAAATGAACCTTGTCGGACCGAAAAAAGACATCCCGCACCACAGCATTGAATTGATTTCTATGGGGAATGCCAAGGCGGAAATGATTCAATATCAAACCAATGACGAATCAGCCGTCGTCGGCAAAAAGCTACACGAAGTCAGCTTCCCGAATCGCGCCAACATCAGTGCCATCATCCGGAACAATGAAGTCATCACGCCTTATGGAGAGACGGAAATTAAAGCCGGAGACTTCCTGTACATTCTTGTGGAGGATAAGTACAAGGAACAGCTGAAGAAAACGTTGGAGCAGCGTGTACAAAAAAGTGAACAGCTCATGAAAGAAAAAGACGCTTCTTCCTAAAGCGTCTTTTTCTTATGGATGCAGCTTTTCCACTAAAGGTCCCTTTTGTGAAGGGTCAGTTTCGAGACTTTTGTTGAGTGGATGGGGGCTGCGGGGAATGGCTCGCTTTCCGCGGGGCCCCACACGAGGTGGGGCCGTTCGATGTTGGCACAGGACGTGCCGAACTTAATCGAACTTCTTCTGTTCTCTTGAGCCTCCTCGGACTGCGTCCTGTGGGGTCTCACCATGCACTTTTTTCCCGCAGGAGTCTCGCCATTCTCCTCCGCCCCTCTGCCAATATAATTATCTCGAAACCACTTCCGGAATAAGCTGCCTTTATACACATGGTATTTGGAGGGGAATGACCTCCTAAGGAAGCTATTCTTCATGCGAATAGCTTGTTATAGAGCGCTGTACAGGAAAGGGGTTCGTTTCTCACATACATTGGATGGGGTGGTTGGGAAGCTGCGAGACTCCCGTGGGAGAAGGAGACAGGCGAGATCCCGCAGGACGCAGTCCGAGGAAGCTCGGCGCTCCCCCACAGGAAAGCGAGCTGCTTCCCAGCCCCCCCTTACGCTCAACACGGCAAACGAACCCCGGAACATCTCAAAATCGAGTCTTCCACAACCCTGGCATTTTGTTGAATATGTGATAAATTTAAGGCTTTAGGACATATGTCCTTTCCGAAATCGCCGTCATCCTTTTAAATGGATTTCAGAACAGGAGGATGAACGATGAAAGGTGCTTTATTTTCACTACTCGGAGGCTTGTGCATCACGATGCAGGGCATCTTCAATGCGAGGATGAGTGATTCTATAGGAGGCTGGCATACCACTTCGATGGTCCACCTGGTCGCCTTCACGATATCCATTCTCGTATATTTTTATGTCAGAGATGGAAAAGGGAAAAGCTTTAAACGAGTGCCCTTCCTTTATTTGATTGGAGGGACGTTCGGAGTTGTCGTCGTTTTTGCAGAATTGACGGCAATTAAAATGATCGGTCCGGCGAGTGCCATCGCCATTTTACTCGTGGCACAAATCGGCACGGCTTTTATCATCGAATCCAAAGGCTGGTTCGGTGAGAACAAAATTCCTGTGACGAAAAGGCAGGGAATCGGAATCGCTATGATGCTTGTGGGTGTCATCCTTTTCCAGTTGTAAAAAGGAGATCGTTTCTATGAAAGAAAACAAAAAAATCAATCCACATCCCTATATCGAGCAGTACGAGCTGGAGCGGATCTTTCCTGAAGAATTCGTTCCAAAAATCAACGTGTTCACATTTACGAAAGGTGACGTTCTTTTTGCACCGGGTGAAACGTTGAATGACATGTATCTACTCGTTGAGGGGAAGATCAAAATTTTCACCCTGACGCCGGAAGGGAAGTCTTTAATCAACCGGTTCAAACGTCCGCTCGGAGTCATCGGAGATGTCGAATATGTAAAAGGAAGCTCGGTCATCAATTCTGTCGAGGCTGTATCTGATGGAGTGATGCTTGCTGCATCCTTTGAGGACTTGAAGGATCTCGAAAGGAACCATCCACCATTCATTCGTTTTTTACTGGAGACGGTGGCGCACAAGTTTTATTCCGAATCCCAGGCCTCGAGCCTGCATATGCTCTATCCTGTCGAAGTACGGCTGGCCAGTTATTTCTTATCGATTTCTTCAGATGGGGAAGGGACACTTTTTCATCAGGAGATGCGGACAGCGAATCTGACAGAACTCGCAGAATGGGTGGGGACGAGTTACCGCCATTTGAACAGAGTGCTGAAAAAAATGGTCTCAGATGAGATTATTGAACGAGCGAATGGATCGATTAAGATTAAAGATTTGGAAAAACTCCGGAGCCTGGCGAACGGAAACATCTATGAATAAGGAGGGATACAATGCTTGGCGTATTATTTTCTGTCGTGGCAGGTATTTTGATCAGTATGCAGAACGTGTTCAATGCGCGCGTCAGTGAAAAAACAGGGGCGTGGGCGACGACATCACTTGTGCTTGGTTTAGGGCTTGTCTGTTCTCTGCCCGTCTTTTATGCTATGGAACAAAGGAGCTTGTTTGAATTCGGAGATGTGAACAAAATCTTTCTGTTCAGTGGCGTTTTCGGAGTAGGGATCGTGTTCTGTCTCATGCGCGGAGTGACACTGATTGGCCCTGCCTATGCGATTTCCATAGCCCTCATATCACAAATCCTCATCGCTTTTGCCGTCAATACGGGAGGGTGGTTTGGCTTCGATGCCGCTCCTCTTTCTATGACGAAACTTGTGGGGATCGCTTTGTTGATCGGCGGGGTGCTTGTGTATAAATTGGAAAAGCCGGCTTTAGAAGAAGAGGAAGAAGAAGTGGAACAAATGAGAGCGTGACCGCTGGAGGTCACGCTCTTTTTTCGTTACATATTCTCCAACAGCTTCTTGGCAATCCGTTCATAATCATCCCGATCGATGCCGGGTGCGAACTCTTCAGGAAGGTCATCGAGATCAGGAATCGGTGCGCCTTTTGGCGTGCCTTGAATCACCTGCAGCGGCTCACCGTTCTCAGGGTTCGTCCCTTTCCATATCTTTTTGATCTCCTGGTAATCATAGTCGCTCCATGTGTATAGGATGTTATCCAGTCCCTGGTCGATGTAGGGACGGGCATAATCGAATTTAGAGTTATCAAGGTCAGGGACAGGAAGCATTTTTTTCACATCGACACCTGTGGCAATCTCCAAAGCTTTCGCATATGCAAGGGCATGTGTACCTCCTCGGACAAGTAAGTAGCCGATCATTTCACGTGCCGTCGGATGGTCGGTCATTTCATAGACACGCATCTTATGTGTTCGTGCACCGAGCTCGAGAAAAAAGTTGTGTAACAGATCCAGCACAAGGTTACCACTTGAAAAAACATTGTCTCCTGTCCAGGCCCGTCCCATTGAATCGCCTGGGAGGGCCGTTTGGGCTGTAGCAATGAATTGATACGAATTCCTTTTGTTCAAGCCGTTTTGAAGGGGAGCGATATTAGGATCCCCAGTAAAAGTCACTCCGCGAGTGAGCAGGTTGATGGAATTGTTTACGAGTTCGACATGCCCGAATTCTTCAGCTGTAATACTTGCAACTAGATCGTAGAATGGACGGTGTTTTTTCTTTTGACGAAAAGCGAAGGACTGGAACATGTAGTTATTCAACGTAGACATTTCGCCGAACTTTCCACCTAAAAGTTCTTGAACAGCAGCCGCCGCATTCGCGTCACCGTGTTCAGGAATGGTCAGAGCAATCTGCATCCGGTCGAGTCGCTTAAACATAACATCCTCCTTTTACTTGTATCGTTGATCAGGAAACACCCAGACGATCTGCTGGGTCCGTACGAAAAATGGGGTCCCACTCACCTCGACGACAATATGATCCGGCATGACCGTCTTCAACCCACCGCGTACAGACCCTTGTGTCGTCTGCACGACCACAGGAGTGCCTTGAATAGACATGAGCGTTTGGTACACATATGGATCAATGGCGGAATTCATAGACACGTTTTGAGAATTCATTCCATCTGCTCCTTTCACAGGTAGTCTCACTTAAAGATGTATATGTACAAATCTCCTATTTAGGATGCTTAGTTGGAAAAATAGGGGATGTACATAGGAGATTCATATGCCTGTCCTTTGGCTTTGATATATATTAGCGACTTCCATCATTATATTAGCAGCTTTTCAAATTATATTAGCAGGTTTCTAGGTTTTATTAGCGACTTCCATCATTATATTAGCAACTTTCCTTAGTTTTTCGTTTCGTATCTCCTAGAGCGATAAGTATTTCTTAAATACGAGGAGCGGCCAGATGTAATTGTAGCTGTGATAGTAGATGTAAAAGTTTCCTGGAAGACCTGCTCCTGTCGGGTATTCATACGTCCAATCCTTCTCTTCCAGTTTTCGAAGCAAACAAGCGATTCCTCTATCAATGCTCGGTACCCGTCTTTCGTACACAGCCATAAGGGCATCCAGTGCCCAGGAGGTTTGCGAAAGGGTACTATCTCCTAAAGGAATGTAGATTTTCTCCTGATCACTTTTACACGATTCTCCCCATCCACCGTCTTCATTCTGAATGCTTTCAATAAAATGGACGCCTCTTTTGATGGAACGGTCATCCTTACTTACTCCTACGGCCCGCATACCCGTGAGGGCGGCCCAAGTACCGTAAATATAAGTGATTCCCCAGCGTCCATACCAGGATCCATCTTTTTCCTGATGGGAGCGCAGCCAGTTCAAAGCTCTTTGAACACGAGGTTCCGTCAGAGGGAAACGTGCGTCAGTACCTAGAAATTCGAGTGTCCGGCCCGTCAAGTCTGCTGTCGATGGGTCGATGCTTGCCGACTCGGCCCCGTCCATTGGGACAAATTTCATGAGAGGATTCGTCTTCCCTTTCTCGAAAGCAGGCCAACCCCCGTCATCATTCTGCATGGCGAGCACCCACTTCAAGCCTCTCGTGTAGTGGCTCTGGAGGGTTGGATCTTTACGAAGGGCCCGCAAAGCAGCTGTCGAGTCATCAACGTCGGGATGAATACTGTTACTTTTAGAAAATCCCCATCCCCCTGGTTCTGTATGGTTGGTATCTACCATCCAGTCTCCGAATTTGGTCTGTTGGTGCTTCAAAAGAAATGATTCAGTTTCATGTAAAGGGACATCGGATGCGGGCTGAGCCTGAAGGGCATGGCTCAACAATGCCGTATCCCATATATCAGAAGGTGAGTTTTGGATATGGAGGCCGCGCTCCGTGGAACAGGCATGCTGGATCAGCCCCTCGATAGCTTTTTTGATGATGGGATCATGTTTTTGATAGCCGCAACTCACTAAAGCATAAATCATATAAAATGTGGAAGAGAAATAGCTGTATAGTGTTCCATCCGACTCGATCCGTTGCAGCATGTAGGTGAGCAGGCGCTGCCTTGAGAGCAGGTAAAGTTTATGAGGAAGTCCAGCCAGGGATTTGACGGCATCCTGGACACTTGTCAATAACGACCGGCTTTCCTCAGGAAGCAGCTCTTGATCCTCCCGAATGAAGCAGTCACTCATATCGGGAATTTGTTTGTTCTTCATTACAAAAGGTTGATCGGATAAGAGCAGAATCGGTGCCATGTGTACGCGAGCGTAACTACTGAAATCAAAAAAAGAAATGGGAGAACAAGGAGGTAGTAAAATGATGTGAACAGGCAAATGGAATAGATTCGGCCATGGATACTGTCCGTGGATGGCCAATGTGATTTTGGTCATGGAATGAGCACGATTCAGCCCGCCGTGCTTCCGGATAAATGCTTTGGCTTTCTTGATCCGGAGGTCATCACTTGTATAGTAGCCGGCATAAAGAAGAGCGAAAACCGCTTCAATGGTTGCCGAAAGGTTCCCTTCATCGTCAGCATAGAGCTTCCAGTATCCCTGTTCGTTTTGAAGAGAAGAGAGACGCGCGCACAATCGTTTGATGATCTCTGTTTCTTTTGTAAACGTTTGGAGCAGAAGAATCATATTGGCATCGGTTATCAGGCTGTTTTCAAAACAAAAATGAAAGCTTCCGTCGTCAGTCTGGTGTGCCTGAATCTCAGCAGTCAGTTGAGCAATCGCTTCATGGATCCGTTCGTTCACAATGATTCACCCTCTTTTATTCCATCCTACTTTTTTTATATGAAGCGGATGCCTGATTCAGAAGGAGCTCTTTGCGCATAAAAAAACGAGCTTCCAAGATAGAAGCTCGCTCATTGTTATTTCAAATTCTCTCGGATATACTTGATGATTTTTCTGATTTCATCCGGATGCGGACGGCCGAATGGGCTGGTCTGTCGCTGCTGGTAAAGGACGCGCCCTTGTTCATCTGTTAAAAAGTAAGCGGGCTCCCCATGGGTTCCATGGTCTTCATAGGGTGCATGCTCATCATGGTAATGAACCTGGTAGTTGGAGAGAAACTCAAGGTTCTCATCCATTAGAATCGGAAAGGTGAAGTCATGTTGGCTCACCATTTTTTCCAAACTATCCTTGCTTTCATGGGTGATTGCGGCGAATTTGATGTCGTGTTCTTCAAAGTAACTTAACGTATTCTGGAACTCGTCCAGCTCACTCATGCAGACAGGGCACCACGAACCGCGAAAATATACGAATAAGTACCAATGGTTATTTCCTTTTAGGTCTTCAGAAAAATGGAACTCTTCTCCCTGCACGGAAGACAGTTTGAAATCCGGGGCATGTTGATATAATTTAAAGCTCATGGAATGACACTCCCTTTTCATTTTTTCTCCCTCATACATCCTCATACCCTTTTCTAGTTAAAAGTAATTATTTTTTTCGACATCCAAAGATATGGTTTCGTTCATCTAGTGTACTTAGGAGAGACATGTAGGAGTAATGGGTTGTTTTCTTCTTAGAGGATTTACACACGTGTTATTGAATTCATTAGGTAGGGTGTCACATACCCGAACGGATTTGCTGTAACGAAACTACTGACATAACCTTTCTTCCTCTGAACTAGCAAAAGGAGCCTTTTATTCTATAAATACGAGAAAAGTGGAGAACCGTGTAGATGAATAAGAGGAAAATATACCCATATTTTGGTATAATCGAAAAAAGGGTGGTGAAACGGTGAAAGCAATTCTTTGGATCCTTGGAAGTATCGGAACCATCGTTATAGCGATCATCTTACTTTTTATTTATGAAATGACCCCAAATGCGAGTATGGAAACGAAGGCGAAAGAGCTTGGAGAAGGTTATATACAAAAGCATTTTGACGGGCAGGCGGAAGTCTACGACGTGCTCTATGACAATATGGGAAACCACGAATTCGATTACGCTGCAAAAGTAACGCATAAGAAAACAGGGGTCAGTTTTCTAATCTATGAAACAAGGGATTTCCAAGTCATGAAGGATACCTATGCAAGTAGTTATTATGAAGAACAAATAGAGAGGGATCTTCAACCATTTGTTAAGGATATGGACGACGTGGTGTCCCATTTGGTACATATCTCTGATGTACCTGACAAGTACCAGGGGGAGGATTCGCTGCCTGATTTCAAAGACTTGAACATTGTTCCCAATGTCATTATAGACTTGGACCGGGCTGCATTGGATGATGATGAACAAAAGATGGAAGAGCTCTTCGTCTTTATGAAAGAGAACCTGCGGATTGAACGAGGGGGTGGGCGTTTTGTGTACGATCCGTCTTCTGGGGATGAGATGCTTCAAATGAGTTATTGAATGGGAGTTTAGGAAAGAAGGCCGGTGAATAGAGTCCTTTAAAATTCCTTCTTCGGGCTAACTGCAGTATGGGGTCACTCCAGTCATTAAGAAAGAGTTCCCTTTCTTAGGGGATATTACAGAGGAGGATGTTATGAAAAAAATTATTTGGATGGCTTTATTCATTATGTGTGTAGGCTGTCAGCAGACAGGAAATGAAGAGTCCCCCGTCACCACAAAAACCGAAGAGTTCGAAGCCGGCTCCTTCACGATGAGGGGAATTCCTGACAGAGTCGCTTTCATTGATGCCCCATGGATCGAAGGTAAAACACAAAAGTACATGTGGCATTTTTGGGGAAGTGAAGAAGAACTGAAGGGTGCATTCAAAGTAACTGGCACACATACGGAAACGGGAGAAACAGTCACCGTTCTGGAAACATCAGAAATCGCGGGGCCGGTGAATGGAGCAGATGCGTCTCTTCCATCGAATATGTCTCTACCAAAGAGCGGAGAATGGGAGTTGGATACGAGGGTTGACGGGGAGTCGTTCGGGACAATCCTTGTGCATGTGAAGGAATAAAGGAGGGTGTCATGTGGAAACGGCAGGATTCGTAATCATTTTAGCGATCGCCATTCTTCTAGATTACCTTTGGTTCGATCATGATCGGAAGCGGTGGGGATGGATGAAAAATTGGACGCGCATCCAAAGAGGATTATTCCTGGCAAGTTTCTTCGTCGCGGCCATGGTTATCTACATCGGTATGAGTCTTTAAGTTTTTTAGAAAGGTCTTTATATTATGAGAGTTTTATTAGAGTTGGTGCGAATCGTTTTCCTGGTCATTTTCGGAGGGGCATTGGTCTGGGTCGTTCTCGGTCCTTTTTATGACGTCCATCCAACATCCGGAGAATATCAATGGCTTGGCGCCGTCGGTGTATATGGGATACTTTTCGTGACCTACCGAAACCGCTGGCAGTTTTCTGGTTGGTACAAGGGGAAAGGGAAAAAGAAACTTTCCCAAAGGGTGACTAGATTCATAGTGTTCGGATCGGTGCTGCTTTTAGCATCTCCATGGGTAATAGCCATCATCAATCATTGAGGAGGTAAAAGGTATGACAGGTAGTGAAGTGATCGAGTTGAAGACCACAGAAGAAATTAAATCTGCGTATCCGGTAATGAAGGAATTGAGGTCACATTTAAGTGAAGAGCAGTATGTGGAATTGGTGGAAGAGGCGATGGACGTGGACCGCTATCATCTTTTTGCTCTATATGCGGGGGAAGAGGTGGTTGCCGTTACCGGTTTCAAAGAGATGACCACCTTGTATTATGGTCGTTTCGTCTGGGTTTGTGATTTAGTGACATCTTCTGAGCATCGTTCTCAAGGATACGGGGAGGAGTTGCTGACTTTCGTTGAAGAATGGGCGCAAGAACATGGAATGGGAAGTGTTGCTCTTTCTTCCGGGATCAGTCGACTTATGGCTCATCGGTTTTATGAAGGAAAAGTGGATTACGACCGGGTCAGTTATGTATACAAGAAGTCCCTCACAGAAGGGTGAGTAGTTTGATCGCAGGTGACGGTGCGGAGAGTAAGAGAGAATGGAATGGGCATCTTCCTTTTGTGCGGCTTGATCATCAATGATCCTTTGCTATACAGCATCGAATACGTATGGGATAGGCAGGTGCCGCTGGTGCTCATGATCTTCTGGCTGTCGCTGCTCTGTACACCTGTGGTGATCTACATAAGAAGGGCCGTGAAACATGGGAGGACCATCATTGTTTTTTCCTTAGCTACTTTCATGCTTTCTTTGTTCTTCGGTTCGCTTCAATAAGTGTACGGATAGGGAGTTTTATCCTGTGCAAACCATAACGACATTCCCGTCCGGGTCTTGAATGTTAAAAAAAGAAATGTCGTCAAACCTTTGAATATCACTCTTGATGATGTAACCAAGCTGCTCGACGAAGCGGTAGGATGCATCGATATCATCTGTATGAAAATTGAAAAGGGGATGCGGCGATGGTTCAACGTTTTCTGACCCCCCATCAAGGATGACGCCTGTATGAGTCGTCATCGACAGATTGTAAACAGGGGGGTGGACATTTTCCTCAGTATAAGGTTCCCCAATCAATGCACAGTACCATTGAGCGGAACGTTTGATGTCAGTGACAGGAACGAATGTCGTATTGAGGCGGTTGACGATCGGACTTTTCAAATCAATTCCTCCTATAAAGAATTTATATTTCTACCATAACATGAAAGGATGTCATTTTTTTGAAAATGAATAACAAGGTGGAAGAAAAAGAAGCCTTCACTCTCATAGGTTACAGGGTTGTGTGTGATGGAGAAGATTACACTGTAGAAATTCCAAAAGCAGCTGAAAAACTTCGCCGGCGTTTTACTGATGCGGACGTCCAAGTAGGAGCTTTTATCCCGGGAGAGTGTAAGGAAGAGGATGATGGGTATTGGATCGGAGTCCCTATGGATCAGGACACAACCATTCCAGATGATATGGACCATTTGAAAATAGAAAAACAAACGTATGCTATGACTACATATAAAGGTTCAAACGAAAGAATTCGAGAAGCTTATGCCTCGCTGCACGAATGGATGGAGCGGGAGGGATATCCCCGAGACCTGGAGGCCTGGCATGTGGAAGTTTACCATTCGTGGCAAGATAAGGACCAACTCCACATGGAACTTTGGGAAACCGTACGGACTTGACTCTGTGGTGCACCCCACGGTTTACTATAGGAAGTGGGAGGGCACACCGTGTATAAAATCAGCGAATTCTCAGAACTGACCGGACTCAGTAAAGAAACGCTCCGGTACTATGCAGAGGTGGGCTTGCTTGAGCCTGCGTACATCGATCCGGATAACCGTTACAAGTATTATGATGATGGCAGTTACTTTTTGGCGCTCATGCTCGGGAAGCTCCGGGCGCTTGGTTTCACCATTCAGGAAATGGTAAAAGTGATGGAGGATGAATCCTTTTTACACATGGAAGAACTCCTGCTCGAAAAACGCAGAAAGATCCATGAAGAGATTCATGATCTCCAACAAAGACTTGCTGATATTGATGCATTTTTAGAATCTGGCAGGGAGGAAGACGAATGATCCAATGGGAAAATGATAGAGTGATTGCAGCACCCATCGAGGAAGTGTGGGAGCTTTTCAGAGACTACAACATCAAACGAATCATGCCAAAAGTGGAGGAGCATGAATTGATTGAAAAAACGGAAACGGAAGTAGGGGCCAAACACCGCCAAACGTACCGGGAAGGAAAGCGCGTGGAAACGTATACTGTAGAAACATTGGCTTATGAAGAATCTCCTGAGCGCAAGCATAAGAAAATCGCTTTTGTTATCGGACGCGCTTTTGAAGTGACCGCCTCCTTTTTACTGGAGAAAGTAGATGAAGAACATACAAGGCTCACTTATTCCGGACAAAACAAAGGAGTGAACTTCGTCGGCAAGGCTATGATGAAACTGGCGAACAAAAAGGGAAATGAGCGGGTCGTAGAAGAATTTCTGGATCGTGTTGAAAAAGAAGCGACGCATACGAACGTATAAAAACCCGTCAGAGGACGGGTTTTGTTTTGCCTTGTCCATGATATGGAAATGTGTACACGTATGATTTCCTCTTTCCCTGCATAGAAATGTTTATAGTTTGGAGAAGGGGATGAGGTGTATGAGTCACATTCCGTATGGGTATGGATACCCGCATGCTGGGTCGTTTAGAAGTGCTGAGCAAAACACCGAAGATATTTTAGAAGGAATCAAAAAGAAAGATTCTGCCATTCAAATCTTCAGTCAATTGGTTGATGTAGCTCCAGATGAGTCCTATAAAAACGAAATCCGTCAAGCATTAGAGAATGAGAAGCGGCACTTGGACCATTTTAAGAATTTATATACATCATTCACTGGCGAGCAACCGGAATATGAAAGGGAAGAAGCGAACTTCGGCACGTTTGAAGAAGGGTTGAGAGTCGGCTATGACCATGGGGTCGAAGAATTTGAAAAGTATCAAAAAGCGTATATGGAAAATCAGGGGAATCAGCTGGGAGATGTATTTTACAGAGCCTGTCACGATAAGGCTGTTACGACCAACCGAATCGTAGCACTTTCTCGGGGAGAAGGCAGGATTGTAATCAAAGATTATGGCGGGCAGCCATTCGTCCTCGATATCGAAGAAGCGACGACACAAAATCGTACATTCCGCACAGCCTTATGGACGGGAGACCATTTACAGGTGACGTTGATGAGTATCGCGGTGGGGGATGATATCGGTTTAGAACTCCATCCTGACGTGGATCAGTTTTTGAGGATTGAAGAAGGACAGGGACTCGTCCAAATGGGGGATACCAAGGATCAGTTGAACTTCCAACAGCAAGTGTCTGATGATTTTGCAATAATGGTACCTGCGGGTAAATGGCATAATCTGACTAATACAGGTCAACAGCCTTTGAAACTGTATTCCATCTATGCCCCACCGGAGCATCCTTTCGGCACGGTTCATAAAACAAAAGCAGATGCTATGGCTGCTGAAGAGTAAAAAGAAGGACCTTCTGTAACGGAGGTCCTTCTTTTTTGATTGACGGTTAAAGATAGAAAAAAGAGAGCGCCCCTGGCATACTATTAGTAACGAGTATTCTCCTAAAAACCGGAAAGTTAGTGACTAAGTGTTCATTATAATCGCTCATAATCGTTTGAAGGAGGGGTTTGTGTTGGTTGCAATTGTTATGTGGACGGTGATTTTTTTATTCATTGTTCAACTATGTCTTCTTAGTGCTCTGGTCATTTCAAAGATACAAAGTTTGAAGGAAGAGCAACTCCTTTCCACATACATGGAAACATACGAAGAGCCGTTTTTCGCTTACTTAGAGAGGAAGACAGAAGAATATCCTCACCTCTTAAGCGACATTCGATATCGTGTGCTGATCGTCGAACGTGTACTGAATCGTTTTGTGGATCAAAGGGAGGATGGAATCGAGTATACGAGGGTTCGAGAAACGGCACAGACACATCTCGCTCATGCTTATCGTCTTTTTCTTAAAAATGGAAGCTGGTCCCAGCGTGTGAACACCCTATATTATATCGAGGATTTTGATATGGTTGATTTGAAGCTTGATGTTTGGCATTATTTCAACCGCCTCCCTGTGCAGGATGAAGAGTTCCGACAGGCGGTAAGGCTGCTGGCTACTTTCCAAGATGAGCGGGTCATTCGTACAATCCTGAATTCAGAAACGATTTCACAAAGACTTGTAAAACAAGTCCTGCGTCGTTTCAAGGAGGATCTTATTCAACAAATGATGAGGGTCATAGAGGATGAACCAGGGAGAGTACCAAGACATGTGCACCTTGCCGTTGTTTCTTTTTGTGGTGAAAAAGGATCCTTGGATCATCTTCCATTCATTGAGCGGATGCTTCGATTTCCATCAAAAGAGATTCGACTCAAAGCCCTTCGGAGCCTTATGGAATTGAAAGCTTGTACCCATACAGAACAGTTGGATTCGTTCTACATATCAGAGGTTTGGGAAGAGCGGATGTATGCGGCTAAAATAGCGGGTCGTCTGAAGTTGGAATCCTCCCAGGATGCGTTGCTCAAACTTGCTGGGGATTCTGAGTGGTGGGTGCGATACGCGGCTTGTGAAGCGATGAAAAAACTTCCTGACGGTGACCGGTTATTGGATTATACGTACCACCATCATGAGGATCGGTTCGCACGTTCCATGGCAAGACAGCATTTGACAGTAAAGGTGGGAGAATCGATATGAGTGTGGATTTTTTCTATAGCATGTTAGAAATTATAGGGTATCTTGTCATAATTTATATGGTCGTTGTAGCGATCGTTTACCTTTGGTTGTTTTTGATCGCCAGCCCTCATATCCGAAAAGAACGAGGGCTTCATAGAGAAGAACTCATCGAGGATACAGCAATCAATACGGATACATTTCCGGTCTCCATCCTCGTCCCTGCCTATAATGAAGAGATCGGTGTCGTAAGTACAGCAAGGTCGATGTTGGCATTGAATTATCCTCAGTCTGAGGTGATCGTCATTGATGATGGGTCGAAGGATAAGACGGCCGAGCGTATGATCGATACGTTTGCCATGGAAAGAATGGAACTAGCGGTTCGGCGTCATTTTAAAACCCGGGACATTTTGGAAGGGTATCAGTCTGCGACCCATCCGAATCTCTACCTACTGAGAAAGGAGAACGGTGGAAAAGCGGATGCCCTTAACGCAGGTATCAATTTTTCCAAGTATCCTTATTTTGCAGCCATCGATGGCGACTCGATTCTGGACCGTGATGCGCTGTTGAAGACGATGAAACCGATCATCGATTCCAATGGCATGGTTACAGCCACAGGGGGAACGGTGAGAATTGCGAATGGCTCTAAAATTACCAAAGGAGTGGTCGAGCGCATCGGTTTGCCGAAGCAGCCAATGCTCCTCATGCAGATCGTTGAATATTTCCGAGCCTTTCTCATTGGGAGATTGGGCCTTTCAAAAATGAACATCCTGTTAATTATTTCAGGAGCCTTCGGTGTCTTTGAGAAGAATCGTGTCATTAAAGCGGGAGGGTATGATTCCAATACCGTCGGTGAGGATATGGAACTCATTGTCCGCATCCACCGGTCACTGAAAGATGAAAAGTCACGTCAGAGAATCGAGTATATTCAAGATCCAGTTTGCTGGACAGAAGCTCCCTCTACGTTCTCTTCTTTGAGAGCTCAGAGGAAGCGGTGGCAGAAAGGACTTGCGGAAACCCTGTGGAAACATAAAGAAATGATGCTCAATCCCCGCTACAAGGGGATCGGCATGTTTTCGCTCCCCTATTATCTATTCGTGGAACTACTGAGTGCGATCTTTGAAATTTCAGGATACCTCATCATCATTTCAGGCGTTTTCTTTTCATTTGTATCGATAGAAATCACCATTGTCGTCGGATTGTTAACCGTCTTTTATGGTTCGATGATCTCCTCTCTCGCCGTTTTACTTGAAGAGTGGACCTACCATAAAAACCCTGACCCTAAAAGCGTCATTCTATTATACCTATGGGCTCTCTCGGAAAGTTTCTGGTACCGGCCTCTCCTGGTTTGGTGGAGATGTGAAGGGTTATTCCTGTTTCTATCTAAAAGGAAAAGCTCCTGGGGGAATATGAACAGGAAAGGTTTATCTCAAGACTATTAGGCGCCCGCCTTATCATGGAATCTTCCATTCTAGGTGAGCAGTCCAGGCATCTGGAGGAAATGACTCCAGATATGGAGAATCTATAGAATAAAAGGAGGTCATACTGTGGAAGTTAACATTGTTGCTTTACCTGCATTCAAAGTAAGAGGACGTCAATGGGAAGGAAGTTATGAACAAGTCCCTGGATTAAAAGAAGTGATTAAAAAGGTAGGGAGCGAAAAAGAAGAAATAAAACCTGTCGATCCGGATTACCAATGGGGGTTATCATTTCATACCATTGAAAATGGCTTCGTCCATTTCAGCGGTTTCGAGGTGGAAGATGCGAAGAGTGATGCAGAGTATGAGGAAGTGAACGTACCGCGTCATACATATATGAACGTTCATCATCCAAAAGGCAGAGATATTGGTGCAACCTATGCATCGATTTACCAATGGTTCCGAGATGGAAATGTGAAGACCTATCTTGAACCTGGTGCGAAATACTATGATGGGCTGCCACTGAAATTTGAAAAGTATCCGGTCGACAGGGATTTTGATGAGCCTCATTTTGATATTTACATTCCAATCCAAGCATAAAAAAAGAGCCCGCTCTGGGCTCTTTTTTAATAGACTTTATCTCCATTGAAAATGGAATTTTTGACGATGACATAATCGACATGGCGGATACTATCAAGATCGGAGCCGCCTGCGTAACTGATGGCGGATTGCAGGTCCTGCTCCATTTCCGTGAGCGTATCTTGAAGCGCACCTTTGTGCTCCACGTACATTTTCTTGCCTTCCACGTTCTTCTTTTCCCCTTTTTGGAACTCAGAAGCGGAGCCGAAGTATTCCTTGTAAAGCTTGCCGTCTCTTTCAACCGTCTCGCCAGGGGACTCTTCGTGACCGGCGAAAAGAGAGCCGATCATGACCATCGTGGCTCCAAAACGGATGGATTTGGCGATGTCTCCATGTGTGCGGATGCCTCCATCGGCGATGACGGGTTTGCTTGCTGCTTTTGCACACCAGCGCAACGCTGCCAGCTGCCAGCCACCTGTACCAAAGCCGGTTTTAATTTTTGTGATGCATACTTTCCCCGGTCCGATGCCGACCTTCGTTGCATCAGCACCTGCATTTTCAAGTTCACGCACAGCTTCAGGTGTTCCGACATTTCCGGCGATCACAAACGTTTCCGGTAACTGTTGTTTGATGTGTTGAATCATATCAATGACAGCGGTCGAATGTCCATGAGCGATATCGATCGTGATGTATTCGGGCACCAGTTCCTTCGCTGCTAACATCTGGACAAACTCGTATTCCTCTGGCTTGACACCGACACTGATGGAAGCGATCAATCCTTGTGCATGCATCTTTTCGACGAAAGACAACCGAGTTTCAGGCTCAAAACGGTGCATGACATAGAAATAACCTTCCTGAGCTAATTGAGTAGCGATCGTTTCATCAATGATCGTCTGCATGTTCGCAGGTACGACGGGAAGTTTGAATGTATGGTTACCGAGCTTTACGGATGGATCACAGGCCGAACGGCTGTTCACGACACATTTTGCGGGAATCAGTTGAATATCTTCATAATCAAATACATTTTCCATGGATGTCACTCCTAAAACCGAATATTTTTAAGGTTTATTAATTTTATTGTTCGTACATTTGTAATTTACCTTATCTTTGTTCTGTTGTCAAAGGTTCATGGTAAAATGAAGAAAAAGGGGGAGAAAGTATGTTTGTACATAAGGTTGATGATGAACTTTCACTGAAACTTGCCGGTCCAGAGGATGCGGAGGCGTTATTTCATTTAACGGACGGGTCACGTGCGTATTTGCGTCAGTGGCTGCCATGGCTGGATTTTACGAAAACCGTGGAAGACACAAAATCCTTCATTCAATCTGGAAGGCAGGGATTTTCAGAAAACAAAAGCATGACAACTATGGTAATCTATCATGGTGAGATTGTTGGTACCGCCGGATTCAATGAAATCGACCACATCAATAAAATCGTGAAAATCGGTTACTGGCTCGGTCAGGAATTCCAGGGAAAAGGAATCATGACACGAGTGGCCAAAGCATTGACCGATTATGCTCTATTGGAGCTGAATATGAATCGGGTGGAGATTCGTGTGGCAGAGGGGAATGACAAAAGCGCTGCGATCCCCGAACGTCTTGGATTCAAGGAGGAAGGCAGAATCAGGTGTGCAGAATGGTTGTATGACCATTATGTTGACCACACGATCTACGGTATTTTAGTAGAGGAATGGAAGAATGTTCGGATTTTAAATAAAGAGAAGTAGAGGGATAGAGATGGAAAAGCAATACAATAGAAAAATCATACTCGTTACATTCATGATCGGTGCCTTTTTTGCCGTTCTGAATGAGACGCTGCTTAATATTGCACTCACAGAACTGATGGAAGTTTTCGGGCTGGAAGCGCCTACAGTCCAATGGATGGCCACCGGATTCATGCTCGTCATGGGTGTATTGATGCCGGTTTCTGCGTTACTGATTCAATGGTTCACGACGAGACAAATGTTCATCGGCGTCATGACGGTGTTCTTAGCAGGAACGATCATTGCAGCATCGGCCTTTAATTTTCCGATGCTGTTGACAGGACGGATGATTCAGGCGGTAGGAACCGGGTTATTGATTCCTGTCATCATGAACGCCCTGCTGCTGCTTTATGAACCGGAAGTCCGTGGGCGGATCATGGGGACGTTCGGTCTTGTCATCATGTTTGCTCCAGCTATTGGTCCAACGCTTTCCGGCGTTATCGTAGACGTGCTGGGTTGGAGATGGCTGTTTATTACCGTCATTCCGTTTGCAATGTTTTCGATTCTATTCGCCATCAAATATTTGGAAAATGTAGGAGAAGTGACGCGTCCGAAAGCGGATATCCTTTCGATTGTTTTGTCATCCATTGGAATTGGAGGCATCGTCTATGGGTTCAGCAGCGCCGGGGAAAGTGGAGAGGGATTCTCTTCGATCAATATCATCATTATTTTAAGCGTCGCTTTCCTCAGTTTGATTCTATTTGTTTTAAGACAATTGAAGTTAGAAGAACCGTTATTGGACGTTCGAGTGTTTACGTATAAAAGCTATGCAAGAGGCATTACCATTTTCGTAATCGTCATCATGGCGATGTTCGCTTCAGAAATCGTGATGCCGATGTATCTGCAGGGGCCATTAGGGTTCTCAGCGAAGACCGCTGGATTGCTGCTGCTTCCAGGTGCTCTATTAAATGGCTTAATGTCGCCGGTCATGGGGACACTTTTTGATAAGTTCGGGCCAAGAAAATTGATCGTTCCGGGTACATTAGTACTCGTGGGTGTGATGATTTTCTTCAGCAATATCAACCCTTCGATTCCGGTTTGGTCTTTTATTCTTGCCTATGTGTTACTAATGCTTGCTGTATCTGCGGTTCTTATGCCTTCACAGACCAATGCGTTGAATGAACTGCCTAAACATTTATATCCACACGGGACGGCTATTGCCAATACATTGCAGCCAATCGGTGGCGCCCTTGGTGTTTCCATTTTCGTAAGCATCATGAGTCAGGGAGAAAGAAGCTATTTGAATGGTGTATCAGGAGAAGTGACAGGGGAAGCCATGGACCGGGCTATGACAGCAGGGGTGCATCAGGCGTATTGGTTCGCTTTAGGTCTTGCCGTCCTCACATTTATCGTTTCTTTGTTCATTAGAAAAGCCGTGGCTCCGGATTATTCCCCGGAACAGCAATCATAAAGAAGCAGAACCTTTCCAAGAGGAAAGGTTCTGCTTCTTTTTATGCTTTCATTCGTTTTATAAAGGATTCAAGAGGTTCACGGGACTGGATGTTTTCATTGCATTTCTTACTGTCATGGCAAATATAGTTGCCGCGGCTGATCGTTTCTTCATTGTTTTTTCCCTTGAAGGTAGCGGTGAACATGCCTACTTTTTCATGCTCGTGGCAAATCGAGCAAATGCTTTTTTGCTGGAGCGGTTTGTAATGACCGTACAACCCTGTAAAGTTACCATCCACTGTCGTTATGATGTATTTTCGATTCGCTGACGCATCGTTCCATCCGATATAGGAAAGCTCCGTCCATTCTTCATCAGGGATGGTAGGGACTCTCAGTTTCTTCACTTTCGGAAACAACGTTTGGATATCAGCTTCAGTGAGTTTAGGAAAAGGAACCACATATTGCTTCAATCTGGAGAAGTAAAGAATCGCATCGGTTTCATCTTTGACTTCACTCGCTTGGGCTATCAATTGTTCCTGATCTGGTGAAAGATCCGTAAATAATTCCAACACTTTTTCGTTCGTGATCGATTTGAGTGCCTGTGTCACAGAGGCATCGTTCGTTGTCATATGGCCATTCAGCAGGTTGTGAGCCTGATTTTTTATGAAATGATACTGATCGGAGCGGATGAAACGTTCCATGATCGAACCCCCGTTCAATGGTTTTCTTCTTATTATTTCAGAGCACGTCTGTTCTATCAAACGTTTTGCCTTCCATGTTCATGACTGAGCAGCAAACCTGGTACCAGGACTCTTCGGGGTGGTTCCAGGTACACATCCCTTACGTTGGTGTACCGGGTACAATCAGTGGGAAGTAGGTACCTGGTACCCGCTCTCGGTTTTCTGTACCCGGTACCAAAAAATCGGTCAAAAAAAGCATTCCATCAAAAAAATGAAACGCTTACATGTATGGTATCGTAAAGGTACTTGTAAAGTCGGGGAGTGATAGGAAAATGACTTGGAAACGGACAATGGTAGAAACAAGCCGCGGTACCTTCGAAGTTTTTGAAAAAGGACAAGGTTCCCCGCTTGCTGTCACCCATTTATATTCAGAGTTCAACGAAACGGGGGACTATTTTGCAGAAGCTTTCGTGGAGACTCACACGGTTTATTTAATCAACTTGAAAGAGTGTGGCAGGTCTGAGAAGGCATCATCCCCTCATGAGCTGACAATGCTTGAGAGCGTCCTCGACCTTGAAGCCATCCGGATAGAGTTAGGGTATGAATGGTGGAAGTTTGCGGGTCATTCTACGGGAGGAATGCTTGCCGTCGTTTACGGGATCTATTTTTCGGAAAGCCTTGGTACACTAGTCATTGCGAATGCAGCAGCGCGAGAGTATATGACTTTTTCAAAGGATTGCATCTACAATGAATCGCACCCGAAATTCGATAGGATGCAATCACTGATCGAGCAGTTAAAAAAGCAGGACCTGTCTGATGAAGAAAGAAAGGAATTAACGGTCGAACGGACAAAGCTTTCTTTATGGAATCCTCAAAATTATGACCACTATTTTAATACATCGATTGAAAAGAAGATGTCAGCCGTACGGATGAACTTCTTTGCACGGGAGCTTCACACTTTTGATGTGACGAGGAAGCTAGCTCTCATCACTGTAAAAACGATGGTCATATCGGGTACGTATGATGCTCAATGTCCGCCTTCTTATTCTGAGGAAATCGCCGAAGGAATCCCAGGTGCTGTTCTTCACAGGTTCCATCAAAGCAATCACTACCCTCATCTGGAAGAGGGGCAGAAGTTTAAACAAGTAATCAGAGCTCACTTTGACTAGCATAAACTGGGAATGGTAAGGTTACTCATGATGACAGCGTTTTAACAAGGAAGGAGATTACTGATGCAGCAGGAAAAACAACAGAGAAAAAGTGACTTTACGAAGTTCAAAGAACTATGGTTTCTTTTGTTCATGCTTTTGTTCACCCTTTTTCATAACACGATGGTCATCCTCATCGGTGAGGGCTGGAGCTTTATTGGCTACAGCATCTTGTTTCTGGTGATGTATGCCTTGTTCCGCTGGTTACGGAAAGTCGTTGATTTCATGAGAAAACCATTATCCTGGGGGACGCTGATCGGTTTTTACATTGCAGGTGTCTTCGTGCTCGGCGCGTTTTTGATCCCATGAACGAAAAGGGAGAGGGGATCATATCACCATTCTCTACACTTCGAAAAGATGATTATGTACAATAGGGACCCTGTTTACATATTGGGTGGGGGCAAACATACATTAACGATGATTCGCTTTGAATCATGTAACGATATAGCGGAAGTTGGAAAGTAACGAAATCAAGACTTCCTAATTAGTGGGGTCTGGACCTAGATTAGAATGATTCATTAAGGAGAGGGAATTTAGATGAATTATGTCAGAGAGCTCAGAAAAGAAGTCGGAACAAGACCGTTGATTCTTCCCGGAGCTGTAGTCATCATCGAGAATGATCACCAGGAAATCCTCCTCCAACACCGCAAGGACGGCGGGTGGGGACTTCCTGGTGGGTTAATGGAGCTTGGGGAAAGTTTAGAAGAAACAGCGCGGCGCGAAGTGAAAGAAGAAACAGGTCTCCAGTTAGGTGAGCTTAAGCTCTTGGATATCTTTTCAGGTGAGGACTACTTCTTTAAAGTTTCCAATGGGGATGAATTGTACTCAGTTACGGCGGTCTATAGGGCGGATGATTATCGGGGAAAGTTATTGGTTGATGGGGATGAATCTCGTGAAGTCACTTTCTTTTCTACGAACCGACTCCCCGCCGGCTTAACGAAGGAATATCGTGATTATCTACAACCATTTTTGAAAAAACATGAGTGACGGGGGGTTCGATGCTGGAATTTTTCATGCTGACCATAACGGCAGTCTTAGTAGCTGGATATATCTATGTGATCTATACGAAGAGGAAAAAGTTAAAAAAAGATTATGGATGGAAGAGTTATGTGACGCCAGGTGCTTTTGTTGTGGCACCATTAGTGGCCTTGTTTTCCTATCTATTTGAGTTTGGTGGCATGATCACCTGGTTCATCCTTAGTATTTGCTTTATCACAGGAGCATTTTTCACAAAATATTTGCCTGAGCCAAGAGAAGGCTGAGTCATAGAGAGCAGTAACCATTCAAGGGTTACTGTTTTTTTATTGGTACAGCGGAAGCGTTTCAATTAAGTTTTCCATTTCAACATAAATGTGACTGGAAAAGAAATAATAAGAGGAGAGGAGGCGGGAGCTTATGGATGAGTGGTTGGAGTTCGTTGGAACAGGAGTCACCGTTTTTATTCTATTGTATGTTTTAGCAAGGATTCTAAGCAAAAAGCTGATTTCACAAATGACGCTTTTCGACTTTATCGCTGGCATCACGCTTGGATCAATGACAGCAACGACCTTCCTTTCCGATAATGTTACGCTCTCAAAAGGGGCTCTTGGATTACTTACCTTCGCTGCCCTTGTGCTTCTCATCGACTATCTTACACTCAAGAGTTTGACGATAAGAAAACTTGTGAACAGCCAGCCCACTCTATTAATGGACAATGGGAAAATCCTTATAAAAAATATGAAAAAAGTTCGTTTCAACGTTGACGAACTGATTGCTGAATTAAGGAAAGCGGGGGTGTTCCAGTTCAGTGATGTACAGACAGCGATTTTGGAAACGGACGGAACGGTAAGCGTTTTAAGAAAGTCAGATGCTTCTCCTGTTACCACCCGTGATATGAAGCTCGAAACCGCTCCTGTGTCGTATTCGCATGTGGTTATGGTGCAGGGGAAAATTCTACAGAAACAGTTGAATGCCAGTGGTTACAGTGAAGCCTGGTTGCTGGATCGATTGCAGTCGCATGGAGTGTCAAATCTGAAAGATGTCCTCGTTGCACAAGTCAATCATGACGGGACTTTATTTGTCGAAAAAACGGAATAGGTAGAAAATTGGAGAAATACGTCGAAATATGAAGTTTGCCATATGGTGAAAGCGTTTTATTGAACTTTGTACAGGTTATTCTGTACAAAGTTTTATTTGTGTATAAACTTTTTTATGTGTAACATAGATAGCGTTTGCTAAAGAATGACCGATGAAACGTCATAGATTTAGGAGGTGCTCATTACATATGACCGATTTTTTAAATTATGTCCAACGAGAGTGGGGAACCATTTTTTCCTATACGTTGGAACACTTGCAGCTCGTAGGAATTGCAATCGTCATCGCGATTTTGATTGGTGTTCCACTAGGGATTTATCTGACAACGAATAAGTATTTGGCAGAAACCATTTTGCAAGTGGCATCCATCATCATCACGATTCCGAGTATCGCTCTTTTTGGGATCATGATTCCTGTCCTTTCTATGATCGGACAAGGGATAGGATTTTTACCGGCGTTGATCGCTTTAGTCTTATATTCCCAATTGCCGATTATCAGAAACACATATACAGCCATTCAAAACGTAGACCCGAATATTAGAGATGCAGCGAAGGGAATCGGAATGACGACATTCCAACGTTTGACGAAGGTTGAAATCCCGAACGCTCTACCACTGATTATGGCTGGTGTACGAACAGCTACGGTTTTGAATATTGGGATTGGTGCCATTGCAGCCTTTATCGGCTCTGGTGGCCTAGGGGTATTGATCAACTCCGGAATCAGCCGTGGGAATAGCAACATGGTGTTGGCTGGTGCGGTTTTCGTATCGTTACTCGCCTTAGTCGCTGATTTCATACTTAAATTTATTCAAGCGCGGATTACGCCAAAAGGAATCAAATAAAAGAAAGAGGTGGACGTATGATTGAATTCAATGATGTAACGAAAATTTACGGTGGCGATGTAAAAGCCATCGATGACATTTCGATGACCGTGGAGGACGGAGAATTCGTCATCCTGCTTGGGCCTTCCGGTTGTGGAAAAACGACTTTGCTTCGAATGGTCAACCAGTTGGAGTCGATTTCCCAAGGGGATATTAAAATTCAAGGTCAGAATGTACGTGAGATGGACAAAATCAAAATGCGTCGTAATACAGGCTATGTCATTCAAAGCAATGGTCTGTTTCCAAACATGACGATTGAAGACAATACGATGATCGTTCCTGATCTGCTCGGCTGGGACCGGAAAAAGAAAAAAGATCGCTTCAATTACTTAATGGACCTTGTAGGTCTGAACCCTGATGATTACCGCAAACGATTTCCTCATGAACTCTCCGGTGGCCAGCAGCAGCGTGTAGGAGTAGCCCGCGCGATGGCTGCCGACCCACCAGTCATGCTTATGGACGAACCATTCGGAGCTCTTGATCCGATCATCCGTGAAAAAGTCCAGGACGAATTTTTAGCGATTCAGAAAGAAGTGAAGAAGACGATTTTATTCGTCAGTCATGACATTGATGAAGCGGTTCGTATGGGGGATAAAATCGCGCTTCTTCGTGACGGAAAGGTGCAGCAATTCGACCGTCCATCTGAGCTGTTGATCCGTCCAAATAATGATTTCGTATCTGACTTCGTAGGGAAAGATCGTGTTCTTCGCAGCATGTCCCTTTACAGCGTAGAAGATCTTGTCACGACTTTCGGACTGAAAAATAAGGAAGAAACGATTACGGATACGAAAGAGATTTCCATTGATACTTCCCTTAGGATTGCGATCAGCATGCTGCTCAATCAGGAAGCGGATCAATTGGTGATCGTCGACCGTCAGGGGCAGGCGAAAGGGAGCCTGACTTTCGATTTGATTGAAAAATTCCTGCACCAAGAAGTGAAAGGCGCATAAAGGAGGAAAAAGATGAACGCAAAAAAAGTGACATCCTATGTCATCCGGCTCATCCTTTGGACCCTCGTCATCGCCTTCTTCTTTTGGGCGATCAGTGAGAACATGTTCGGCAAAATTTTCGAAGAGCCCGGCAAGTTCATGGAGCTGCTTGGCAGACACTTGGAGCTCGTATCCATTTCCGCAGGGCTTGCGATTTTGACATCCGTGCCGCTCGGAATATTGATTACACGACCTTCGTTCCGTCGCTCAGAATGGCTTATCGTAAACATTGCCAACTTGGGACAGACGATTCCGAGTCTGGCCGTTCTTGCTCTTGCTATGGGTTTCTTAGGAATTGGACTGAAAGCTGCCATCGTGGCGCTTTATATTTATTCATTACTGCCGATTCTGCAAAACACGATTGCCGGACTTGATTCCGTCCGTCCGGAAATGAAGGATGCAGCCAAAGGGATGGGGCTGACACCGGCACAGGTTTTATTCAAAATCGAATTGCCGGCGGCCGCTTCATCCATCATTGCAGGCATCCGTACGGCTGTCGTCTTGAACATAGGTACGGCCGCTCTCGCTTATTTGATCGGTGGCGGCGGTTTAGGTGTCTGGATTTTTACAGGAATCCAATTGTTCGATAACCAGACACTGATCAGTGGAGCTGTCCCTGTAACGATGCTCGCCGTCTTAGTTGACCTATTGTTCAGAGGTATCGAGTACTTGCTCGTTCCAAAAGGAATTCGCTTATCACGTAAATCAGCAATGGAATCTGTTTAATCAGGAGGAATATTATATGAAAAAATTATGGATCGTAATGACCGCACTCATTCTAAGTGCATTCGTTTTGACAGCTTGTGGTGGAAATGAGAAAAAAGTGACAGTAGGTGCGAAGAACTTCACAGAGCAATTCCTACTTGCTCAAATGTCTACCATCATGCTTGAAGACAATGGATATACCGTTGAAGAAAAAAGTAATCTAGGAAGCTCAGCTTTACGTCAGGCGCTGACAAATGGGCAGGTTGACGTCTCTTGGGATTACACAGGGACAGGTCTTGTCACGTACTTAGGAGAAGAGCCGATTGCAGATAAGCAGGAAGCCTTTGAAACTGTGAAAAAAATGGACATGGAACGTAACGACGTTTATTGGACGAACCTATCTGATGTCAACAATACCTATACACTCGTCATGCAGCAAGATCAGGCAGAAGAGTTGGGCATTCAGTCCATCAGTGACCTCGCCACATACATCAATGAAAATCCAGGAGAATTGAAATTCGGTACGGATGCAGAGTTCGCTGAGCGTGAAGACGGTCTCCCAGGCGTCGAAGAACTTTACGGATTTGAATTCGGGGACGAAAACGTTTCAGAAATGACATACGGTTTGCAGTACGATGCCATTGCCAATGATGAAGTGGATGTCGCTGTCGGTTTCTCTACAGACAGCCGTATCGAAGAATTGGACTTGATGAACTTGGAAGATGATCAGAGCTTTTTCCCTTCTTATAATGCCGCTCTTGTCATGACGAACGAAACGCACGAAAACAAATCAGAAATTGAAGAAATCCTTGCACCTTTGACAGAACTCGATAGTGAAACGATGCGTAAATTGAACTATCAAGTAGATGTTGAGGAACGTTCGGTGAGAGAAGTGGCTGAGACGTTCCTAAGCGAGAATGGTTACTTGAGTGGAGAATAATGGGAAGAAAGCAGACAACGATGCGTTGTCTGTTTTTTTGTATGGGAAAACTTATTTCTTTAATTGTAAAGTTTCACAAATTCTTTGGAGTAATATGGAAAAATGTGTTTATTTTTGTAGGAGAAAGGTTATAGAAGCCTAGGTGGAAAATAGTGGGATGTGCAAGTCAGCTTCTGTCTCTACATAAACCAGCCTCTTTTTTTACCGAATACAATTCGGGAGTGTTTCGATGTTAAAAAAGTGTAATCTTCTGTTTTTGAGTCTTTTGGTGTTGTTCCTGTTTCCGCTTCAAGTATTCGCGGCTGGCATGTCGGCAGAGGAAGTGTTGAAGAAATCGAATGAAGCGATGAAGAATCTGGACAGCTATTCTATGAAACAAGTATCAAAATCGAAAATGCCGATGATGAATGAAGGAGAGGGAATGGAAACAAAAACCATGGCCGATGTTACTATGGATCCCTTCGCCTTTTATTTGAAGACAGAATTGGCGGGTGAGACGACGGAGTCTTATTTCACAGAAAAAGGGTACTATAGTGAACTTCCAGGGCAAGGCTGGGTTCAGCTATCCGATGACTCCAGCCAGGAAATGATGATGTCGATGCTTGCTGAAGGTCAAATGGCACAGGCGCTACCTCTAGCCAAGCATATGAGTGTGGAAGAAAGTGATGGTTCCTATGTTCTTCAATATGAAGGAGATGGAGAGCAGCTTTTGGAAATGTCGATGAAGATGCTTCAGCAGGGAATGGGTTCTAGTGAAGGTGAAAGTGGTCTAAAGGAATTGGGTGAAGAACTGCTTGATAAAATCTCAATCAATGACGTGACCTATAAAATGACGATAGACAAAGAGAACCATTATTTAACGTCCAGCCACGTTCAATTGGAAATGGAAATAGAAACGGAAGAAGGACCGCCGATGCCTGTCACTCAAGAGACAGAAATGACATTGGATAATTTTAATGGCGTCGGAGAAATCGAAATCCCTCAAGAAGTGTTGGATAAGGCTCAACCGATTGAAGATGCGATCGGAGGCGAACTTCCTGATACAGCAAGCCCGCATTCAATGTATGCATTACTTGGCGCAACACTGGTGCTGTTTGCTGGAAGTGTTTTATTCATAAGAAAGAGGTCTGTACAATAAAATAAGAGCTGGGCTCAGGCCTGGCTCTTTCAACCTTCAATTGACAAGGAGGCCATTATGCTAAATAAAGTTCTGTTCATGCTTGTCGTTATAGGGTTTTCTTGTGCCGCTTACTTCACATTTCAATGGTGGGACTCCACCCGGGCTGTTGAAAAGGTGACAGAAGAGGAAATAAATGAATGGGAATCCCAGGATCAGGCAGAGGAACCGCCTCAAGTGGTGGTGAAAAATCAAGACAAACCGAAACAACCTAGATATTCAAATGAACTACATAAGTTTGACAATGGGGAGAAAGTGGGGCGATTGATTATTCCACTTTTGAATAAAGGCTATTCCACCTATTGGGGCACGGATGAACAGTCGCTTCATCAAGGGGTAGGAATGTTCATTAGTAAATGGACGACGACACCTGATGAAAAGCGTCATACGGTCCTGAGCGGTCACCGGGAGACCGTTTTTACACAGCTTGGGGAAATTGAGAAAGGAGCACCGCTTTTTTATGAATATGAGGGAAAACGGTACAAGTATGAAGTTGAGAAAACCTGGGTCACGGATGAAGACGATCGATCCGTCATCGTCGACCACGAGGACCCGACTCTTACACTTACTACATGTTACCCTTTCGATTTCATAGGAAGTGCCCCGGAAAGGTTTATTGTACAGTCAAGGTTAGTCGATGTGCAGGAAATAGAATGAAACAGTGTTGAACGGAAGAACTTTGGCTCCTCCGCTCTTACTGAATCCTGCACAGGCACGGATCCAGGCTCTTTTACTGGTGAATCTCCACCCTTTAAATGTTAAAGGACATAAAACCTTTTATACTACTGGTGAAGAAAGAGGGTCTATGAATGTCTGCTTTATTTCTTTTAGTAGGAATGCTAGGGTTGATTGTTTACGTATATATCACAAGAAAAAGCTTTTTTTCTGATGAGCGGAATGTGAAATTGTGGATCATGCTGTTTGTATTTTTGCCTCTGTTAGTCATGGGGTTGTGTATCTCCTTATCATTTAAATGAATCTTTATCTTGTCATCATTCGTATAGGACAGAGGCGATTTCACTCTGGCACCGACTGAAAAATGATACGTGGATGAGAGAGTTGGAAAAAGGAGTTTCTACATAAGGGAAATGCTTTTTGTGCAAACTAAGGGAAAACAGGGAGTAGGTGGAAACGATGACGTTGTACCGGCTCGGTTATGTAGCGATGAGTGTGAATCTGCAGAACGCTTCACCATCTCAAACGATGACCTATAAACGATTTTCCGAAATTCGTGATGTTGAGGCAGCCAAACGGAAGCTGGAACGGATTGCGAAATCAAACCTTCACAACTGTCTACGGTTATTGAAACATAATAAAGCTCATGATATTCATTTTTTCAGACTGAGTTCACGACTTGTCCCTCTTGCTACGCATGAAGAGTTGCAAGGATGGGATTATTTGAATCCGATTAAGGAAGAACTTGCAGAATTAGGCGCTTTTGCGAAAGAAAACAAAATGAGGTTGGATTTTCACCCCGATCACTTTGTGGTCATCAATTCTCCGACTCAAGGAATTTTTAAGACCTCGATGGGCGTACTCAAATATCATTATCTGCTCCTCCATCATATGGGACTTGATCCGACTCATCGATGTGTTTTCCACCTTGGAGGAAGGTATAAGGACAAAGAAAAGTCGCTGGAGCGGTTCATCGAAAATTGGGCAATGGTCCCATCCGGCATTCAAAAAACTGTAATGATTGAAAATGATGATACGTCCTACACGTTAGCAGATGGTCTTTATGTCTGTGAAAAATTGAACATTCCGCTCGTCTTTGATCTCCACCATCATTATGCGAACAATGAGGGAGAGAACTGGGAAGAACACTGGCCGCGCGTTGTCGGTACGTGGAGCCATTCCCCCCTTCCTGTGAAAATGCATATTTCAAGCCCAAAAAGCGAAAAGGACTTTAAAAGTCATGCCGATTTCGTCGATCTTGATATGTTCCTTGAATTTGTAAAGAAAACGAATGGTTCAACAGAGCAAATCGATTGCATGATTGAAGCGAAACAAAAAGATGAAGCATTGTTCCGTCTTGTAGAAGAACTGAAGCAGCATCCGAACGTAGAGATGCAGGATGACAGTTCGTTTATTTGGAAAATGTAGGTGTCCATTAGAGTAGGCTCACTTATGAAAATCTTCTTGTTTCGCACGTTCAAGGCCTCTTTTGATCAATTTTTTTAGACGACGTTTGATTCTTAGAAAAGGGATGAGTCTGTCTTCTTTCATCAGTTCATAAGTCAGATGAGCGAATTCCTGTCTTTCTTCTGGCGTCAGAACGATGACTTCTGCAGGTTCTTTTTTAGGAAAAGGAATTAAATCTCCCACACGCATCGCCTCCTTCTTAAACATTTATGCAGAAGGCTACATAAAATGCTCCAAATTATATGTGGACAGAAAGGAAAGATGCCCCACTTCTACTGTGTATGCGCTTGGTAGGAGGTGGGGCATTTTTTTATGGAAGTAAGAGTGTAGAATGCCCATTCCATCTATGAGAATACGGTTATAGAGAGCGGGTTGCCGGACATGGTGTCATAGATTCAGCATGATATAATGGAAAGGAATGGTTATTGTTTCGGAATTTATCAACTAGGTTCTAAGGGAGGTTGCTATGTCTGATTTTAGGTTAACCATAGAGATCCGAAAGCCTTCTTATGCGCAGAATAAAACGGTAAGGGATTCAATTCCTCGTTCCTTATGGAATTCTGTACGGTACCATGTCCTTAAGAAAAGCGATTTTAAATGCCAAATATGTGGCTTTCATGATGAAGAGAAACTGCATGCGCATGAAGTCTGGGAATATGACGAAGAAAAGTTCCTGCTGATTCTAAAAGATATACAGTCTTTGTGCAGGTCCTGCCATGATTTAAAGCATATTCACCATGTTGGACATAGAAGTAAGAAAAATAACTTTGTCATGCGAAATTTAAAGAAACATTTTATGAAGGTCAATGAATGTACAGAGAAAGGTTTTCGAAGGCATTATCGAAATCAGTTAGCAAAGAGTACGGCGGAACCAGTGAAAAGGTCTGTGGAAGACTTAATAGAAGTAAGGGAAATAAGGGAAAGAGAAGCGTTTCTGAAGGAACAAGATTGGAAATTTGTGATTGGAAGAGATGTTCCATTAGCTAACGAGATTGAGTCGAAACTCGATAAAAAAGGGTTACTCTATGTGAGAGAAAGTCAATAGCTCGAATTTAATTCATACACGATAGAGAGCGATACAACAACAAGCAAAACAAACGTGCGTTGATATACGCACGTTTGTTTTTTTAGTGAGACTTACCCTTTCCAAGCCGGAAGCATTTGACTAAGCGGTTTATCTTTCCTATAACCGAGCACATATTCCGCCTGCATAATCGTATGGATTTCGCGAGTCCCTTCATAAATCACAGGTGCTTTGGAATTCCTTAAATAACGCTCGACCGGATATTCATTGGAATACCCATACGCGCCGTGAATCTGCACAGCATCATCTGCCGCCTGATTGGCAAAATCACACGCCTGCCATTTAGCTAGTGAGGTTTCCCTCGTGTTTCTCACGCCTTTGTTTTTCAATGCACCTGCCCGGTACACGAGGAGGCGGCTCATGTGGAGGCCTGCTTCCATTTTCGCAATCATCTGCTGGACGAGCTGGTGTTTACCGATTTCTTTTCCAAACGTTTCTCTTTCATGACAATAGTCCACACTCGCTTCAAGACAAGCCATGATCTGCCCGCAGGCTCCTGCGGCAACCGTGAACCGTCCGCTATCCAGCGCTGACATGGCGATCTTGAAGCCGTCTCCTTCGTTTCCGAGCAGGTTTTCTTTCGGTACCCTCATTTGGTCAAAAAACAATTCGCCCGTGTTACCTGCACGGATCCCCAGCTTTCCTTTCGTCGATTTCGATGAGAATCCTTCATATGTTCTTTCAACAATAAAACAGGAGATGCCGTGATGTTTTTTGCTTTTATCCGTATAAGCAAATACTAAAAAGTGATCGGCCACATCACATAGGGAAATCCATGTTTTCTGTCCGTTCAAGACATAATGATCACCGTCGAGTGTCGCGGTCGTCTGCAATGCGGCCACATCAGATCCGGCCGCAGGTTCCGTCAGGCCGAAAGCTCCGATTTTTTCTCCTTTCGCCTGCGGGGCTAAGTATTTCTGCTTCTGTGATTCTGTCGCCCACTGCAGGAGTGTCATGCTGTTCAGGCCGGTATGGACGGAAACGGCTGTACGGAATGCGGTGTCTCCACGTTCGAGTTCTTCACATACAATCGCGAGGGAATTGTAATCCATGCCGCTCCCGCCATAAGTTTCCGGAATGCACACACCCATAAGCCCAAGCTCCGCAAGCTTCTTCAACGTTTGCTGATCAAAGTGTCCTTTCGCATCCCATTCTCCGATGTAGGGCATGATTTCATGGTCGACGAAACTTCGGACCGCTTTCCTTAACATCATTTGCTCATCACTGAAATCAAAGTTCATTTCGTTCACTCCTTAAACCTTGTGATCCTTTTTCCATTCTTGGATCGTAGTTTTGTCATACCCGAGTTTCGTAAGGATTTCTTCTGTATGTTCACCTGCCTCCGGTGGGTGCTGCTTGTAATCCACCGGCGTGCGGGATAATTTCAATGGACTGCCGATCATCCCAACATCACCTGCTTTTGGATGCTCGCAGGTGAGGAACATTTCGCGGGCTTTCAGCTGCTCATCTTTACAAACCTCTTCGAGCGATTGAATCGGGCCGAAGGGGATCTGTTTTTCCTGACATCGGCTTTGCCAGTAAGCGGTATCTTCTTTTAAAAACAGCTCCTGCAAAATCCTCGAGAGCTCCTCTCTGTTTTCCACCCTTCCTGCATTCGTAGAAAAAAGAGGGTCTGATGCAAGCGAAGGTTGTCCGACGATCGCGCATAGTTGAGCGAATTGACGGTCATTCCCGACAGCGATGACCATTTCACCGTCAAGGGAGCGGAACGTTTGGTATGGCACGATGTTGGCATGATGATTTCCGAGTCGCTGCGGTACTTTTCCGGTCATTAAAAAATTGCTCCCGATGTTGATGAGGGAACTGACGGCAGAATCATATAGAGATAGATCGATTTTCTGACCTGTTCCGGATCGTTCCCGTTCTAAGAGAGCCGTTTGAATTCCGATACAGGCATACAGCCCTGTGAGGATGTCCGTGATCGCCACACCAAGTTTCTGCGGACCGGATTGGTCATCCCCTGTGATGCTCATCAAGCCGCTCATCGCCTGAATGATGAAGTCATAGCCGGGAAGGTGCTTATAAGGGCCTGTCTCTCCGAAACCCGTAATCGAGCAGAAAACGATTCGGGGGTTAATCTCTTTCAAATGGTCATAGCCGAAGCCGAGCCGCTCCATCGTTCCTGTCTTGAAGTTGTTGATGACGACATCACTATCTTTGACGAGCTTTTCCATGACTTCTTTTCCTGCACGAGATTTCAAATCAAGCGTCAAACTCTTCTTATTACGGTTGGCACATAAATAATAGGCACTCATCCCTTCTTTGAAGGGCGGTCCCCACGTACGGGTTTCGTCACTGCCCCCGGGAGCTTCGACTTTAATAATGTCAGCTCCGAGATCGCCGAGAATCATTGAACAATAGGGACCGGCGAGAACCCGGGTCAAATCGAGGACGCGGATGCCTTCCAATGCGGCACTCACCACTCATCACACCCTTTCACGATAGAAAAAGCCAGAAGAACCCATACGACGTATGAATCCAACTGGCTTGGGAAACACGGATCAATTCAGATAGGGGAGTTGTCCTTGACGGGCTATATCACACTATATGCACCTCTTTGGAAAAGATGACCTGGAAACTTTGTTTCATAGAATGAGGGATGGATTAATAGGATAGAGCGATGGGACAACCAGAATGTTTGAAGGGGGTCTTTCTATGATCCAAAGCTCGAAGCAGGTGCGAAGCCTGCCACCTTATCTGTTTTCCATTTTTCATAAAAAGAAACTCGCGTTGACCGCTCAAGGGGTCGATGTCATCGATCTTGGCATCGGGGCCCCGGATTTGCCGACCCCGCCATTCATCATCGATCGTTTAACAGAAGAAGTGCGCAAACCGAAGAATCACAAATATTCCCCGTACGGCGGCTGCCGGGAGTTCAGAGAAGCCGTTGCGGATTTCTATAGATCTCACTATGACGTGGATGTGGACCCAGAGACGGAAGTCCTGACACTGATCGGATCGAAAGAGGGCATCGCCCATTTGATCAGTGCCGTCCTCGACCCGGGGGACGGGGTACTTGCTCCGGATCCGGGCTATCCGGTCTATCAATCGGCGATCCACCTTGCCCATGGCGTCACGGTCCGCTTTCCGCTCGATGAGGAAAACAGCTATGCACCACTTTTTGATCAAATCTCTCCAAGGGATGTTTCCAGGTCGAAAATGATGCTGCTCAACTATCCGAACAATCCGACAGGCGGAACAGTCGAATTAGACACGTTCGAGGAAGCCGTCCGCTTTGCTAAGGAACATAAACTCTCACTCATCCATGATGCCGCATATGATCTAGTGACTTTTGGAGATTACAAAGCTCCCAGTCTACTGCAGGTGCCGGGAGCGAAAGAAATAGGCGTCGAATTTGGTTCGCTGTCAAAAACGTTCAACATGTCTGGCTGGCGGCTTGGCTACATCGTCGGCAATAAAGAATTGATCCGCTCGCTCAGCGTGTACAAGAGCAATATGGATACAAGTCAGTTTTTACCGATTCAATTAGCAGGTGTCACAGCGTTGCGAAGTGATTTTTCATCGGTTAAAGCGAACAACCGCACCTACGAACAGCGGCTCGATCTTATGATGAATGCTTTCAACGGAATGAATATCCACGCTGAAAAACCGAAGGGTACTTTTTTCATTTGGGCTGAAGTTCCCGAAGGATATACGTCTCAAGGATTCTCTGAAAAAATGCTCGACGAAGCTGGCATCATCTTGACTCCTGGAACAGCCTTCGGTCAAAAAGGGGAGGGCTATTTCCGGATGAGCCTTTCTGTTCCGATCGAGCGGCTGCATGAAGCTTCGATCCGTATGAAAAAAGCGATGAAAGGAGGCTGAATTCCATGGACGAACGTCATATGACGAGCGCGGAAGCCATCGTTTCCTGTCTTCAAAGACAAGGCATCTCCAAAGTGTTTTGTGTCCCAGGGGAGAGCTATCTTCCCGTGATGGATGCCATTTTGAAAGAACCGGACATTGAGCTCATTTCGGCCAGACACGAAGGCGGGGCCGCTTTCATGGCGGAAGGGTACGCCAAAGCGAGCGGCACCCCGGGTGTTGTGATAGCGACGAGGGGCGTCGGGGCGAGCAACCTTGCGATTGGTGTTCATACCGCTTACCAGGACTCCACACCCATGGTCGTCCTCTTAGGACAGGTGCATACGAACTTCAGTGGACGTGAAGGCTTCCAGGAAGTCGATCTTGAAGCTTTCTTCCGACCGATCGCTAAATGGGTAGCTGAAATCCGCGAACCGCCCCGGACTCCGGAGCTTGTCCAACGGGCACTTAGGATCGCTATGACAGGAAGGCCTGGACCAGTCGTTATTTCTTTGCCTGAAGATGTCTTGAAAAAAGAAGCGCTCATGTCATTCGGTCCTGTTATAAAAAGGCCGGGACCAAAGCCTTCGGATCAAGAAGTCATCGAGGTGGTCGACCGTCTCCGTTTAGCTGAGCGTCCGCTGATTTTAGCGGGTGGGGGAGTGAAGCTTGCGGGTGCAGAAATGGCTTTGAAACGGCTCGCTTATAAGTGGGGCGCGCCGATTGTGAGTGCATTCAGACGTCATGATGTTTTTCCGAACGATGATATCCACTATTGCGGTCACCTGGGACTCGGCACCCATTCGAACATTCTGGAGACGCTCACTCAAGCAGATACGGTGCTCGCTGTCGGGACAAGACTCTCTGAAGTGACGACACAGGACTATTCGATCTTCAAAGGGCAGACGCTGATCCACTGTGATATCGATGACGGCGTTCTTGGCAAAGTCTATCCTCCAGATGTGGGTATTGTAGCGGATGCCAAAGAAATGCTGGAGACTTTAGCCGCGGCCGCTTACGGACGGGATCTGTCTTCATGGACGAGTGCGAGGCGGAAAGCGTATGAGGCGACGCTGGTTACAGAAGGTCGCAAAACATTGAACGGGGAAGTGATTTCACTTCTTCAGGAAAACCTGCCGGAAGACAGCATTTTGACGAATGATGCTGGAAACTTCGCCGGTTGGCTGCACACGTATTTTCAATTTAAGAAACATCGATATATAGGACCAACTTCAGGGGCGATGGGGTACGGTATGCCGGCAGCGTTGGGAGCGAAACTTGCGAATCCTGATAAGAGTGTCGTCTCTCTATCTGGCGATGGTGGTTTCATGATGACCTTGCAGGAGCTTGAGACGGCGGTCAGATATGACATTCCGGTCATCAGCATCGTTTTCAATAACCGCATGTACGGAACAATCCGCATGCATCAGGAAATCCATTATCCGGGCGAAGTCATCGGTACGGATTTAGGTGAAGTCTCTTTTTGGAAAGTGGCAGAGAACCTAGGTGCTGCAGGTTTTCATGTGAAAACGGCAGAAGAGTTCAGACATGCTCTGGATCAGTCGCTGGTTTTGGACAAGCCTGTGGTGATTGAAGTGGAAACAGATCCTGAACGAATATCATTATCAAAAACGATTACTCAATTAAGAAAAAAAGGGGGAGAATCAAAGTGACATTGATTCATGAGGAGCAGTTAAAGAATTTTATAGATGGAAAATGGGTGGAGCCTTCTTCTGGCAAGGCGACAGCCGTCATCAATCCGGCGACATCCGAAACGTTGGTAAACGTCCCGTTATCGGCGGCTTCTGATGTGGAGGAAGCGACAAGTGCCGCAAAAAAAGCGCAGAAAACATGGGCCCTCGTTCCGGCACCGCAAAGAGCGGAAGTGTTGTACCGTGTCGGTTTGATCATGAAAGAACGTAAAGAAAGACTCTCGCAGCTTTTGACGATGGAGAACGGAAAAGTCATCGAAGAAGCGCGGGGAGAAGTCCAGGAAGGCATCGACATGGCCTTCTACATGGCAGGGGAAGGGCGCCGATTATTCGGGCAGACGACACCTTCAGAGCTGAAGGATAAATTTGCGATGAGCGTCCGTGCACCGGTCGGCGTCGTCGGCATCATCACTCCGTGGAATTTTCCTATTGCAATTGCAACATGGAAGTCCTTCCCGGCGATCGTTGCCGGAAACGCTGTCGTTTGGAAGCCCGCAACAGAAACCCCGATCATGGCGTATGAACTGGCGAAAATTTTTGAAGAAGCCGGGTTGCCAAAAGGGGTCATCAATGTCGTGTTCGGGTCGGGATCCACGGTAGGAGAAGCGATGATCGAGCAGCAAGATATCCGAGTCATTTCTTTTACAGGATCGAATGAAGTCGGTCGTGGCATTGCAGGTAAATGCGGCCAGCGGCTGAAAAAAGTTTCACTCGAAATGGGTGGAAAGAACGGCGTGATCGTGATGGATGATGCCGACTTGTCTCTCGCCGTCGAAGGTATTCTTTGGAGTGCCTATGGAACGAGCGGCCAGCGCTGCACCGCCTGCAGCCGTGTCATGGTCCACGAAAAGGTCAAAGATGAACTGGAAGAACGCCTTCAGAAGGAAATCGCCAAACTTTCAATCGGAAACGGACTGGATGAATCGATCAAAGTCGGCCCGATCATCAATAGTAAGGGTCTTGAAAAAGTGAAAAGCTATATCAGCATCGGCAAAGAAGAAGGAGCCAAACTTCTGACCGGCGGTTATATCATGGAAAACGGGGATCACAAAAAGGGAAATTACTTCGCTCCGACTTTGTTTACGGATGTGAAACCGGACATGCGCATCGCCCAGGAGGAAATTTTCGGGCCGGTCGTTTCCTTGATCCCTGTGAAAAGTTTTGAGGAAGCTGTTGAAATCAACAATAGTGTGGAATTCGGCTTGTCGAGTTCGATTTTCACACAGAACGTGAACCAAGTATTCGCCGCTCAGCGGGATTTAGATACAGGCATCGTATATGTGAATGCAGGGACGACAGGGGCTGAAATCCACCTTCCGTTCGGCGGTACGAAGGGGACCGGAAATGGCCACAGAGATTCTGGAGTGGCTGCCCTCGACGTGTTCACCGAATGGAAAGCCGTGTACGTCGATTTCAGTGGGAAACTGCAGCGTGCCCAAATCGATGTCGAGTAATTTTACAGAGAAAAAGGAGTGCGGACTATGAAAGTAGCTGTTCTAGGGTCTGGATTGATGGGAAAAGAAGCGGCGCGCGATCTTGTCCACAGTTCGGGGGTCGAGAAAGTCGGGCTCGCCGACATCGACCTCGACCGTGCACAGCGCGTCTCTGATTCATTGAACTCTTCAAAAATACAGGGATTCAAAGTGGATGCCGGAAACCAGACCGAACTTGCTGAGTTCATCCAACAATATGATGTCGTCATCAATGCCCTTTTCTACTCTTTCAATGAAATCGTCGCGAAAACAGCGATTGAAGTCGGGGTCCATTCCGTCGATTTGGGCGGACACATCGGTCACATTACCGATAAAGTGTTAGAGCTCGATGAACAGGCGAAAGCAGCAGGAGTCACGGTCATCCCGGATCTCGGTGTAGCTCCCGGCATGATTAACATTTTATCAGGCTACGGCGCAGGGAAGCTTGATAAACTCGAGTCGATACGTTTGTTCGTGGGAGGCATTCCGGTAAGGCCGGACCCGCCGCTTGAGTACAACCACGTCTTTTCTATGGAAGGATTGCTGGATCACTACTCCGATCCTTCGACAATAATCAGAGATGGAAAACTGCGTGAAGTCGAGTCGTTGACGGAAATTGAAAACATCTATTTTGAACGCTTTGGTCCACTGGAAGCTTTCCATACCTCCGGCGGGACTTCGACGCTGCTGAAATCGTATCCGCACATTGATAGTCTGGAATACAAGACGATCCGTTATCCCGGACACGCGGAGAAAATGAAACTGCTCGTCGATCTCAACCTGACGGGAGCGGATCAAGTCGTAAACATCCGTGGAACGGAAATCAAGACGAGGGAAGTGCTTCTGAAGAGCATCGATCCTCTTCTTGAGCTGAAGGATAAAGACGATGCTGTCCTGCTCCGCGTCATCGTCGGCGGTGAGAAAGATGGAGTGCGAAAAGCCTGTGAATACGAAATGGTTACCTATAAAGACAGGGCGACGAACGTCACAGCGATGGCCCGCGCAACAGCCAACACCATCTCTGTCGTCGCACAATTGATCGGCGGGGGCACGATCACAAAGCGTGGGGTATGCCCACCGGAAACGATCGTCCCCGGTGATGTTTATATTGATGAAATGATGAGGCGTGGGGTTGTGATAAGAGAACAGGCGTAGGTAAGGTTGTGTTTTGATGTGGTGCCAGGCACTGGTTTACATTTTTCGGTGCCTGGCATTGCAGTTCTTTTTTGGGTGACAGGCACCAAACCGAATGCTCATGGTGCCAGACTTTCTGTGAATATAATCACATGAGAGGGCCGGGCTGATGTCAGGTCTTTTCATGTGTTTTTGTGGTTCTCGGTACAGCTTCCTGTCTGTTGGTACCAGGTTTGATGCTCAATTCTTCACATATCGGTATAAATTTTTACATGGAGTTTAGGAACTAACGAATGAAAACGGTTATCCTAGGTGTAAGCTGGACGGTTTGTTAAAGCTTTGTGAAAAAAGCAACAAACGACAGATAATGGGTTTAAAAGAACGTATGATTAGGAATGTATAATGAAAAACGGGGAGTGCGGTATATTTGCATATAAAAGGGATCGAACATTTGAAGTTTCATAGTCAGTTAAGCTTGAAGCAAGTGGAAGATCGTATCATCATAACGGCAGACTTTCCGAAAGAATTACGGGTAGCATTAGGGATGAGAGAGCCATTTTTGTACGTCACCCTATATGTCAGAGGCGGCGAAAGAATAAAAATCATTGATGAAGACAATGCGACGTTACACATTCCATCCAAAAAGGATTTTGAACAGAAAACTTATAATAAGATCATCACTTTTGCCAAGGAGCATGCGAAGCAATTCCGTTCTTAATGGATGGAAGTGCTCAGCATGACATGCTATAGACAAACCCCTGCTTTTTAAAAGTTGAAGCATAAAAACAAAATGGAATTTTTCCAGTTATTTTGAAAAAGTGAAACCAGTAATGTTTCTTCCAAAGCGTAGGAAACGTTACTGGTTATTTAAATTATCTCGAAACTGAGTCTTCCGCTAAAGGGCAGGTTTGTGGAAGACTCAGTTTCGAGATAAATGCGGTAATAAATTTCAAATTTAACTCCTTTATCAAAAGCTTTTGATAATTTCATAGGAAATGGCAATCGGCAATTAAGAGTGACCGTATATTTATTTTTCGCCATAGTAACTTGACATGGAACCTCTATGGTTAAGAGATCCTTGCAGTGGATCCAGTATGGACATGCAAGCTACTCAGCCTAACTTAACTACTTCATGTAAAGTTGTATTTATGCAAGAATTGATGTATATCCCCGATTGCCGAAACCTACATTTTTAAATGCCATCTACACAATAGACACTCTCACTCGAAAATTGAAGGAAGCATAACAATAAATTAGTAACGACAATAACTATTCTCCACAAACGAAAGTAATGATTTAGATATCCCTTAAGTAAAAGCAAAAACTTCACACAAAAAAGAAGGGTTTTCCATTTAAGTGTCAAATTATACATTAAATGGAAAATAAAAAGGAGTTGGGTTTATGAAAAAGAAAATTATGACTGTTGTTTCAATTGCTATTTTGCTTTTAATGGGGGTTTTTACTGGGTCTGCTAGTGCTGAACTTAGGACTGGTAACATTAGTTGGTATAACGGAGTTGGAAAGGTAGGTTATCATGGTAAAGTATTAGATTCCAATGACTGTGCAACAGAATTAAGCGTTGATAACCCACCTGCCGGCACAAGCTTAGATGTTCTTAACTATAGCAATGGAGAGTCAGGGATATGTCAAAAATGGGACGGACGTCAAAACTTCGACCATTACAGTGTAATTCTTGATGTTCAAAAGTCTTTTTTTGAAAATGTTTTAGGAGAACCCTCAAGTGTTGGGTGGATTGATGGTAGATACTCATATTAAAAAATATATTCATTGAAGTAAAGTTAATTAACTTTACTTCTTTTTTTAGGAGGAATTCCATGAAGAAATATTTATTAATAGCAATAATAATTATTATAGCATTCATAACTTTAGCGAATATTAGAATACCAATCTTATCAGAAACTTTTAAAACTAATGAGCAATCTAATCTATTTATTAGAAGTACTGGACTGGATTACACTACCTCATATTATTTATACAATATAGCTACGAATGAAAAAGATATTGTTTTTCAAAAAAAAATGACATCACACCCAACCTCTGCATTTCACCCTAAAAATGAAACCTTTTTTTATACAGATACAGATTCAAATGGGTTAAATCAATTATTTCAGTTTGATATGAAATCAAACAAATCTAGACAATTAACAAATATTAATGGGTCAATAGATTTCTTAAAATTGAGCACAACACAATCCAAAATTTATATGAGAATAAATCTCTACGACAACCAAAATTTCCACATTGGAACTTATGATATTAATAATGGATCTATTAATATATGGAACAAAAATGAAAAAGATAAAAGTATTAAACATTTTGATTTAAATACAGAATCGGGAAGTTTAATACTTTTATCTTACTCTGCAAAAGAGAATGAAAAAAAAATAGAAGAAGCTAATAAAGAAGGGGAAGAATTAAAACCATTAAATTATGAAATAAGTATTGTTAATAAGGACAAGGGTATTAAACGGAAAATAAAAAGTCTAAAAAAACATATACATGATATTTCTATATCAAATGATAGTCAAGCTGCTTTAATCAGTTATTATGAAGTATTTGGACAATCAAACTCCAAATCTGTGATAGCAGAAATCGATCTTGAAACAGGAAAGACTAAACCTTTAATAAAAGAAGGGAAGAAATTAACAAGTTTTAAACACCCGCAATATGCAGGGAATTTAGACGGTATATACTTCATAGCTAAAAGAAAAGACCAAGAAATAAAAACAGATGATAAAGGCGGGAAGTTTAAACCATCGAATCTATATCTTTATGATTTAGAGACCAAAGACATTAGTGAAGTATTAAGGGTATCTAATGCGACAATTAATAATTTTTCCGTAGTAGACAGTTACAATTAGGTATACAACAATATAAAGCCGATCACCTTAGCATGGGGATTATCGGCTTTTATATTCCAAAAATTGTCTTTCTGTATATTTTCGTTAAAATGTTGGCGAGACCCCTACTAACGGGGATTGAAGTAAAAGACTTCCCAAGATATATCTCGATTTCAAGTCTTATAGAAACGGGGGCGCGCGACAAGTTCTGCTATAAACGCTTTTCAGCGTGAAAAGCAGGAAGTTTATTTAACTAAATTTCAACTGTACAACGGAGGATGGGAATGAAGGATCCATGTTTCCCGAAACCATCCCGTCAACACTCCTGCATGCGTTAAGACGGACAGGTCTTAGGGTGTGAAGCACAGGTAGATTGGGCAGAACGAAGGCTGAAGCCATAGCTAAGGTATGCCGACGGATATGCCTCACGGCTGAAAAACTAGATAGGGTGAGAATCGTTCTTTGAGATAGGAACTGACGAACTTCCGAAGGGTGCGAGACGT